>JBGOVA010000079.1:0-17851 GCA_041477875.1 Micropepsaceae bacterium | reverse complement strand
GAGCCGTCCCACGACGGCCCAGTAAGTCGCCGATCACGCGAAAAAGCAGGGTTCCAGGCGGGGCCCTTTTTTTCGACTGAGGGCAGCTATCAGCCCGTAACGAGGACCACCTTCCCCTTCACCTTGCGCGCCGCCATGTCGTTGAGCGCGTCCGCGGCGCGGGCGAGCGGATAGGTCTTGGAGACGTGGGGTTTCAACTTTCCGTCCTTCACCCAGCGCATGAGTTCGGCCAGGTTCTCTTGATTGCGCTTGGGTTCGCGGGCGGTGAACGCACCCCAAAAGACACCGACGATCTGACAGCCCTTGAGCAGCGTGAGATTGAGCGGGATCGAGGGAATGCCGGCCGGGAAACCGATGACCAGATAGCGGCCCTCCCACGCGATCGAGCGCAGCGCAGGTTCGGCGTAGTCGCCGCCGACGCCGTCATAAATGACGTTCGCGCCCTCGCCGCCCAAAACCTTCTTGAATTCGTCGGCCAGTTTTTTCTGCGCGTCGCGATCGAGCGGGCCCTCGGGATAGACGACGCCTGCATCGGCGCCACGCTTCATGCAGAAGTCGACCTTCTCTTGGCTTGAGGCGGCAGCGACAACCCGCGCGCCCAGGACTTTGCCGATTTCAACCGCCGAAATGCCGACACCGCCGGCGGCGCCGAGGACCAAGAGTGTTTCGCCAGCCTTCAACTCCGCGCGATCCTTCAACGCATGATGCGATGTGCCATAGGTCATCACGAAGGCCGAGGCTTCGACGAAGTCCATGTTTGACGGGAACGGAATGCAGCGTACAGCCGGTGCGACCGCTTCCTCGGCGAACCCGCCCCAACCCGTCGAGCCGATCACGCGGTCGCCGACCTTCACGTTGGTGACGCCGGCGCCCAGTTCCTTCACGATGCCCGCGACCTCACCGCCGGGCGAAAACGGCAGATCGGGGCGAAACTGATATTTGTTTTGAATGATCAATAGATCGGGGAAGTTGACGCCTGCGGCCTTGACCGAGATCACAACGTGGCCTTCCCGCGGTTTCGGGCTCGGCACGTCCTCTAGGACGAGGCTGTCGGGCGGGCCATATTGTTTGCAGAGCACGGCTTTCATCAAGGTTCTCCGGTTGTCGGTCGCGTATTGCGCGTTCCGCCAACGTTAAGCGAGCCGCCATCAAAGGCCAAGCCTCGCCACTTGCCCAACGCGGATCGCGGCTTCGTGAGGTCGCGTTCATGGTGGGTTCAGCGCCACGGCACTAGAGACTGTGAACTTCCGAGGCCATTGAAACGTACACGCAGGCGGCTTCGCGCCCCTGCCGTCGAAGGAGACCAGCAATGCTGAAGCTTGACCGGGTCATTCTCGCCGCCGTTGCGGCTGCGGGGATCAGCGTGCCCGCGACCGCCGAAGAGCCGTCGCAACCGCGACACATGCCCTGCCCGTTCGTCGATCAGATCTACAATTTCAAAGATGTCGACGACCACACCGCCATTGTTTGGACCTCGCCGCAGCGCGGCTACAAAGTCACGTTCTTCAACAGCTGCCGCGAGATGAAGTGGGCCCTGTTCGCCCGCATCGAAGCGCGGCCCGGGATTTGCCTCAGCAAGGGCGACAAGATCATCGTGGGCCGGCACGGATTCCGCGACCACTGCATCATCGATACGATCGAAGCGTTGCCGCCGAAGGGCGAAGCGTCGCCTGCATCGTCGCGGACGTATTAGATCGCGATTTGCGCGAACGCCGCGGTCGTGCGGCGTTCGCCCACGATGTCGCCGCGCCAGTTGCGCACGGGCGGACGCAGATGCTTGACAACAGCCGGTGACCCTTCGTCGGCGGCGCCCAATGACACCAACAACTTCGCCATCGCCGTTTCCGCAGCGCGCGTCGCACCGTCGTCGATCTTGAGCGCTATGCCGAGACCTTGATCGGGCAGTACAGCGGTAAACACGCCTTCGGCGCCAGTCTTCACGACGGTGCGGTCCTTCGATGCCGCAATCAGTTCGGCGCAGGCGCGGCCCGTGCCCGACACCAGAAGCGGATGAGCGCGCCAGGCCGCGACCAAACGCTGTGCAGCTTTCGCTCGGATGGGCCGCAGCGACGCAGTGTCGCCCAATCTCGCCATCGCGCGCGCGAGCCGCGACAGAGGCAGTGCGTAGTTAGGCGCCGCGCAGCCGTCAATGCCGACGGGAAGCTCGTTTGGATTCAGGTCGCAGAGTGCGGCAATCGCTTCGCGCGCCAGCACTTGTACGGGGTGGTCGGGCCTCTCGTATCCGTCGACCGCGATGTGAAGGTGGCGGGCGACGGTCAAGAAGCCCGAGTGCTTGCCCGAACAATTGTTGTGAATGCGGCACGGGCGTTCGCCACCGCGCAGCATCGCGTGAGCGGCCGCCTCGTTGATCGGCAGATGGGGACCACAGGCAAGATCGCCTTCCGCGCAGTCGATGCGTTCGAGCCATGCCGTGACGCGCTCGACGTGCATCGGCTCGCCGCTGTGCGAGGCGCAGGCGAGGGCGAGTTCTTCGTCGCTCAGGCGAAACGCATCGGCGGCACCCGATTCGACAAGCGGGAGCGCCTGAAGCGATTTGAACGCGGAGCGCGGAAAGACTGCGGCTTCGACGTCGCCCCATTGCGCGACCAACTTGCCGGTCGCATCGCTGACGGCGATGGCTCCGCGATGCGCGCTTTCCACGCGACCGCCGCGTGTCACCTCGACCAAGATTGGGTTCATCGCTTTGCGATCACTATTTTCCGAGATTCAACACGCGCTGCAGGAGACCTAGCGTTCCCTTGAACTTCAGCGGCGCCGTCGTCACGGCGAGCGCGAAACAAACTTCGCCCGCTTCGGCGACGGGACGGTGGGTCAACGATTGATCGCCGGTCTCAAGATCGCCCGGGCGATAAAGGCCCGTTTCATCCTTGAAGGCGCCGGTCAAAACCAGCGTGAACTCCTGGCCGTCATGCGTGTGGAGCGGCGGCCCCGATCCCGGCTCGATGCGAAAGAGCTGAAAACTCTCGCCGTTTGCCGTTTCCGGCAGATCGAGATCGAAAATCTTGAAGCCAATGCCGCCCGAGCGCCAAGCGCGCTTGCCGAATGCGGGGGCGACAAACTCCCGGATCTCCCGAGGCAAGGCGGCCAACGGCTCGGGCAAGTACGGCGCCTTCGACACGCTCGGGTCGCGTGCGATGGCGGCGAGCGCGTTCTCAAGGGCGTTGGGTGCGAGGTCGGCGGACGCCTCTTGCTCGAGCCCGACACCGCCGAGCGTCTCGAGTTTGGCCGTCGTTGCGCGGCAATGCGGGCACAGCGCGGCGTGAGCCGTCACGATGCGATTGACGGCCGGCGTCAGTGCGCCCGACGCCGCGGCGGACAAAAGCTCCGCGCTTGGATGATGACTTGGATTCCTGGTGCTCACGTCTCATCCCCCTCGAGCGCCTTGCGCAATCGGCCGAACGCCAAGCGCAGGCGCGACTTTACGGTACCGAGAGGGATTTTCGTTTCCTCCGCGATCTCACTGTGCGACTTCGCAAGATAGAATGCCTCGCGCACGAGGTCCGCCTGTTCCTTCGGCAATGTCTTCAGTGCGCGTGCCACGCGCGCTTCGCGATCGATCGCGTCGAGGCGCTCATCGGCGGCGATGGGCTCGTCGGGCACAAGCATTGGATCAGACGGGTCGAGCTCAGGACGCTTTTCGCGGCGCACGGCGTCGATGCGGCGGTTGCGGGCGATCGTAAACATCCAGGTCGAGACCGAGGCTTGCCTGCGGTCGAAGGTCCCCGCCTTGCGCCAGACAGTCAGCATGACCTCCTGGGTCAATTCCTCCGCCTGCCCGCGGTCGGTGCCGATCTTGATGAGGTAACCCTTAATCTTCGGCGCGAAATGGCGAAACAAAGCGGCAAACGCCCCGCGGTCCGCGCGGGCGGCGATGTCCTCGACGAGCGCGGCAAGCGCTTCTCGATCCAGGGTGGCAGATTGCTCGACCGAAGCAGGTTGCATCCGCGTAACCTAGCAAACCCCTTGTTACGGCGGGAATCGAACTTTCCGCCGCAGCGGGCCCGCCTTCCGGCCCCCGAAGCTTGGCGAAGGGGGCTTCACAAAACCGCCCAACATGGGCGAGACATTGGAGACGCGCAGGTTCGCCCTGTATGGTGGTTCCGCCACCAGCTCTTGTGTTGCTCTAAGCAAAGGTACCTTCGATGACCCTCATTCTTCGCTTGATCGCCATTGCGGCTTTCGGGCTTTTCGCCGCTGTCTCAGCAGCGCTTGCCCAGCCGGGCCCGACGCTTCTCGGCACGTTCGATGCGTGGGAAGCCTACAAGACGGAGGACACCAACAACAATCGCGGCGCTGTCTGTTACGCCGTGACCCAGCCACAAGCAAAGGAACCAGCCGCCGCCAAGCGCGATCCGATCTATTTCCTGATCACGAGCTGGCCCAAGACGAAAATCACCAACGAGCCTTCGGTGGTCATCGGCTATGAGTTCAAGCAGGGTGCCCAGGCCACCGTGCAAGTGGGTTCGGACAAGTTCAATTTCTTCACCAAGGTCGACGGGGCCTGGCTTCAGGAGAAGGAGCAGGAACAGCGTCTGATCGCGGCGATGCGTGGAAACTCGGAAATGACGGTTAAGGGCATGTCGAAACGCGGCACGCTGACGACCGACACCTACTCCCTCAAAGGGATTTCGGCCGCTCTCGACAAAATGAGCGAAGGCTGCAAATAAAGACTGGGTATCAGCGAATTCAAACCCAAAGGGCGGCTGAACCAGCCGCCCTTGTCGTTTTTGGTCAGGCGAGAAGCAGCGCAGTCATGAGCAGTCCGGAGAAGGCAAATCTCGTCGGCTTGACACGCGAGGGCCTGAAGCGCGCGTTGGCGGACCAAGGCGTCGAGCCAAAGCATCTGTCGATGCGCGCGAGCCAGCTGTGGAACTCGATCTATGTGCAAGGCGCCATCGATTTCAGCCAAATGACGACGCTCTCCAAGTCGTTCCGCGCGGAACTTGCCGATACTTTTTCGCTGAAGCGGCCGGAAGTGATTGCGGCGCAAGTTTCGGCGGACGGGACGCGCAAATGGCTGATCCGGTTCGGGCCCGGCATCGAGATCGAGACCGTGTTCATCCCGGATGAAGATCGCGGCACGCTTTGCGTTTCGTCGCAGGTCGGCTGCACGCTCAATTGCCGGTTCTGCCATACGGGCACCCAGAAGCTCGTGCGCAATCTGACATCCGAGGAGATCGTTTCGCAGGTCCTGATCGCGCGCGACGACCTGAAGGAATGGCCCAAGGCCGGTCGCAATTCCGAGACGCGCCAGATCACCAACGTGGTGATGATGGGCATGGGCGAGCCGCTCTACAATTTCGAGAACGTGCGCGATGCGCTCTCGATCATGGCAGACGGTGAGGGTCTTTCGGTGTCGAAGCGACGGATCACGCTCTCGACGGCCGGCGTCGTGCCGATGATCCCGCGCGCGGGCGAAGAGATCGGCTCGATGCTGGCGATATCGTTGCATGCGGCGCGCGACGAGGTGCGCGACGTCATCGTGCCGCTCAACAAGAAGTATCCGATCAAGGAATTGCTCGATGCCTGCCGCGCCTATCCGGGGCTGTCGAATGCGCGACGGATCACGTTCGAATACGTGATGCTCAAGGGCGTGAACGACTCGATCGCCGACGCGAAGGAGCTTGTAAAGGTCATTCGCGGGATTCCGGCGAAGATCAACCTCATCCCGTTCAATCCATGGCCCGACGCGCCGTACGAATGCTCGGATTGGGAGCGGATCGAAGAGTTCGGCGAATTCGTCAATCGCGCGGGCTATGCCTCGCCGATCCGCACGCCGCGCGGGCGCGATATCATGGCGGCTTGCGGCCAGCTGAAAAGCGAAAGCGTCAAGCAGCGCGCCAGCGAACGCATGGCGCAGATGCGCAGCCAAGAACTATCGCGAATGCCGCATTGAGGAACGAATGAGCAAGGGGAAAGTGAAGCGGGTCGTTCTCGCCTATTCGGGCGGGCTCGATACATCGGTTATCCTGAAGTGGTTGCAGGAAGCCTATGGCTGCGAGGTCGTCACGTTCACCGCCGACCTCGGCCAAGGCGAGGAATTGGGCCCTGCGCGCAAGAAGGCCGAGATGCTCGGCATCAAACCGTCGAACATCTTCATCGAAGATCTGCGCGAAGAATTCATTCGCGACTATGTGTTTCCGATGTTCCGCGCGAATGCGCTCTATGAGGGACAGTACCTGCTCGGCACGTCGATCGCGCGGCCTTTGATCGCCAAGAGGCAAATCGAGATCGCGGACAAGATCGGCGCCGACGCGGTTGCGCATGGCGCGACCGGCAAGGGCAACGATCAGGTGCGGTTCGAGCTGACTTACTACGCGCTGAAGCCCGACATCCGCGTGATTGCGCCGTGGCGCGAGTGGGAGCTCGAAAGCCGCACGAAGCTCATCGAGTTCGCGGAGAAGCATCAGATCCCGATCGCCAAGGACAAGCGCGGCGAGGCGCCGTTTTCGGTCGATGCCAACCTTCTGCATTCGTCGAGCGAGGGCAAAGTTCTTGAGGACCCCGCGCTGGAAGCCGATTCCATCGTTTATCAGCGCACGGCCAGCCCCGAAGAGGCGCCCGACAAAGCGAGCTACATCGAGATCGGATTCGAGCGCGGCGATCCGGTTTCGATCGACGGCAAGACGCTTTCGCCGGCAACGCTGCTCACGCAGCTCAACGAGCTTGGCCGGGCAAACGGGATCGGGCGGCTTGATCTCGTCGAGAACCGGTTTGTCGGCATGAAGAGCCGTGGCGTCTACGAGACGCCCGGCGGTACGATCCTGCATGCGGCGCATCGCGGTATCGAGTCGATCACGCTCGATCGCGGCGCAGGGCATCTCAAGGACGAGTTGATGCCGAAATATGCCGAACTCATTTACTGTGGATTTTGGTTCTCACCCGAGCGCGAGATGCTGCAGGCCATGATCGACAAGAGCCAAGAGTTCGTCAGCGGCACGGTGCGCATGAAGCTCTACAAGGGCAACGCCACGGTCGTCGGACGCTCGTCGCCGAACTCGCTCTATCGTCAAGACTATGTGACGTTCGAGAAGGACAGCGTCTACAATCAGAAGGACGCCGAAGGGTTCATCAAGCTGAATGCGTTGAGGCTGCGTTTGCTTGCGGCGCGCAATCAGTCGGTCAAGCGCTAGAGTTTGTCCCAATAGACTTCGAAGATGTTGCCGTCCGGGTCGGTGACGCGGGCGGCGAAGAAGTCGTCTTCGTCGAACGCGATCGCGACGCCCAGGTGCTCGGCCCAGGTTTCGACCGCCGACTTGTTCTCGACGCGGAAGCCGAAATGGAAGGCATCGCCCGCCTTCAGCGGCGCGCCCTTCTTGAAGAAGATCGAAATGCCGGGGCCCACGACCATGTTGCCGCGGCGCTCAACGCCAAGCCTGTCGGCATACCACTGTGCCAAGACCTCAGGGTCGTGCGCGGGGATGTTCAGATGATCCAGCCACAACGGCGGAAGGGCGCTCATATCCATTTAAAGCTCCGTGGGCGGACGAATGCCCGCTTGCGCACACGCCGCCAGGACCGTGTTTCGCAACAGGCATACGCGTGTCATCGGGCCGACGCCGCCGGGGACCGGCGTGATCGCCCCGGCATGCAGCCGCACCTCATTATAGGCGACATCGCCCAGCAATTTCGACTTGCCGCCGGGCAATTCGAGGCGGTTCATGCCGACATCGATCACGATCGCGCCGGGTTTGACCCAGTCGCCCTTGACCATTTCAGCCCGGCCGACGGCGGCGACCACGATATCCGCAGCGCGCGTGATCGCGGGCAAATCCCGGGTTTTGGAGTGCGCCATGGTGACGGTGCAGTTCTCCTGCAACAACAATTGAGCCATCGGTTTGCCGACCAGCTGGGAGCGGCCGATCACGACGGCGTTGAGGCCCTCGAGCTTGGGCTTCACGGATTTGATGAGCATCAGGCAGCCTTGCGGCGTGCAGGAGACGAGGCCGGGGCGGCCGCTCACCAGCCGCCCGGCGCTCAAGGTCGTCAGGCCGTCGACATCCTTGTCGGGCGAAAGCGTGTCGAGGATCGTGTCCTGGCGGATTTGCGGCGGTACCGGAAACTGAACCAGGACGCCGTGCACTGCCCGGTCGTTGTTCAGCTTGCGGACGATGTCCAAAACCTCGGCTTCGGTCGCCGTCGCGGGCAGCTTGATGTCGCACGAGACGATGCCGACCTCCTGCGCGTCTCTGACCTTGAGGCGCACGTAGATCTCGCTCGCCGGATCGTCACCGACGAGGACGACGGTCAGGCCGACCGACAGGCCGTGGCGTTGTTTCAGTTCACGCGCGGCTTCGCCCACACGCGCGCGCACCGAGGCCGCGAACGCCTTTCCGTCGATCACTTGCGCGGTCATGCGATCCTCTTCAGCCAAGCGGCGATGCGCGTTTCGAGGTCGGACGCGTCGCCGGCGATGTGGAGCGTTTTGAGGCGCGCAGTTTGGCCGGAGGCGATCGTCACAGTCGACTTCGGAACCCGGATTTGAGCTGCGACCAATTCGGCAAGGGCGGTGTTTGCGCGCCCATCTTCCGGCACGGCGCGCACGCGCGCCTGAATGTACTGTCCGTTGGGGCCGGTCTTCACGCCGTCGATGCAATCACGGGAAGCGCGCGGCGTCAGACGGACCGTCAGCAAGATCCCATCCGGGCGCGGGCGAAACGGCGTGGCGCGGCTCACGAAAGCAGTTGGCCCGACAGTGTTCGGAGGATCAAGATCCGCACGAACTCCAATCCGAGGAGCAGGACGACGGGTGAAATATCGAGCCCGCCGAGATCGGGCATGAAGCGGCGGATGGGCGCCAGCAAAGGCTCCGTCGCGCGGTAGCAAAAGGTTTGAACCGTCCGCACTGCCGGATTGTAGGGATTGATCACGTTGAAGCCGACCAACCACGACAGAACCACGCTGGCGATGATGATCCAGACGTAGAGCGTGAATAGCGCATCAATGATGTCAATCAGGGAAATCATCGCTTTCCTTCGGGTTGGGAATCGCGGAGGTATCGCGACATGTAGCGTTCAGGGGGTGGCGCGGCAAGGCACGCGGAGGCGCCATATCTTGACACTGGACCGAGTGGGCTCTTACAACCCGGCCTTCGCGCGCCGGGCGGTTCATGCAGCCCTCGCGCTTCCAGCGCATGGGGCTGTAGCTCAGTTGGGAGAGCGCCTCGTTCGCAATGAGGAGGTCAGCGGTTCGATTCCGCTCAGCTCCACCATGCGCCGGACTATTTTCCCGCCCCATAGCTGATGCGCCAAAGCGCGTCGCCGGCATCGTCGGCTACGAGCAGCGCACCGTCTTGCGCGACTGCGAGGCCGACCGGGCGCCCCCACACGCGGGCGCGATCCGTACCCGATTGCCAAAAGCCCGTGGCGAAGTTCTCGTATCCGTTCGTTGCGGGCCTGCCGTTCGCGAAGGGCACGTGCACGATCTTGTAGCCGGTCGGCGCGCCCGAATTCCACGACCCGTGCAAGCTGACGAACGCGCCGCCCCTGTAG
Organism: Micropepsaceae bacterium; assembly: GCA_041477875.1. Lineage (GTDB taxonomy): Bacteria > Pseudomonadota > Alphaproteobacteria > Micropepsales > Micropepsaceae > SZUA-430. Next base: position 8,339 of record JBGOVA010000079.1, on the reverse strand, counting down.
GCGGGCGGGAATTGCTTGCCGTCGTAGAAGACCAGTCCGAGCGGCGCGGAATGAGCCTGGAACAGCACATCCGGTGTCTTTGTCGCGGCTACGAGATCGGGCCGTTTCGCGCCCCAGTCTGGATCAGGTGTCGGGCCCAGATAGGCATAAGGCCAGCCGTAGAATGCACCGCGTTCGACACGCGTCAAATAGTCGGGGACAAGGCCGTCGCCCAAGCCGTCGCGCTCGTTGACGACAGTGTAGAGATCGTCCGTACCCGGATAGACTGCGATGCTCGCGGGATTACGCAGGCCACGCGCGAATGTCCGCAGGGTGCCGCCTGCGACGGGCACAGTCTGGATCGTCGCGCGCGGATCGGATTCCTCGGCGACGTTGTTGCGGCTGCCGATCGCGATGAAGAGCGTTTGCCCATCACGGCTGAGCGCGATGTTGCGTGTCCAATGGCCGCGGCCCTCGCCGAAAGCGCCCTCCGGCGTCAATGCCTTGCGCTCGCGTGCCGTCGTGTCGCCCGTTTGATAGGCGATGCGCCACACGCCGGCCGTGTCGGCGACATAGAGATATCCGGCATGGAACAACATGCCGTGCGGGCGTGCGAAACCGTCGGCGTAGATCGCGCTTTGGTCGGCGCGGCCGTCATGGTTCGCATCGCGCAACAGTGCAATCGAGCCTTCGGACGACAAGGCCACAAACACATCGCCGTTCGGCGCGACCGCTATGTAGCGCGGCTGCCTTAGTCCTTCGGCAAAGAGTTCGGCACGAAACCCCGGGGGCACGCTCAACGTCGCTGCGGCCGGACGCGGCACCGTCTCGGAGGAGTTATCGACGGTGTCCGTCGCATAAGGTTTGGGCAGATCTTGAACTCGGATCGAGAATTTTTCGCCCGGACGCTCGCCCGGGGCGGCCGCGGCCGAAGCAGCCAAAAGCAAGACCAGGCAGAACAGAGTGGCGGTGCGGTGCATCGGTCGCCTCCTGGGGGGAAACGGTCCATTTACACGTCGGGTGGCAGTCTCTGCCAGAGTTCCCTCGACCGCGAGCCTTGGCGAATGAAGATTTCTTTATCGACGGCGGCCGTTTGTTGCGCCCTGCTTGCCGCGGCTGGCCCTGCGCTCGCGTCGGGCGAGGGCGGCGGGGAAGAGAAAGCAAAGCTCAAGGCCCCGAAGAAGGCACGGCCCATCACCTCGCTCGAGTCTTGGGTGATCGTCGATCCGTTCACCGTGTCCATCATTCAAGACGGGCGCGTGCGCGGGCGCTTCATCGTTTCGTTCGGCATGGACGTGCCCGACGATGCCCTGCGCGAGACGGTCGAGGCGTTGATGCCGCGGCTGCGCGATACGTGGCTGATGGACCTCAACCTCTATGCGGCCACGACATTGCGCCAGCGCCGGGCAGCCGACGTGCCCGGGGTTTCGAGCCTTCTGCAGGCCGATGCGGACAGGGTTCTGGGAAAACCCGGGTCTAAGGTTTTGATGGGGCAGGCCACCGTCAAGATGACGCAGTAGCTTGCCTTACATCGCGCTGATGCCGCCGTCGACTTTCTGTTCGGCGCCAGTGATGAATTTCGACTCGTCCGAGGCGAGATAGAGCACGGCGTAAGCCACGTCGTCGGGCTCGCCGATATGGCCGAGCGGAACTTGGCGGCCGAGCTTCGCGTAAGCCTCGTCACCGCCGTAGCGCTGAACAAGGCCGTCGAGAATGGGCGTGGCGATGAACACCGGATGCACGGAGTTGCAGCGAATGCCGTAGCCCTGGCGCGCGCAATGCAGCGCGACGGATTTCGACAGATGGCGCACGGCCGCCTTGGTCGAGTTGTAGGCCGCCACGTTGTCGCCCGCGATATCAAGCGCTGCGATCCAGCTTTGCGTTAACGTCGGTAAGCGCGACGCGTGCGCCTTCGCGCGCGAACATGCGCGCGGTTGCCGCGCCCAGGCCCTGCGCGGCACCGGTGATGAGCGCGATTTTACCCTGAAGCCTGCCGGTCATTTTCCGCCCTCACGTCTTGATGGTTTCCATGTTGCTCCCTAGCATTGCTCCCATGGGCGTCCAACAGAGCAAGCCATCGTTCGAGGCGGTGATCCATCCTTATCGGTCCTTGAGCCCGATGGGGTTTGGCATCCTCTTGGCCGTCGTGACGGCGATCAATGTCGCCATCGCTGTCGCGATGCTGTTAAAGGGCGCGTGGCCGATCGCCGGTTTCATGGGACTCGACGTGCTTGCGGTCTACGTCGCGTTTCGCTCGAGCTATGCCCAAGCGCGGGCCTTCGAGCGCGTGACGATCGACGGCGATGCGCTGACCGTCGAACGCGTCGACGCCAAGGGGCGCAGACGCGCGTGGGCGTTCCCGTCCTACTGGGTGAGCGTTTTCTTCGACGAAGGCGACGACGAGAGCGGCATCGTTACGCTGCGCAGCCACGGGCGCTCGCTTGAGGTGGGCGCATATCTCGCGCCGTTCGAGCGCAAGCCGTTCGCGGAAGCGTTGCGTCAGGCGCTGCGCGATGCCAAGGCGTCACCCGCGCCGGCGTAGGCCCAACACGTCTTGCATGTCGAAGAGACCGGGGCCTTTGCCCTGCCCCCACAGCGCCGCCTTCAGGGCACCTTTGGCGAAGATCGCACGGTCCTCGGCGCGATGGGTCAGTTCGATGCGCTCGCCGTCGCCGGCCAAGACGACCGTGTGATCGCCGACCACCGAGCCGCCGCGAAGACTCGCAAAGCCGATCGGGCCGGGCGGGCGCGGGCCGGTGATGCCGTCATACGGCTTGAGACGCAGGTCGCTCAGCTTCGCATCACGTCCGCGCGCCGCCGCTTGGCCAAGCAACGTCGCGGTGCCCGACGACGCGTCGGCCTTGTTGCGGTGGTGCATTTCGAGAATCTCAACGTCGAATGCGGGGCCGAGGGCGCGGACTGCGAGTTCGACGAGACCTGCGAGCAGATTCACGCCGAGGCTCATGTTGCCGGATTTGATGATTGTCGCGTGGCGGGCGGCGGCCTTGATGCGCGTCTCGTCGGCTTCGGCAAAGCCCGTCGTGCCGATGACGTGAACGATGCGCGCTTGCGCCGCCAGGTCGGCGAGAGCGAGGCTCACTTGCGGTCTTGAGAAGTCGATCAGCGCGTCGGCCTGCGCCAAGAGCGGCAGCGGATCCGAAGACAGTTTCGCGCCGAGTTCATCGATGCCGGCGATGCGGCCGAGGTCGATACCCTGCTGCGGGTGGTCGGGCGCCTCGAGACCCGCGACGATCTTGACGCCGTGTGTCTTCGACGCTTCGCGCACCAGGGCTTGTCCCATGCGGCCGGCGGCGCCGGCGATGACGAGGCGGATGTCGGTCATAGCTGGGTGATGTCCGTTTCCTGGCCGAGGAGCACGCGCCCGACCGTTTCCATGGTCGGGGGTGCGACCATCATATGTTGCGAGGCGACGTGCACGTCGCGGAAGAAGCGCTGCAGAGGCGATGATTTGTACACGGAGGTTCCGCCGCCGAGGTTGTACATCAGATCGACGGCCTGCACCGACGCGCGTGCCGCGTGGGTCGACGAGAGACGCAGGTCGCGGCGAGCGTCCACCGAGAGCGCGCGGCCTTTCGACGCTTCGTCCCAGGCGCGCGAGATGCTTTCGTGGAAGAAGGCGCGGGCGGAGCGCACGAGCGCTTCGGCTTCGGCGACGTCTTCTTGCGTCTTGTTGCGTTGGGCGAGCGGCTTGCGATGGCCCTCCGGCGTCTTGCCGCCGGCGAGCGCCGTCAATTCCGTGATCGAGGCGCGCGCGAGGCCCAGCATGACGGAGGCAATGCCTGCGGCCAGCATGCCGAAGATCGGGAACGCGTAGAGCGGGCGTTCGAGCGGCTTGTCCGACATGAGGCCGACGCCCATTGCCTTGGGCACGCGGCGGTTTTTGATCGTGAAGTCCTGGCTGCCCGTGCCGCAGAGACCCGAGACATCCCAGTTGTCCATGAGTTCAGCTTCGGCAATCGGCACCATCATCATGCGCACGTCGGGCACGCCGGAGGAAAGGAGCACGGGCTGGCCGTTTCGCATGACCGTGCAGCCACCCATAATCGCCTTGGCGTTGGGCGAGCCCGAACCCCATTGCCAGCGGCCGTTGACGAGATAGTGGTCGCCTTCGTCCACCGCCTTGCCGCGCGGCGCGAAGACGCCGGCGACGATGAATTTGGGGTCGCGTGCGAAAACATCTTTTGCCGTCGCCTCCGGCATATACGCAGCGACGAGCCCCGTGGTAGCGCAGATCATGACGCACCAGGCAGCGGAACCGTCGGCCTCAGCTAGCGTTTCGATGACGCGCGAGATCGTCAGCGGGTCGGATTCGGCCCCGCCGCAGGTCTCTGGAACGCAGAGGCGATAGAAGCCGGCGCTCGCGAAACGATCGGCGATGTCGGCGGGGAGGCGCCGCGCTTTTTCGATTTCTGCCGAGCGGCGCCGCAGTTCTTCACGAAACCCAAGCGCGGCGGCGACGAAGTCGGTCATTGTCACTCCGCGAGCTTCAGGCGGTTCGCGATGTTGTTCTTCTGCATGTTAGAAGAGCCGCCGACGATGGGCAACGAGATGGCGTCGCGCACGTAGCGCTCCATGTCCATCAGATCCGAGAGGCCGTAGGCGCCCATCACGCGCTGGCAGGCGAGTGTGACTTCGGCGGCACCCTCGCAGCAAAAGAGTTTCGCCATCGAGCTTTCGACCGCCGACGGCCTGTTCGCCTGGAGCAAACCGGCCGCGTGATAGAGCATCAAACGCATCGCGAGTGTCTTGGTCTTGGCGTCGGCGAGCGCGTGGCGGATCGCCTGATGGGTGCCGATCGGCTTGCCGAATTGGATGCGGGTCTCCGCATATTCGAACGCATCGGCGACCGCCGCTTCAGCGAGGCCGAGCGCGACTGCGGAAAGCTCAAGCTTCTCCACTTCGAGCGCGCGGCCGGCGAGCTGGCGCCAACCTTGGTTCCACATCTGCGCGCCGCCGAGGATCGCGTCTTCGCCCATTTCGACATCCTCGAAGATCGCGTCGTTCGTCTCAACGCCGCGGATGCCGAGGTGGTCGAGCGGGCGGATCGTCACGCCGCGCGACTTCGGCGGCACGAGAAAGATGGTGAGGTTCTTGTGGCGATCGTCCTTCGGCCCGGTACGGGCAAGACAGAAGACGTAGTCGGCGATATGGGCGCCCGTGCACCAGCGCTTTGTGCCCGACAGCAAGATGCGGTTGCCTTCGCGGCGTGCGGCGGTTTCGACGGCGGCGAGGTCGCCACCGACATTGGGCTCGGAGAGACCGTAGGCGAACAGCAGCTCCCCGCGCGCGACCTTGGGCAACAGCGCGCGCTTTTGAACGTCGGATCCGGACTCGACGAGGTTCATGCCGGCATAACAGGCGGCCATGATGTAGGGGCACGCGACGGCGGCGGAGCGGCGCGCCAATTCCTCGATCACGACCATCGTCGCCGGTATGTCGACGCCCTGCCCGCCGAATTCCGGCGGCACGGTCAGACCCATCACACCCATCTTGCCGAGATCGGCGAAGACGTCGCGCGGAAAAATGTTTTCCTTGTCCCATTTGCGCGCTGCTTCGCGGGGCATCTTGGTGTCGACGAAGCGGCGAACGCTGTCGCGGATCAGGCGGATGTGTTCCGGTTCGTCCAGCGTCATCGCGCGCGCCTCAGCGTGAGGTTGATACGCCCGTCCGGTGGCAGGATCGCGTGCGCGATCGGCGAGGTGCCGGGGTGGATGCGCTTGACGCCGTGGTAGCGCAGGCGGCTCGGACCGCCGAACACCATCACGTCGCCCGAATGCAGCGTGAGCGTTTGGGTCTTGTCGCTGCGCTTCAGGCCGCCGAGCGCGAAGTCCGCATCGTTGCCCAACGAGAACGAGACGATGGGCCATTTGAAGTCGGCCTCGTCGTAGTCGCGATGGAGGCTGAGTTTGCCGTCGGCGGCGTAGACGTTGACGAGGCAGGCGTCGGGCTCGAAGTCGCCGAGGCCGGCCTTGCGCACCAGTTCGCGTGCGAGCTTGAGCACAAGCGGCGGAATCGGCGGCCAGGGTCTGTTGGTGACGGGGTGGTTCGGCTCGTAGCGATAGCCGCGCTTGTCGGAGATCCAGCCCAGCGCGCCCAGATTCGTCAGGCTGTTGATCATGTAGGGGCCGGTCGGCATTTGCGGACGAAAGAGCGGCGCGTCCGCGATCGCCTGCGCGACGTCGTCGAGGATTGCGCGTTGATCCACGAGCTTCACGTGACCGCGAAACACGGCGACGCCATCCGGCAGAACATCTTCCAGTTCGGCAAACAGCGCCGTCATCAGTGGCCCGTGAAGGTGGGTTTGCGCTTTTCCAGGAACGAAGCCACGGCCTCGCGATGATCCTTGGTCGTGAACGTCAGCATCTCATAGGCCATCGACGCGTCGAGGATCGTGTGCGCGAGCGCCTTCAGGGCGAGGTTGACCGACACCTTGGTGTATTTGATCGCTTGCGGCGCGCCGCTTGCCAGTTTCTTCGCGAAGTCATCGACGCGCGCGTCGAGTTCGCCGTCCGGCACGACGTGATTGATAAGACCGATGCGTTCCGCTTCGTTGGCGGTCAGCGGGTCGCCGGTCATCAAGTATTCCTTGGCGCGCGCGTAGCCCACAAGCTGAGGCCAAATCACGGCGCCGCCGTCGCCCGCAACCACGCCCACCCTCACGTGCGGGTCGGCGAAGCGTGCGGTTTCGGCGGCAAAGATCACGTCGCAGAACACAGCGATCGTACAGCCGAGGCCGATCGCGGGTCCACGTACTTTGGCGATGATCGGCTTTTCGAGATCGAGCAGGCCGAAGACGATCTTCTTGCCTTCGTTCGAGCCGGGGCCCGGCTCCTGCCCCTCGGCCGAACGGCGCATCCACTCGATGTCGCCGCCGGCGGAGAAGGCGTTGCCTTCACCCGTCAGAATGACGATGTCGGCTTCGTTGTCCTCTTGAACGTCGTAGAAAATCTGCGCGAGCTCGTGATGCATGCGCGCGTCGACGGCGTTCAGCTTCGACGGGTTCGACAGCGTCAGTGTCAGGATGCGCCCGTCGCGTGAGGCCTTGATGCGTTCGTAGGCGGCGTAGTTCATCGGCTTTTCCTCGGCCAGTTGCGAATGAGAATGGCACCCCACCCTCAAAGCGTCACAGCGTAACATCGGCGGACTTCTGCGACTTTTGGCGTAACACAAGCGTAACTTTGTTACGGGTTGTGAGGCGCGGCGTGTGGACTGTTTGGGTGCAGCGCAGTCGGCCATCTCCTGCATGAACAAAGAAAGAACCTAGCAGAGACCAACGCTAGGCGCACCTGCTTCTCCACCGCTGCATGAGGTGCGGTCCAAACACTCTCCTCATGGCCGGGCTTGCCGCCTTCGCTAAAGCTACGGCGGCCCATATTGAATCTCCTGGCCCGCCGAAGCCTTGGCGTAGGCGGGACCCGGCCACCCAGTGCGCGCGCCGAGAAAGAAAGTTGAACCACCAAGAGCATGAAGAAAGAAAAGACCTCCAAGATGCTGAGCGTGGTTCTGCAGCTTGGTGATCTTGGTGGTTCAATCCTGCGCGCACGGACGTACGCGCGCTGGGTGGCCGGCTCCCGCCTACGCTGAAGCTTCGGCGGGCAGGCAAGGCCGCCCATGACGACCTCACGTTATCGCGTGCGCGACTTACTCCGCGGCGATACCGATCGGGGTGCGGCCTTGGCCACCGTTGATTTGCATCAGGTATTTGATGCCTTCCTCGGCGATGTCGTCGCCGACCATGCGGTCGCCTTCCTTGTGGAGTTCGGCCATGTCGACGAAGGCGGCGTAGATGCCGCGCGTGCGGTCGGTGATGATGCGGGCCTTGAGCAGCGTCTTGATCAGGACGCGGAAGATGTTCGTCGAATCCTTCATGCGCTCGCGCACGCGCGCGTTCGTGAAGGCTTCGCGGAACGCCGATTGCGCCCATTCCCAATCGATGCCGAATTCGGCGTAGATCGGCTTCTTCTGTTCGGGGCTGCCCAGATTGAAGAGCAGGCCCTGGAAAACCTGGGCGGCCCAATCCTCGATCATGTCGCGTTCGACTTGCGACAGATGCGGGATCGTGCGGTCGGCCCAGATTTTTCCGAACTTGTGGTGGAAGGCCTCGTCCGTCATCACGAGTTGGCAGAGGCGCTTCAAGAGCGGGTCGTTCGTGTACTGATAGTTGGTCGCGAAGGCGCCCATGGCCAGACCCTCGACCAGCATCTGCATGCCGACGAGCTTCTTCCAGACGTAGGGCGAGAGCACCATTTCGGTGAGGAGGTTGCCGAGCGCGGGGCCGACCGGCAGCGGCTTGCCCCAGCGCGCCTGGATGTATTTCGCGAAGCCCGTGACGTGGCGGG
>JBGOVA010000070.1:0-18645 GCA_041477875.1 Micropepsaceae bacterium | reverse complement strand
TCCTCGACGATCACGACGCTCGCGCCGCTCTTGAGCGACGCGACGACGGCCGCGGTGGGCGACGCATCGGCGCGCAGCTTCGCATCGCGCGCCAGCGTGGCCGTGCGCTCCACGACCGGCGCGGCCGGCAACTCCGGCTTCGCCCGCGGTATCGGAACAACGCGCACCGCAACATGCGGCGCCCCGAAGATAAAGGCCTCGATGGTCGGATAAAACATAACCCCTGCGACGCCCAGCACCACGGCGACGATGATCTCCCACATGAACGTGCGCTTATCCTGCGCGCCGTCGTCGGGCCGACTGACCAACTCGCGGATGCGCGAGGGATGCGTAGGCGTCGGCGGCGGCTCATATCCGCGCGACACCGGCTGGCTCGCCGTCCGTGCCCGCGCCAACTCCTCGTCGCGCTTGGCCAGCGTCGCCTTCACAGCCGCGAGTTCTTCGCGCGCCCGGACGCGCGCATGGCCCAGCGCCGCCTCGGCCGATTCACACCGCGCCGTCACCTCCGCCAACTTCTCGCGCAGCTCGTCGTCTCCGCGATCAGCGACGACGGGGGCCGGCGCAGGAGGAGGCGCCTTCGCCTTCCATTGCGCCTCGGCCGCAACAAGCCGCGCCGCCTCATCGGCCTTCCACGCCTGCTCGGCCTTCGCCAACGCCTCTCGCGTCTCTCGCTCGCGCGCTTCCTTCGCTTCGGCCAAAGCGGCATCGCGCTCCGCAAGCGTCGCCTGCAGCGCCGCCAATTTCTCGCGCAAGGCCCGCAGCTCGCTTTCGCCTTCACGATCGTCGGTCGCAGCGGGAGGGATCGCCGCCTTCGCCTGCCATTGCGCTTCGGCCGCGGCGAGCCGCGCCGCTTCGCCGGCCTTCCAGCTTTGCTCCGCTTTCAGCAGCGCATCTTGGGTCTCTTGCCGCCCACCTTCGCGCGCCGCCTCGGCGGCCTTGTCTGCGCGAGCCAAGGCGGCCTCGAGCGTCGCCAATTTTTCGCGCACGCCCTGGAGTTCGACCTTGCCGCCCTGCCATTGCGCTTCAGCCGCAGCCAGCCGCGCGGCCTCATTCGACTTCCACGCGCTCTCCGCCTTCAAGAGGGCGTCTTGCGCCTCGCGCTGCCAGCGTTCGCGCGCCTCCGCAAGCTCCGCCTGCGCGCGCTCTTCCGACGTGGCCACGCGCGCCTTCTGGTCCGCCTCCCAAGCATCGCGATGCTGGCGCAGATCCGTCGCCGCTGTTGCCGTCGCCGCGGCCAGGTGCTCGTCGAGCTCGGTCGTCCACGCGGCGCGCGCCGTTGCGAGCTCGGCGTCGAGCGCCTGCTTGGCTTCCTCGGCACTCTGGCGCGCCTCGGCCAGTTCGGAGTCGCGGCTCGCCAGGGCTGCTTTCGCCTGCGCCAACTCATCGAGCAGGCGTCGAAGCTGGGCATCCTCGCCCGCACCCGCAACGTCGCGCGCCGGCGCGGCGTCGGCGCGCGCAGCGCCGGGCGAGACCGGGATCTCGAGAACCGCCAGCGTGTTGCCGCCGACAAGGCTGACGATCCTGACCGCGAGCGTGTGCTCGCCGTCCATGCCTTCGGGGACCAAATATTCGAGATCTTCCAACTCGTCGCGCGTCAGCGACCACGATCCGTCGCCGTTCCTGGACCCCTTGGACAGTCGGGCGAACTGCGGCAGCCGCTCGACGCGCAGAGACAAGCGTCCATGCTTCTTGTACGGCGCGAGCAATGGCGCAAGGTCGAGCGGAAGGGCGCGCGGTTCTGCCGGCACTTCCGACGCGTCGCGCGACGGGTCGCCCGCGCGCCTCGCGATGGTCGATCTTTCGATTTGAGCTGCACGCGCCATGGCGCAGGCTCCACCCTCGCCGCCCCGAAGAGCGGCACCCAAACGTCTGAAAACGAACGCGTCATTATCTTCCGGACAAGGTAAAACAATCGTCCCCACGAAGGGCCTTTTCGCGACGCGACGCGGTCACTTGTTCCTTGAGCGATTGCGTAAATTTGTATGCACCGCGGCCCGCGCAAAGGCGACTTTTGCGGCGTTTGCAAGCCGCACACGCCTTCACGCGCGTGCCCCGACCCGCCGACCAAATCGTCGCACGCGGCGGGTGGCCGCAATTGATCGGAATCAAGGCGCCCGCGATGCGAAGCGGCGATACTGAAAAACATAGAATATAGAACGGAGAAACCGTCATGCGTCTTTCCAACAGAGATTGGATCGCGTGGTCGACCCTCGCAGCGATCGCCGTCGTTGTCAGTGCCTACTACGCGCAACAGCAGCTCAACTCATCGACGACCGAGAATGTGTATAGGATCGTCGTCACGGCAGAGCGCCCCTCGCCATAAGAGCGGGCGGCGAAGAACTTCCTGCGCGGCACGCTTGCGGGCCCTAGCGAAAGCTACGGACCGGGCGCTCGACTGTTTTGATCTCGATCAAGGCGGAACCTTGCTGAAGCTGCAGAGTTGCAGCTGAAGAACGCGTCAGCCCTGAAGGAAGATCCGGACACATGGCCGAAACCGCAACGCTCGCCCGGACGACGGCGCACACGACGGAACACTTCGACGTCGTCATCGTCGGTGCAGGAATCTCCGGTGTGGGCGGGGCCTACCATCTCAGCAAGCAGTGCCCCGGGACGAAATTCGTCGTCCTGGAAGCGCTGGAGAACTTTGGCGGCACCTGGCTCATGCACCGCTATCCGGGCGTCCGCTCCGATAGCGACCTTTATACGTTCGGTTACCGCTTCAAGCCGTGGACCGGCGCGCCGATCGCGGCCGGCGACGAAATCCTGCACTACATGGGCGAGGTCATCGAGGAGAACGACCTCGGCCGGCACATCCGTTATCGCCACAAGATTTCTTCCGCGCGCTGGTCGAGCAAAGAGAATCTCTGGACGCTCGAGAGTACGCGCACGGACACCGGCGAAATGGTCCGCTTCACCGCGAACTTCCTTTGGATGTGCCAGGGCTACTATCGCCACGCGCAGGGCTATACGCCCCAGTGGAAAGGGATGGAGAGGTTCAAAGGCCGCATCGTCCACCCGCAGACGTGGCCGGAGGACCTGGACTACAAGGGCAAGAATGTCGTCGCCATCGGCTCGGGCGCCACCACGGCGACGGTCGTTCCGGCGATTGCGGCCGACTGCGCCCACGTCACGGTGCTGCAGCGTTCGCCGACCTATTTCATTCCGGCGCGCAACGAGAACGACCTCGCCAACACGTTGCGTGAGCTCGACATCGACGAAGAGTGGATCCACGAGATCGTGCGCAGGAAGATCCTTTTCGATCAGGCCGCATTCACGCGCCGCTCGTTCGCCGAACCGGACGTGGTGAAGAAGGAGCTGCTCGACGGCGTTCGCGCTTATCTCGGGCCCGACGAGGTCGAGAAGAACTTCACGCCGACCTACCGGCCGTGGCGTCAGCGCATCGCGTTCGTGCCGGACGGCGATCTCTTCCAGGGCATCAAGTCGGGCAAGGCAACGGTCGTGACCGACGAGATCGAAACCTTCACCGAGGAAGGCATTCTTCTGAGGTCCGGCAAGCTGCTCAAAGCTGACATCATTATCGCCGCGACGGGCTTCAATCTCAGCGTGTTGGGCGACATCGATTTCGCGATCGACGGCAAACCCGTCAAGTTTTCCGACACGGTCACATATCGCGGCATGATGTTCACCGGCGTGCCCAACATGGTGTGGGTCTTCGGCTACTTCCGCGCCAGTTGGACGCTGCGGGTCGATCTGCTCGGCGACTTCGTGTGCCGCCTTCTCAAGCATATGAAGAAGAAAGGTGCGCGGAGGGTGACGGTCGCTCTGCGGCCCGAGGACAAGGACATGCCCTTGCTGCCTTGGATGGACCCGGAGAACTTCAACCCCGGCTATCTGATGCGCAGCATGCACTTGCTGCCCAAGCGAGGCGACAAGCCCGAATGGCAGCACACCCAGGACTACTGGGCCGAGAAAGATCAACTGCCTGCCATTGACCTCGACGACGCGGCGTTCGTCTACGCGTGAGGCCGACTACGGCCCGCCGCGCGCTGCCGCCAGCTCCGCAATGAGATCGGCGATCGGCCGGATATCGTCCGTTACGCCGCGTTGAGCATCACGACAGCAACGTCTTGACCGGGCGCGAGCGCGATCAGCACCGGCCGAATGGGTCAAGCGCGCGTGCGAGCCTAGCGCGCCGTCGCGTGTACGTAGCTGGAGCCGCCAACAGGCCGAACTCTCTCATTGCCAGGACTCCCCTCGGACGGCCACTATCTATAGTGATTGAAGGACGAGGATAAAGATGCGCTGGCCGTGGACTATCGTGGGCGTGCTCATGGTCTTGCTGATCGGTGGCGGCATTGATGCCGTGCGCGTTGCGGACCAAGCCGGCGCCGCTACGATGGCAAAGGTCGCGTGCTCCTGCGTGTTTGTCGACGGTCGCGCGCTCGCCTGCCGCGCCGACGATCCGCCGGGCTTCGGGGGTGTCGCGGTGTCGATCGACCCCGCCGCCAAGACGGCAACCGGCTCGGTCTTCGGCCTCATCACCCGTCGCGCCACTTACAGCGAAGCCTATGGCTGTACGCTCGAGCCATGACCGAAACGACCATCTTCCGCCTGCGCATCAAAGGTCGCGTCCAAGGCGTGGGTTTCCGCGAGTGGGCGATCGAGGAGGCAACGTCGCGCGGCCTCTCGGGTTGGATCCGCAACCGCAGCGACGGCTCCGTCGAAGTGCTGATTGCGGGCCCCGACGCCACGATCAAAGAGATGCTCGGCGCCTGCACCCAGGGCCCGCCGATGGCCCAGGTCGCCAACATCGACATCCACAACGAAAAAGAGCCGCCGCCCGCCGGCTTCAGCCGAAAACCGACGCTCTAATCCCGCAGATGACAGGGCAGGGGACGTTCGCTAGGTTGCCCGCAACCTCGCCATTCATCCTTGGAGACCCCCATGAAAGCCGCCGTCCTTCGCGAAGTGAAGAAGCCGCTCGTCATCGAAGACGTGCAGATCAGCAAGCCGGGCCCGCATGAGGTCTTGATCCGCACCGCCGCCGCGGGCGTGTGCCACTCCGACCTCCACTTCGTCGACGGCCTCTACCCATACCCGCTTCCTGCCGTCATCGGCCACGAGTCGGCGGGCGTGGTCGAACAGGTCGGCTCCGAAGTCCGCACCGTCAAAGTCGGCGACCATGTCATCACATGTTTGTCCGCTTTCTGCGGCCACTGCGAACACTGCCTCACGGGTCACCTTTCGCGTTGCGTCAGCCCCGAAACGAAGCGCCAAAAAGGCGAAGCCCCGCGCCTCGCCAAAGACGCCGACCCGATGAACCAGTTCCTGAACCTGTCGTCCTTCGCCGAACAAATGCTGATCCACGAGCACGCCTGCGTAAAGATTCGCAAGGACATGCCCCTCGATCGCGCCGCGTTGATCGGCTGCTCGGTGATGACCGGCGTCGGCGCCGTCACGCACACGTCGAACGTTCGCGCGGGCGAAACCGTCGCCGTCATCGGCTGCGGCGGCGTGGGCCTCGCCTGCATCAACGGCGCGGCCATCGCCGGTGCCGGACGCATCATCGCCGTCGACATGCAGGGCTCGAAGCTCAACCTCGCCAAACATTTCGGCGCGACCGACGTCGTCAATCCGAAGGACGGCGACCCGGTGAAGCAGGTGATGGAACTGACCGGCGGCGGCGTGCATCACTCGTTCGAAGCGATCGGCCTCAAGCAAACCGCCGAACAAGCCTTCCGCATGCTCGCCCGCGGCGGCACGGCCAACATCATCGGCATGATCCCCGTCGGCGTGAACATCGAACTCCACGGCGCCGACTTCCTCGGCGAAAAGCGCATCCAGGGTTCGCTCATGGGCTCGAACCGCTTCCCCGTCGACATGCCGCGTTTGGTCGACTTCTACATGTCCGGCAAATTGAAGCTCGACGAGATGATCTCGCGCCGCATCAAGCTCAAGGACGTGAACGAAGGCTTCGACGAACTGAAGCGCGGCGAACTCGCGCGTTCAGTGATCATATTCGACGCTTAGCGGCCGCAAGCAGTTCGGGAATGCGCGCGACGACATGGCCACGCGGTTTACCGAACTCGCGCGTGACGCGATCCACATCAATGGGCGGAAACGCAATCGTCTTGCCGTTTGGCTCGAATTCGACCTCGACGCCGAGCGCGCCAAGGGCCGCTGCGATCTTGCCGTTTGACGTATTCCCTCCGCTCGCAAGGTTGTAGATCGCCTGCGTGCCCGACGTCGCAATCTTCGCAAGCCAATTCACCACGTCGTCAATGTCGACATAGTCCTTCGTCGATTCCGGCGACAACCCGATCCTGACTTTGCCCCTTGCCGCGTCGCGCAAAACCGACGTGAGAAAGTTCTGCGACGCGTCGCTTTCGCCAAAGACATTCGACAGGCGCGCGATTCGGCACGTGCGGCCGCCGGCCAGGCAAAGCGACTCTCCCAAGAGCTTGCTCAGATTGAACAAATCCTCCGGCACGCCGGGATCGACATTCAACGGCGCCGCCTCATTCGTCGCCGAACTCCGGATGTAGACACGCGTGCTCGACACGTACGTGAGCGAATCGAAATCGCACTGCGCAAGCACGCGGCCCACGACGCCGACATGAGCCTCGACCGTCTCGAACGGCTTCTCGCGAAAATCGGCGGTAAGCCCCACGCAGTAGACGACATGGCCGAGCGGCCTCGCACGCAGTTGCCCCAAATAGGCTTCGGCTGGAAGGCGCGGCGGCGCCTCGACCGCGGCGCCTGCATCGCGCAGGAACTTCACCAGGCGCCCGCCGATGAATCCGCCCCCGCCGAGGACGGTGAAGTGCGCGCTCATCCTGGTTGGTGCAGCGGCGACAAGCGATGGCGCAACAGCTTTGGGCTGACGCCTTCACGCAACGTCACGCCGAGCTCGCGCAACAGGTCCGAACGCTTAGTCGCGAATAAGTTGAATCCGTGCGGTGGCCCTTCGAGATATGTGGTCTCAAGAGTGACCATCTCCAGCGGCGCGGCCGCCATGTTCACGTTCGCCTGATAGTCGCGCAGCGCATAGACCTTGTACCCGCGATCGGTCAGCAAGCGAACGACGGATGTTTGGGGCAATCCGTTGCTCCAATCGACATAGCTGCGATGGATCTCGAACACGATGTCCGGCGCCCGGCCCATTGGGTGTTCGAGGAACGGTAGGGCGCCACGCAGGGCGCTCTCTTCGCCGCCTTCTATGTCGAGCATTATCAGATCGATTTCATCAGCCCTAGCGCTCTTCGCATAGGACTCGATCGTCGTAACGGGAAAGGTGTCCTTCGTCTGTTCGGTGACGAACCTCGGAAAGGCGTGCGAGTCGTGCCCAACCAGCTCGATGTGGCCGCTGCGATCCCAAAGGCCCATCGCGTTCACAACCACATTGGTCAGTATGTTTTGGCGCGCGTTGGCCTCAAGAGCGGCAAGCTGTGGCGGGTTCAATTCGAAGCAGTGCACTTTGCCTGTCCGCTGTGCCAAGACCTGCGCGATCAGGATTGCTTGGTCGCCCGCATAGGCGCCGCCGACGACGACCGTGTTCGCGCGGGCGGCCAGGGCGACGAGAAGCCGCGATGTCTGGGGCTCCCATACGTGGACGAGAGGCTCGATACCCATCGCGAACTCACGCGCTATCTTGGAACGATACGGCAGAGTAAATACGAGGCCCGATGAAAGGCGTCGCGTCACGACGCCGTCAGCGCGATAGAGCGCGTCGACCAATGGTCCCGTTACGGTTTCGCGGAGATCGACACCGTCTCTCTGCTTCTGGTGGCGCTCCTCCCAATCGACGAGCGCCGTGACCAAAGCCGCCCGCGCACCTTGGTCGCGTCCAATCTCAGCAAGAAGGCTAGCCGTAGATTTGCCGGGCTCGGTCATTTCGGTTCGTTCCTAGTATGTGATTTGCGGCGTCGGCGGAGTGAGCCGTGTGATGTCTCAGTCATAGCTCTTGGCCTTCCCCGTTGGCGCTTGGCCCAGCATCAATCTAAGTCGGGCGTTCAAGATTTTCGGAAATCTATACGACCGCTCGGCATACATCCAAAAGATCGGACGCATCAGCACCGCCGCCGCGGCTTGGCCCGTCAGCAGCTTCGGTGTTTGTTCGTTGCAGTAGCGCACGAAGTCTGCGCGCAAAGTTGCCATCGGCCCGGGATCGAGAAACCCCCGCTTTGCAGGTGTCTGCGTCCGTTCGATAAACCTCGTCGTGAACTTCGTCCTGTTCGAGCCTACGACGCGCAACGTCATCAAAAAGGGAAAGAGCACTAGGTGATCAAACGCGTTGACGTGCGGGAACGAGGCATAAACGCTCCTTAGACTTGCCTTCAACTCTTCCGTGCGGAACAGCGCATAGATCCAGCTTGCGCGAGAGCGAATCAACAATCGTATTCGATAGAGAAACGCCGGCTCGAGCGGCCAACGGTGCGGGAAGGGTGTAATGCGCGTGCGTCCATTCTTTTCATAGGCGGCCTGGCCGACGGCAAGTGCCGCCTGCGGTGCCGCATCGAGAAGGCGCACGGTTTCCTGGACGAAGTAGGCATCGGAAAGATCGTCGTCCGCGCGCCACATGAAATAAGGCGTGTCCGCCATCTCCAGGACATCGGCGAAATTCTGCTTCGCGCCGACGTTGCGCGGCTGACAGCGATATTCGAAGCGTCGATCACGGTCGGCGAACGCGCGGGCGATTGTTGCCGTCCCGTCGCTCGATGCATTGTCGAGTATGATGACCTTGAAGTCGGTGAACGTCTGCGCTGCGAGGTTCTCAAGGCATTGTTGAAGCAGGCTTTCCGAGTTGTAGACCGGGACCCCGATCGTAACGCGCGGCGGGCGCAGGGTCTCCGCGTTGTACACGGGCACGCCGACTGTGACTTGAGCCATCGATCCGCAACCGTTGGAATGAGGTGGAAGCTAGTGGTCGGCGCTGAGGCCTGTCAACGAAAACACCTGAGAGGACAGCGTGCGCGAACCGTTAGGAGTGCCACGCTGGGAACACCCCTGTTGATCTGGCGGGCCCGCTCTGCGATGCATTCCGCCCCATGAGGGGTGCCCTGAATTCGACCGACAATGTTGGCGCCAGCGCCACGCCGAACACCGTCGATCGGCCCGTCAGCGATGCATATCGGCCGGACATCGATGGGTTGCGCGCGGTCGCCGTCCTGTCGGTCTTGTTCTATCACGCAGGATTGCCGCCGTTTTTCGGCGGCTTCGTCGGTGTCGACATTTTCTTCGTGATATCCGGCTACCTCATCACCGGCATTCTCCACGGCGACCTGCAGCGCGGCGCCTTCAGCATCGCGCGCTTCTACGAACGCCGCGTCCGGCGCATTTTTCCGGCGCTCTACATCACGATCGTCCTGACGCTCGTCGGCGCGACGGTCCTGTTCTCCGCGGTCGACCTCGAACGCTTGCACGAATCGGTCGCCTGGCTCGCGGTGTTCGCGTCGAACGTCTACTTCATGAACAACGCCGGCTACTTCGACGCCGCTTCCGAACAGAACGCGATCCTGCAAACCTGGTCGCTTGCCATCGAAGAGCAGTTTTACGTCGTCTTCCCGCTCGCCCTCGCCTTGCTCTATCGGTTTGGCCGCTCGCGTATCAAATGGATCGTACTCGGCCTGGCGCTGCTGTCGCTTGCGTTCAGCATCGCGATCGTCAACGTCAACGCGCGCGCAGCCTTCTTCTCGACATATGGGCGCACGTGGGAACTGATGATGGGCGCGCTCCTCGCGCTCGGCCTTTTCCCGGCGACCGCGAACGCAGGCATGCGAAACTGGATCGCTGCCCTCGGCGCGGCATTGGTCGCGGCAAGCCTCGTTGTCCTCACCAACGAGACGCCGTTTCCCGGTGCCTATGCCGTCCCCGCATGCCTCGGCACGGCTCTCATGATCTGGGCGAACGCATCGGGTCCGACGCTCGTCGGCGCCTTCCTGTCGACACGACCTATGGTGTTCGTCGGCCTCGTGTCCTATTCGCTGTATTTGTTGCACTGGCCGATGCTGACCTTTGCGCGTTACTGGTTCAAAGGCGACTTCACGCTCGCCCACGCGCTCGTTGTCCTCCTCGCTGCCTTCGCCGCGTCTGTGTTGTGCTGGCGATATGTCGAAACCCCGTTCCGCAAAGGCGGCCGCCGCGTCGCACGCCGGACACTGTTCGCCTCGGCGATCGGGCTGATGGCGGCCCTCGCGGCGAGCGGCCTTTCGGCCGCGACCTGGTACGCGGGCCAACTGACCGAAACCGACAAGACCGCGGAGGCCGAGCGCGAACACGCCAAAGCCGAACCGTGCATGATCAAGGATACGCAGACGCTGAAAGACTGGCCGGCGGCGACGTGCGCGCTTCCCGGAAGCAGCGGCGCGATCGCGGTCTGGGGCGACTCGTTCGCCGCGCACTACTTTGATGCGTTCAAGCGCTTGGCCGCCGGAAGCGGACGGCCGTTGCTGTTGCTCGCCGAAAGCAGTTGCCCGCCGATCTTGGGCCTGCCCGTACCGAACCGGCCGGGCTGCGAGCCGTTCAACCGCGAAGTGTTCGCAAAGCTGCAAAGCGAGAAGCCTTCCCTGGTCGTCCTGTCGGCGGACTGGATGGTGTACGAAAAGAAGAAGACAATCGCGGAGGTGATGGTCGACAAATACGCCCTGCTGGCGCAAACGATCGACCGCTTGCGCGCGGCGGGAAGCAAGGTGTTGGTGATCGGCCCCTCGCCGATGTTTCCGGCCCCCGTTCCTCAAATCGCCGCCGCCGAAACCGGCAAGTCGGGGGAGGGCGCGACGAAGGCAAGTTACAGCCGCAAGTTCGACGAATTTTTCCGCCGGCTCCAGCGCGCCGCGAGAATCGACTACTTCCCCACCTACACCCTGTTCTGCGACAGTGCCGTGTTCTGCAAATACAAGGACGGCACGGACTTGCTGTTCTGGGACGAAGGGCATCTGACCGGGCGTGGCAGCGCGCTTGTGCTGGACCGCTTGGCGGCGGAAGTCCCCGATCTCCGCGCCCCCGCGACGCAGCATTAGTTAATGACGACGGGCGCGCCGCTGGATTTGGAAGACCGTGATCCGGTAGGCTCATCGCTCCTGCAAACCCCGTTTCGATGGCCACGCGTGGCGGTGACAAGCCGATGAAAGTCGTGATTCTTGCGGGCGGCCTGGGCACCCGGATATCCGAGGAAACGCATCTGCGCCCCAAGCCTATGGTCGAGATCGGCGGAAGGCCGATCTTGTGGCACATCATGAAGCTCTACGCCGCGCACGGGCTCAGCGACTTCATCGTCTGCGCCGGCTACCGCAGTTACGTGATCAAGGAGTATTTCGCGAACTACCGCCTTCACCGCTCCGACGTCACGGTGGATCTGCGCACGGGCGACATCGCCTACCATGCCTCGAGCGCCGAGCCGTGGAAGATCACCATCGTCGAGACCGGTGAGGACACGATGACCGGCGGCCGCGTGCGCCGTATCAAGCCGTATCTCACCCCGGACGAACCGTTCTGCCTGACCTACGGCGACGGCGTTACGGACCTCGACATCAAGGCGGAGATCGCGTTCCACCGCGGGCACGGCAAGGACGCGACGATCACGGCCGTCGTGCCGCCCGGCCGCTACGGCGCGCTCGAACTGCAAGGCCACCGCGTGAACCGCTTCATCGAAAAGCCGCCTGGCGACAACGCGCTCATCAACGGCGGCTTTTTCATTCTTCACCCAAGGGTCATCGATCGCATTGCTGGCGATGAAACGGCGTGGGAGGCCGAACCCCTCGAAAGCCTCGCGCGCGATGGCCAGCTGATGGCATTCACGCACACGGGCTTTTGGCAGCCGATGGACACGCTGCGCGACAAGAACCGCCTGGAAGCGCTTTGGACGAGCGGCGAAGCGCCTTGGAAGGTTTGGGAGCGATAACGCGCGTGGCGGGCCTTCCAACACCTGACTTCTGGCGCAACCGCCGCGTCTTGTTGACCGGTCACACCGGTTTCAAAGGGTCGTGGGCGGCACTCTGGTTGCATCGGCTGGGCGCGCGCGTCACGGGCCTCGCCCTTGCGCCGGACGGAAAACCGAACCTCTTTGAAATCGCGGACATCGTCGCCCAAGTCGACTCGCACATCGTCGACGTCCGCGACCGCGCCGCGACGCACGCCGTCGTCAAGGCCGCCGAGCCCGAAATCATTCTTCATATGGCGGCACAAGCCCTCGTCCGGCGCGGCTATCGCGACCCCGCGGACACGTTCGCAACCAACATCGTAGGCACGGCGAATGTACTGGAGGCGGCGCGCGAACTTGGCGCGCTCAAAGTCTGCCTCGTCGTCACGTCGGACAAAGTTTACGAAAATCATGGCAGCCGCCACGCTTTCCGCGAGGACGAAAGACTCGGTGGCCACGATCCCTATTCCGCGTCGAAAGCCGCGGCGGAGATCGTCGCCGCTTCCTATCGCCTCTCATTTTTCGCCAACACGCAGGCGAAACTCGCAACCGCGCGCGGCGGCAACGTGATCGGCGGCGGCGATTTCAGCGAAGATCGCATCGTGCCCGACATCTGGCGCGCCCACGCGGCAGCCCAGCCGCTCGTCGTGCGCTATCCCGACGCGACGCGGCCTTGGCAGCACGTGCTCGATTGCCTCTCGGGCTACTTCGTCTACGCGGAGAAACTCGCCGCGGGCCAAGTCGAAGAGTTCGCCTTGAACTTCGGCCCGCACGAGCGCGCGAGCCGGCCGGTGCGCGATGTCGTGGCCGCGATGCAGCGCGCGATCGGGGCAAGGGAAGGCTGGCAGCAAGCACCCGGCCCACAGCCCCGGGAGATGCCCGCACTCGAGTTGTCGAGCGAGCGTGCCGAGCGGCTCCTGCAGTGGCGCTCGCGCCTGGACGCAAAGCAAACGATCGATTGGACCGCCGATTGGTACAAGGCGTACGCCGCCGCCGGCGACATGCGCGCGTTCACGTTGCGCCAGATCGAAGACTTCGCGACGCTCGCCCATGCTTGAGGCCGCAACGAAAACGGGCGGGGAACGCACCTGCCGGTTCTGCCGGCACACGCTGCGCCACCGCGTCCTCGACCTCGGCGAACAGCCGTTCTCCAACAGCTATGTCGAGCCGGGTCGGGAAGGGAATGAAAGGCGCTATCCGCTGTGCGTTTGGGTGTGCGCGAATTGCCTGTTGGCGCAAACGGATTTCGACGCGCCTGCGGACGAAATCTTCTCGGCGGAGTACGCGTATTTTTCGTCCTACGCGACGTCGTGGGTCGAGCATGCCCGGCGCTACGCGCGCCAAATGATCGAGCGCTTTGACCTCGGCGCCAAATCTCTCGTCGTCGAAATCGCGAGCAATGACGGCTATTTGCTTCAGCATTTCATGGCCGAAGGCATTCCGGTTCTCGGTGTCGAGCCGACGCGCGGCACCGCCGAGGCCGCGATCGCGAAGGGCATCAGAACCAGGGTTGATTTCTTCGGCGAAACGCTCGCCCGCGAACTCAGGGCCGAGACCGGCGGCGCCGACCTCATCGCCGCCAACAATGTCCTCGCCCACGTGCCGGACATCGCCGATTTCACGCGCGGTTTTGCCGTCCTTCTGAAACCCGAAGGCGTGGCGACGTTCGAATTCCCCCACGTGCAGCGCCTGATCGAAGGACTGCAGTTCGATACGATCTATCACGAGCACTATTCGTATCTCTCGCTGCACGCGGTCGAGACGATCTTCGCCGCCGCCGGCCTGCGCGTGGTCGACGTCGAGGAACTTCCGACCCACGGCGGTTCGCTGCGCGTCTTCGCCGTGCGCAAGGACGGCAAGCGGGAAGCCGGCGCACGCGTCGGCCGCATACGCGGAGAGGAACGGCGCGCGGGCCTCCACGAGCCGGCCGGCTACGCGACGTTGGCGCCGCGCGTCGGCGCCGTGCGCGAACAATTCATGTCGTTCCTCGCGCGCGCGCGCGGCGAGCGCAAGACGGTGGCGGCCTACGGCGCCGCCGCGAAAGGCAACACGTTTCTGAACTATTGCGGCGTCACCGCCCGCGAACTCGCCTTCGTCGCCGACGCCAACGTCGCCAAGCAAGGAAGGCTGCTGCCGGGAAGCCACGTGCCCATCGTCAGCCCGGGCGAGCTTCTCGCGCGGCGTCCCGACTACGTCGTGATCCTGCCCTGGAACATCAAGGACGAAATCGTGCGATCGATGTCCGCCGTGCACGACTGGGGGGGCAAGTTCGTGACCGCCATTCCCGACCTTCGGATCTTCTGAGATGCGCTTCATCGCCCAAAGGATCGCCGGCGTCTTCGTGGTCGAGGCGGAGCCCCATCGCGACGAGCGCGGCTTCTTCGCGCGCATCTTCTGCGCCGAAGAATTCGCGAAAGCGGGGATCGAATTCGCGGCGCCCCAGATCAATCTCTCGGGCAACGCGAAGCGTCACACGTTGCGCGGCCTCCACTATCAGGAGGCTCCATATGCCGAGGCGAAATTCGTACGCGCGGTACGCGGCCGCGCCTTCGACGTGGTCGTCGATTTGCGCCAAGGCCCGACCGAAAACCAATGGATATCCGTCGAGCTCGACGCTGGCCGCATGAACGGCGTCTTCGTGCCCGAGGGCTGCGCCCACGGCTTCCTGACCCTGGAGGACGACACCGACATCCTCTACCAGATGGGACGCGCGTTCGTCGAAGGCCACGCGCGGGGCGTGCGCTGGGACGATCCCGCCTTCGCCATCGCGTGGCCGGCTGCCCCCGCCGTCATCTCGGCAGGCGATGCAGCCTATCCCGATCGCCGGGTTGGACCACAAATCGTGCGCTAACAGACACTTTGGTCTGATGATCACATTTCGGTAACTGGACTTGAGGCCGCCCCCCAAGCCACAAAGAGAGCAGTTTCGCGATTTCGCTTTGTTTGGGTTTTGGAGAACTTTGATGCGTTCGTCCGCCGTCCGGCAGTCCCTGTTGCTTGTGTTTGTCGGCGTGGCGCTCGCGCTCGCGTCGTGCGCGCAATCGGGGGCCAAGCTTCAATCGACGCAAGCGGACATTCAAAGCCGCCCCGACTACGCCTACTGGCCCCAGGACGCGAGCGATCTGAAGCCCGACCCGGACGTCCGCTACGGCGTGCTCGACAACGGCATGCGCTACGCGATCATGCGCAACGCGCAGCCGGCCGGCACGATATCGCTGCGCCTGCGGATCGCCTCGGGTTCGCTTCAGGAAAGCGACGCGCAGCGCGGCCTCGCGCATTTCATGGAACACATGGCCTTCAACGGTTCGAAGAACGTGCCGGAAGGCGAGTACGTGAAGCTGCTTCAGCGCCAAGGCCTCGCCTTCGGCCCCCACACGAACGCCTACACCTCGACGAACGAAACCGTCTATCAGCTCGAGCTGCCGAAGAACGACGGCGAGATCGTCGACACCGGCCTCATGCTCTTCCGCGAGATCGGCGACCGCCTGACGCTCGACCCCGCCGCCATCGAGCGCGAGAAGGGCGTGGTCCTTTCGGAACTGCGCACGCGAAACACGCCCGAATACCGCTCGTTCGAAGCACGCTGGCGTCTCTGGTACGAAGGCCAGCGCCAGGCCGACCGCATGCCCATCGGCACGGTCGAAACGATCAAGGCCGCCAATCACGACATACTCGCCGACTACTACCAGCACTTCTATCGCCCCGAGCGAACGCTTCTCATCGCAACGGGCGATTTCGATCCCGCCGACATCGAGGCCAAGATCAAATCCCGCTTCGGCGACTGGCACGGCACGGGCCCTTCGACGCCCGACCCCGACCTGGGTTCGCCCAAGGAGCGCCCGCTCGTCGTCGGCTCGCGCAGCGAAGCAAACCTGCCCGAAGACGTCACGATCACGTGGTTCCTGCCCGCCGAAAATGCGATCGACACCATGGCCGAGCGCCGGCGGAACGCGCTGCGCACGGTCGCATTCGAAGTCGTCAATCGCAGGTTTGGCCGCATCGCGCGGGGCGCGAACGCGCCCTTCGTGTCGGCGGGCATCAGCCGTTCCGAGACCCGCTACACATCGAGTTCCGTTTCGCTCTCGATCAGCGCAAGGCCCGGCCAATGGCGCACCGCCATGAGCGCCGCCGAGCAAGAGGTACGCCGCGCCCTCGTCCACGGTTTCCGTCAAAGCGAGCTCGACCGCGAGGTCAAAGGCTGGCGCGCGTCTTATCAAGACAACCTCGCGAAGGCCGGCACCAGGCGCACGCCCGACCTCGCCAACGGGATCGCCTCGGAATTCGAGTCGCGCGGCATCTTCACGCACCCGCGCGACGACCTCGCGATTTTCGAAACCTACGTGCCCGGCCTGACCGCGGCTGCGGCGCAAGAGGCGTTGCGCGACGTCGTGCGCGGGCAGGGGCCCGTCGTGTTCGTGTCCTCCGGCACACCGCTCGCGGGCGGCGACGCGGCCGTCGCCTCCGCGTACGAAGGCAGCGTCAAGACGGCCGTGTCGGCGCCGCCGCAGCAGGACGCGAAGGAATTTCCCTACGCCGCCTTCGGCAAGCCCGGCGAAATTGCCGAGCGGCATGAGGCATCCGACCTCGGCGTCGCGATGCTGCGCTTCAAGAACGGCGTCCGCCTCAACGTCAAGCAGACCACGTTCGAGAAAGACGCGATCAACGTCACCGTTCGTTTCGCCGGCGGCTACATCCACATGCCGCGCAACAAGATCGGTCTCGAATGGGCGCTGCCCTTCGGCTTCCTCGAAGGCGGTCTCAAGCGTTTGACGACGGACGAGCTCGAAGAGTCGCTCGCCGGGCGCATCGTCTCGACCGATCTCGACCTCGACGAGGAATCGTTCGAATTCAGCGGCAAGACCAACGCGCGCGACTTGGGCCTGGAGATGCAGCTGATGGCGGCCTACGCCACCGACCCGGCCTACCGCTCGAACGGGATCGAGCGTCTGCAAGGCGCCGCCGAGAACTACATCAAGCAATATTCCTCGAGCCCCGGCCGCGTGCTCTCGCGCGAGACGCCGGCGGTGGTGCGTTCGGGCGATCCGCGCTGGGCGTTTCCTTCGCTCGTGCAAATGAAGGCGCTGAAAATAGCCGACGTGAGGGCGGCGATCGAGCCCGCGCTCGATCGCGCGCCGATCGAGATCACGATGGTCGGCGACATGAGCGCCGACGACGCAACGGCCGCCGTCGCCGGCACGTTCGGGGCGCTGAAGGCGCGGGCCGAAAAGCTCAACGAGCGCTCGGACGCCCGCACGGTTCGCTTCCCCGCAACCGCGCGCCAGCTGCGCTTCACGCATGAAGGGCGCCCGGATCAGGCCGTGGCCTACGCGGCGTGGCCCGCCCCGGACTTCTTCTCGAGCCCCAGGCGCGCCCGCACGATCGCGCTGCTGCGCGAGATCATGAAGGTCCGGTTGATCGACGAGTTCCGCGAGGCCCAGGGCGCGACCTACTCGCCCAGCGTCGGCAGTTGGCACTCGGGCGCCTTGCCCGATTTCGGCTTCATCTCGACCAACGCCGAAACCCGCCCCGACCTTGTCGACGGCTTCTACAAGACCCTGGCCGCTATCGTGGCCGAGCTGAAATCCGGCTCGTTTTCGGACGACGTGATCGCCCGCGCGCGCACGCCGATGCTCAAGTCGATCGAAACCGATCGCCGCGGAAACGGCTATTGGCAATCCGCGATCGAGGACATCCAAAGCGAACCGCGCGCCATCGGCGCGATCCGCACCCAACTCAGCGACGTCGAAACCATCACCAAGGCCGAGTTGGTCGCCGCGGCGCAAAAATATCTCGACGACACCCGCCGCATCGACATCCGCGTCCTGCCGAAGTCGCAAAGCGCGGACGCAAAACAACCCGACAAAGCAGCACGCACGTTGGCGCTGCAACACTAACGCTCCGCCTCCCCGCGAGGGGGAAGTGAGTCCCGTCAGTTGCCGTATTCCTCAAGAAAATCCGGCGGCGCGCAATTCGTGACACGCCTGTCTTCCTTGGCGCAGAAGTGAAGGCTGCCGTTCCACGTGAACGAGCGCTCGGCGCCGTCGGAGAAGACAAAGCGAAACGCATACGGCGTGCCGACCGTGACCTGGACCATGCACGACTTCGACGGCTCCAAAGCGCAGACCTGTACGCCGTCCCGATAGACGACGACGGACCCCGATGCGTCATTGGCCACGTAGATGCTGGTGACGTCGCCTGCCGCCGCCGCAGCAGGGTCACTCGACGCAAGGGCGAGAGCGCACGAAAGTGCGAATGAAATCGCCCCGATGAAACCCGGCTCGCGCATGAGACACACCCTCCAAGCCGGCCAATGGAGCACGGTGTGGCGACGGGGGTCAAATTCCGTGAAGGCTTCCACGAGAACCGGCACGACGCCGACGCTCGAAGGTGAGGCCTGGCGGTGATCCGTGGCCGGATCATCGCCGCGGCGCGAGATCTGTGCTTCAAATATGAGAACCGCGCGGGCCTTCGTGCCGCGCCGCTTGGGCCCATACGCCACTGGAGAATGTGATGCTTGCAGGGAAGATTTGGTGGATCACGGGAGCCTCCTCCGGAATCGGCAGCGCGCTCGCGGAGGCGCTCGCAAGGAAGAAGGCGAAGCTGATCCTATCGGGGCGCAACGTCCCGGCGCTTGAGGACGTGGCCAAGCGCTGCGTTGGCCCGACGCTTGTTCTGCCGTTCGAGGCGACGGACTTCGCCGCCATCCCCGCAACGGTCGAGCGCGCGTGGGAGTGGGCGGCGCATCAGGGCGGGCCGATCTATGGGCT
>JBGOVA010000193.1:0-8427 GCA_041477875.1 Micropepsaceae bacterium | reverse complement strand
GGGCGTATTGCAGGCCGCCGTTCTTCCACAGCGCGTTCAGCCCGCGTTTGATTTTGAGCGGCGACCCTTGTCCCACATTGCGCTCGAACATCTCGCCGTAATTGCCGACGCCTTTGATGATGCGCACGGCCCAATCCTTGGTCAGTCCAAGCGGCTCGCCGAACGCGCCCTCGACGCCCAGCAACCGCCGCACTTCCGGGTTCGTCGACTTCAGCATCTGATCGACGTTCTTCGACGTGACGTCCAGTTCCTCGGCATTGATCAGCGCAAACAACGTCCAGCGCACGAGGTCCGCCCATTGCGGGTCGCCCTGATTGACGACCGGCCCCAGCGGCTCCTTCGAAATGATCTCGGGTAGGATGATGTGATCGGCAGGGTTCTTCAGCTGCAGGCGTTGCGCATAAAGCCCCGATTGGTCCGTCGTGTGCGCGTCGCACCGCCCGTTGTCATAGGCCGCAACCGTCTCCTCGTCCTTCTCGAAGGCGATGACCTTGTACTTCATGTTGTTGGCGCGGAAGAAGTCGGCGAGGTTCAGCTCCGTCGTCGTCCCGGTCTGCGTACACACATTGGCGCCGCCCAACTGCTTCGCGCTCGTCACGTTCAGCTTCTTGGGCACCATGAAACCCTGGCCGTCGTAATAGATGACACCGATGAACTCGAGCCCCAGCTGCACGTCCCGGCTCATCGTCCAGGTCGTGACCCGCGATAGCACCTCGAACTCGCCCGCCTGCAGCGCCGTGAACCGCACCTTCGCCGAGGTCGGCGTGAAGCGCACCTTCTTCGGATCGTTGAAGATCGCCGACGCAATGGCGCGGCAGAAATCGACGTCGAGCCCCGTCCACTCCCCCTTGTTGTCGGGCATGGCAAAGCCGGGCAAACCCTCCGACGTGCCGCAGCGCAGGTACCCGTTCTTCTTCACCCGTTCGAGCGTCGGCGACCCCGCGGCCCAGGCCGGACCGGCGGCAAGACCGAAGGCGACAAGCACGGCGGCGGCGCGGGCAAGAAACAGGCGCATGCGAGGGGCCCTTTCGACAAACCAGATTGCAGCGGACCGGCGGAATGCGGCACGCTCAAGACCGGGCGCAAGATAAGGAGAGCCCGGCCAGATGTCTAAGCCCGGAAACGGCCCGAAACGACCCGAAACGCGCGTCACGACGGCGGGCCGTTCGCCCTTTGATCATCACGGGCTGGTCAACCCGCCCGTCTATCACGCCTCGACCCTCCTCCACCCCACGTTGGAGTCGCTGGAGAACCGCACGCAGGCCTACAGCTACGGCCGCCGCAAGACGCCCACAATTGCGGCACTCGAAAACGCGATCCGCGAGTTGGAGGGCGGCGCCGAAACGGTGATCTGCCCATCAGGCCTGCAGGCCTGCACGCTCGCGCTTCTGACGGTCGCTTCTGCGGGAGACCACATCCTCGTCACCGATTCGGTCTACGGCCCCACGCGCACCTTCTGCGACAAGACCCTGTCGCGCTTCGGCGTGACGACGACCTATTTCGATCCGCTGATCGGCGCCGCCGTCGAAACCCTCTTCAAGCCCAACACCCGCGCGATCTTCCTCGAAAGCCCCGGCTCGCTGACTTTCGAAGTCCAAGACGCGCCCGCGATCACGGCCTGCGCCCACGCGCGCAACATCTCCGTCATCGTGGACAACACCTGGGCGACGCCGTTCTTCTTCGACGCCCTCGGTCACGGCGCCGACCTCGTGGTGATGGCGGCCACGAAATACATCGTCGGCCACTCCGACGCGATGCTGGGCACGGTGACCGCCAACGACAAGCACGCCAAGCAACTGCGCGACACCCACGGCAACCTCGGTCTGACCGCCGGCCCCGACGATATCTATCTGGGCCAGCGCGGCCTGCGCACTCTCGCCGTGCGCCTGAAACAGCACCAGCAAACCGCAACGCGCTTGGCCGAATGGCTGCGCGCAAGGCCTGAGGTCGAGCGCGTCCTCTACCCAGCCCTCTCCGACGACCCCGGCCACAAACTCTGGAAGCGCGACTTCAAAGGCGCCTCCGGCCTCTTCGGCGTCGAGCTGAAACCGTGTTCCAAGCCCGCGCTCGCCGCCTTCTTCGACCACATGGAAATCTTCGGCATGGGCTGGAGCTGGGGCGGCTACGAAAGCCTGATCGTCCCCGCGCACCCCCACCGCACCGCAACGAAATTCGCGCACTCAGGTCCCCTGATCCGCATCCATGCAGGGTTGGAAGCCGCCGACGACCTCATCGCCGACCTTGACGCAGGCTTCGAGAGGTTGAAGAAGGCGGGATGACCACCGCCCAAGCGCTCAACACCGACGCCTTCCTCGCCGCCGTCAAATTCGACGAGCGCGGCCTCGTCGCCGCCGTCGCGCAGGATGCAAAGGACAGCCGGGTCCTCATGGTCGCATGGATGGACCGCGAGGCGCTGACGCGCACGCTCAAAACCCGCGACGTCACCTACTGGTCGCGCTCGCGGGGCGAACTCTGGCGCAAGGGGGAAGCGTCCGGCCATACCCAGCGCCTCGTCGAAGCCTGGGTCGACTGCGACGGCGACACGCTGCTGCTCAAGGTCGACCAAGCCGGCCCCGCCTGTCACACCGGCGCACCGACCTGCTTCTTCTCTCGAGCGAAACTCTAAATGCCATTCGACAAGCAGCGTGAAGAGTTCCAAGCGCGCGCCAAACGCGCGAAGGCGATGGGCTCGCCCACCCGCCTCGCCGAACGCAAAACTGCGGGCATCCTGAATGCACGCGAACGTGTCGCGCTGCTCGTCGACCCAGACACGTTCATCGAAGCGGGTCTCTTCGCCGCCTCGATCAAACCGGACGTTCGCGACAAGACACCCGGCGACGGCGTCGTCTCCGGCTTCGGCAAGATCGCGAACCGCATGATCGGCGTGAACGCAGCCGACTTCACAACGCTCGGCTCCTCGTCCGCCGAAGTCCACGGCAAGAAGCAGTACTACGTGCGCGAAACTTGCCGCAAAAACGGCATGCCGCTGGTCAATCTCATGGAGTGCGCGGGCGGGCGCATCCCCGACATCATGGGGGCAGCCGGCATCGGCCGCGCCGGCGAAGGCGCGCGCTACACCCACGCGCGCGAAACGCCGTGGGCCTCCGCGGTGCTCGGCCTCACCTACGGCGGCGGCGCCTTCACCTGCATCAACTCCGATTTCGTCGTCATGCGCAAAGGCGCCGTGCTCGCCGTGTCGAGTCAGATGGTGACTTCGGTCGCCATCGCCGAAGACGCAGACCCCGAAGCGCTCGGCGGCTGGCGCCTGCACAGCGAGAACACCGGCTTCGTCGACGCCGTCGACGACAGCGATGAAGACGCCATCGCGCAACTCAAAGCGTTCTTGAGCTACCTGCCCGACAACGCAAACACTGCACCGCCCATCGCGTCATCGATCGCGGAGGCACTCGACGCCGGCAAGATCGACACGCTCGTCCCCGAAAGCCGCGCCAAGGTCTACGACATCCGCACCGTCATCCGCGCGATCCTCGACAAGGACTCCTACTTCCCTATCAAGGAGCGCTTCGCCAAGGTCGCCGTCACCGCGCTCGGCCGCATGAACGGCCGCACCGTCGGCATCGTCGCCTCGAACCCGATGTTCAAGGGTGGTGCACTCGATCCCGATTCCTGCGACAAGATCGCGAGCTTCATCGTGCTCTGCGACAGCTTCAACATCCCGCTGATCTTCTTGGCCGACACCCCGGGCTTCCTTGTCGGCGCCGAAAGCGAAAAGCGCCGCCTCCCCGGCAAGATCATGAACTTCATGGCGGCCCTCGAACTTTCGACCGTGCCCAAGATCGCGCTCGTCCTGCGCAAATCCTACGGCCAGGCTTACCTGAACATGGGTGCCGGCCGCTCCGACGTGACCGCGACGTGGTTCTCCGGCGACATCTCGTTCATGGATCCCGCCGTCGCCGTCAACGTCGTCTATGCGGTGAAGCCCGGCGAAGACCCGCACCGTTACGAAGAACTCGTAAAGCAGGTCTCGTCCGGCACGACCGCCTACGAACTCGCCGCCCCCTTCATGGCGCAGATGGTGATCGACCCCATCGACACGCGCCGCTTCCTGATCGGCATGCTTGAAGTCCTGTCGCGCCGCATGTCCAACGGCATCGGACAACATCGCCTCGCCGATTGGCCTCCTTCTTTCTAATCACCCACCCGCGAGAACCCATGGCCCGCAGCACCGTCAAAACCGAAATCACCGGCAAAGTTTGGAAGATCACGGCCGAGAAGGGCCAGCGCCTGGCCGAAGACGAACCGATCGTCATCCTCGAAAGCATGAAAATGGAAATCCCCGTCGCAGCACCCATCGCCTGCACTGTGATCGAGATCGTCGTCGCCGAGGGCGACTCGGTGACCGAGGGCGACGTGATCGCCCACATCGAGAGTTAGCGCCGGCTCACTGCAGCATGCTGTCGGTGTCGGCCGGACCGCCGCGATCGAGGTTTGGGAACGCCAGGATCGCGATGCCGATGAAGAAACCGACGATGGCGCCCATGAAGCCGGCGGCGAAATGGTTGTCCGCGACCCACGCAAACACCGCCGCTACCAACACGGCAGGAACCGCGAGTACCCCGAAGATCCCGCGTCCGCTACGAGGCTTTGCCATTTCCTTCTCCGAAAACGGTCCGTAAGTGGGAGTTAAGAAGCTTGCCCTGTGGATCAAGGCGCCGGCGCAATTTTTGATAGTCGTCCCAGCGCGGATAGAGCTTCGCAAAATCGGCGGCACCGAGCGTATGGAGCTTCCCCCAATGCGGCCGCCCGCCATAGCGCCGGAAGATCGCCTCCGCGGCATCGAACAGCGTCTTGTACTCCTGCTTCACGTATTGATGCACCGAGATCGTCACCGCGTCGCGCTTGTAGAACGGCGATATCCAAATATCGTCCGCCTGCACGAAACGGAACTCG
Source organism: Micropepsaceae bacterium (assembly GCA_041477875.1). GTDB lineage: Bacteria > Pseudomonadota > Alphaproteobacteria > Micropepsales > Micropepsaceae > SZUA-430. The sequence goes on along the minus strand of JBGOVA010000193.1, from coordinate 3,516 downwards.
AGCGGATAGCACCCCGCGATCTTCCGTGAGCGGATCACCTCCGCGATCTCGCGGATGCAGTCGCCGCCGTTCCCGGCGGGAACCGCGTATTCCATCTCGTTGAATTTGATGTTGCGCGGGCTCGGGAAAATCTCATGGCTCCAGCGCGCGCGCGACGACGCGCCCATCGAGGCGCTGGTGAAGAGCCGCTGGAACCGCGCCGAAAGCCCCGGCACGAACCGCGCAACCTCGCAGCCGTACTTGAACGTGCGCTGATCGGCCGTCACGCGCTCGCCGCGCTCGGCCATTTGTGCCGTCGTCAGGGGCGCCGCAACCTCTTCGTCCGTCTCGTCGAGCGACTTCGCGACCACACCGTCGGCGTAGGGAAACCAAAAGAACTCAAAATGCCGGTGCCCGTCGCGCAGCTTCGCCAGATCGCGCCAGCACTCGGCGACCGGCATCACCCAATTGCGCTCGCGCAGCTTATAGGCCTTGCGCACGCCCATCGTGATCTCGCTCATGACGCCGAGCGAGCCGAACGACACGCGCCCCGCCTCCCACACGTCCGCGTTCGAGGTCGCCGAGCAGGCGAGCACCTGACCGTCGGCCGTGACCAGGCGAAACGCCTTCACCTCCGCCGACAGGCTGCCGAGCTTCGGGCTCGTGCCGTGCGTGCCGGTGCCGACGGCGCCCGCCAGCGCCTGCCGGTCGATATCGCCCTGGTTCTTGAGGCCGACCCCCGCATCGAACAGCGCCCGCCCGATCGAATGGATCTTGCTGCCCGCCCGCACCGCAGCCGTCAGACCACCCGCATCGACCGAGACGACGCCCTGAAAATCGTCGAGCGAAATCAGCGTGCCGTTCGTTTCGCCGAGTGCCGTGAACGAATGCCCCGACCCGACCACGCGCACAGGCCCCGGCCCGTCGCGCACCGCGGCGGCGATCTCAGCTTCGCTTTTGGGCCTGATGCTTTGCTGGGGTTGCGAACGAACCCACCCCGACCAGTTCGTCCATTGACTCATTCGATATTGAGCGGTCCCGACGCCACCTTGAATGTATCCGCCCGCATACGCCCGTCTTCCACCTGCTGGCGGCTCAGCCGCCGCTCCAGCAACTGCGTCGGCAACGGCGCGTTGCGGTCGATGCGAAGTCTCTGATTGTCGTAAGGCACGCCCGAGAAACCTCCGCGCGCCGCGAGAATAAAGAATTTGTAGGCCTCGACCTCGTCTTTCGGCACGCCCTCGCCCACCTCGAGCATGGTCGCGAAATTGTACTGCCCCTGCGCCAAGCCATAGCGCGCCGCGTTGCCGTACCATTTCGCCGACTGCGCGATGTCTTTCGGCACGCCGTATCCGTATTCGTACATCGTCCCGATGTCGAACATCGACAGCATATTGCCCGCCGCCGCCGCTTGCCGGTGGTATTGCAGCGCCTTGGCATAATCGCGCAGCACCACCGAGGGCTTGCCGTCCATGTACTCGACGCCCAGCCGATGCGCCGCATTCGGGTCGCCCTCGGACGCGGCTTGCATCCAATAAGCGATCGCCTCGGGATAGCGGCCCTGCGCATAGTGCTGTTCGCCGGGATCGTTCGGGTCGGTGTCGTTGCCCAAGGGATTGTAGGGCATCGCTTTATGCGGCGCCTGCGTCAGGTGCATGGTGCTCGGCCTCAGGACGAAGAAGGCGTAGGCCGCGAGCACGACAACGACAACCGCCGCTATTCCGACCAACAATCTCTGCGTCATGCAAGAATCTCCACGAGTCCGAGCCCGCCACCGGCGCGAACTTAGCCCATGGCGGCGCGATAAAGTAAGAGCGGAGCGCCACTCTGCACGGCTTCATTCCGCCGCGCCACGTCGGCAATTTTTGGCTGACCCGCTGGCCGAATTTGCGCCGCAGCGTAGGTTGGTGGCGCTGCAAGGAGCGGCCTTCCCGATATCAATCAAGGCCTTGCGCTGCATGATCGGCCACCGGCTCTGAGCGACGCGGTGCGCTGCTTGAAAACGATAGATTGACTCCGTCAATTCTAAATCCCTACTGGATAGGGCGCCGCGTTCCGCAGTGAACCAGGTGCCGATTGGCGTGCGGGTGACTAACGATGAGCGCGAGCGACGGCGGCGGCGGGACAAACGTTGCGGTGAATCTCGCGAGCGAGGCGGAGCGGCCTCTGATTGAAGGCCTCTTCCAGTTCTATGCGTATGATTTCTCCGAGATGGAACCTGCGGCTTCGGCTGCGTTCGAGTTCAATGCTCAAGGCCGCTTCGAAGCGTATCCCTACCTCGACGAATACTGGCGCACCGATAGCCGGTGGCCGCTGTTGATCCGAGCGAATGAGCGGGTGGTCGGCTTCGCCCTGATCAACACCCTCTCTCACCGCGGCGGCGCGATCGAGCGCAACATGGCGGAGTTCTTCGTAGCGCGGAAACATCGGCGTCGCGGCATTGAAGTGGGTCGCGGCGTCGCAGCGGAAGCGGTGCGGCAAATCCTTTCCTCGTATCCCGGCCAGTGGGAGGTTGCGGTGGCCGAGCGGAATGCGGCGGCCAAGTCCTTCTGGCCGCGGGCGATTGCCACCGCGCCAAACGTTCGTGAATTTGTCCGCCTTGACGGCGACCGCAAACATTGGCGCGGGCCGATCTACAGTTTCCGTGCGGCCCAAGACGGCTGGTGACCCCGGGAGGAGTGGTGATCCTGATATCTATCAAGACCTTGCGTTGGCAAACCTTCCGTAACGCCCTTGTTGATCGCAAAAGGCATTTTCCCGCGTTGGCAAACCTGCGCTCATCCATTCCGTTCGCCAATTCCCCGTACGACCCAGTCAGCGCCGATGTGGGCTAGTTCACCGCGTAACTGTCTCGAATGGGAGGCCATTCCTGCCGCTCGTAACCATTCGGAAATGAATCCGTTGTTTGCCCATTTACGACGTTCGAGGTGGCTTTCACGCATGACTGAATCATCCTGATTGCAGACATTGCGCGCCAAGTCGAAGGGCTGGCTTACTCCACCCGTTTTCCGGAAGTGTTCTAGCTGCAACGATTCAAGGGAGTGGATCAGCGGACCAGACCTAGCATCAGGCGGCGTTTCAAGTCGATTTGAAACGCCGCCCTGATTTCTTGTCTATGGTCTCTCAGACGCCCTTCAAGACCTTTCCGCGGCGATCAAGCAAGGTCGTAGCGATCAAGGTGCATCACCTTGGTCCACGCAGCCACAAAGTCTTTCACGAACGCACCCTTCGAGTCGTCACACGCATAGACTTCCGCGATGGCGCGGAGCTGGGAGTTCGAACCGAAGACAAGATCGACCCGCGTGCCGGTCCACTTGAGCTCGCCCGTCGCGCGGTCGCGCCCTTCGTACACGCCTTCCGATGTGGAGGAGGCCTGCCACTTCGTGCTCATGTCGAGCAGATTGACAAAGTAATCATTCGTCAGCGTCTCGGGACGGTTGGTGAAGACGCCGTGTTTCGACTGCCCGAAGTTTGCATTCAGGGCGCGCATGCCACCAACCAGAACCGTCATCTCGGGAGCGGTCAGGGTCATCAGGT
>JBGOVA010000269.1:0-4908 GCA_041477875.1 Micropepsaceae bacterium | reverse complement strand
CGCACCATCCCGGCCGACCGCCGCCTCGACTTCGACATCGCCCAAGGCTGGGAGCCGTTGTGCCGCTTCCTCAACGTCCCCGTCCCCGAAACATCGTTCCCCAAAACCAACACGACCGCCGACTTCCGCGCCCGCATGGCCGCGCGAGAACAGACGTCGCATTGAGGATGCCACTGGCCCGAGAACCGGTTCCTTTGTCCACGCAATCCCGAGCGCAAGGCGCTTCGCACGGACTGGTGGGACAATCAGCCGAACCGCCCGATGGGCGAACACGACGACCGGACCGGCAAGCGTCGCGCGTGGAAGGCGAAGATGGGCTGAATTGGCGTGGGAGTCGGTTTGCGCATTGCTCAAAAGGAGCTGCCGCCAATCTACTCTGACCACAATTGCCTACATGTGTTTGTCTGGCGTCACTGAATCGAGCTATGATAAAAGGGAAATCCTGATGAAAGGAGAATTCCTGTGAAAAAAGGAATTGCGGCGCTGGTCTTCGGTGCAGCGGTACTCATCACCAGTCCTGCCTTCGCGAGCGCGTTTTGCGAGGGCTATCAGGCAGGATACAAGGCGGGATACTGTTATCAGCAATACGGCTGCATCCCCCCGATCCCGCCGATCTGTCCGATCCCGAACGTTGGGGAGAGTACCTTCCAAGACGGCTACAACAGGGGCTTCGTTGAAGGCGCATCGCGGCGGTGACGGCCGAGTAGAATTCCGCAGCGCGATTTGTTCTTGAGGATGCAGAATGAGTCCGAAGAAAGCCGGCAAGAGCGGGGGCGCCAAGGGCGATGTTCGTGTTAGAGTCGCTGCGGAGTCATTGCCACGACGCCCGCTTGAGCAAGCGCTACGCATAGCGACCGTGCTTCATGAGACGTACGCGGGCAAATCGGCCACTTGGGAAGCCGTAGCTCAAGCGCTAGATATCGGCGCGCAGTCCGCTAATACGAAGTACGTCATGTGGGCAGCCGAGGGCTACGGTCTGATCACGCGGGAGGGCAATACGCTCACGTTGAGCGAGACCGGCCGCAAGATCGTAGCACCGACCTACGAAGGGGAAGACGCCGAAGCCAAGGTGAAGGCACTGCTCACTCCTGCTATCCTGAGTAAATTCTACTCTGACTACAATGGTTATCCGCTGCCGTCGCAAATCCATCTGCCGAACGTTCTCGAATCGAAATATCAAATTCCGCGAGAACGAGTGAGCGAGGCCGTTGAGATAATCATGGAGAATGCGAGATTTGCTGGCATTCTTACCCAGCCCGCAACTGGAGAACAGCCAAAGATACAATTGTCGCGCGATGGAATGGCCAACATCCCACAGAAGTCGGAAATCGCCGCCGCCGAGACGGATGAAAGCGCGCTAACGGATGAAGGCAAGGGCTCTGCCGATTGGGATAAGGTTTGTTTCTACATCACCCCGATTGGCGATGAAGGTTCCGAGAACCGTCGGCACGCCGACATGATGCTCAAGCACTTGATTGAGCCGGTGTTTCGCGAGCTTGGTTTTCGGGTGGTTCGAGCTGATAAGATCGAGCGATCGGGTCTCATCACTCAGCAAATCTTTGAGCATCTGGCACGAGCGAAGATTTCAGTCGCCGACCTGTCCTTTGCCAATCCAAACGCCTTCTATGAACTCGGTGTAAGGCATATGACTAGGCAGCCCACGATCCAAATCATCCGGAAAGGGGATCGCATCCCCTTTGATGTCTCGCAGGGTCGGACGATTTCGATAGATACCTCCGATGTCTATACCGTCATGGACCGGCTGCAATCGGCTCGTCGCGAGTTGGCAGAATATGCAAAGGCGATCCTAAGTAGCAAACCCAGCGATCAGAACGAAGCGAGCCCGGTCGATGTGTATCTTCCCGGGCTGAAGGTTCAGCTTCCGAACTAGGGCGGCACGCGATGATGCCGGGAGACACAGTACGGCTGATCTGTGCTGCCGCGACAGGTCTTGATTGGAACTTGCTATGAGCGTCGCTCATTTTGTTGAGTATTTGCGCACAGCGTATGGCGGACTCTTTAGCGCACAACGCGTGCGCCCTGGTGAAGATAGGAAGCGGGTGCTGATCGACGGCGCCATCAGAATTCGACGGTTTCTGCCGGAGATGAAGCTCAGGGATTTGGTTCAGAACCGCGTCCTCCATTTTGCGCCAGCAAGCAGCTTTGAAGACAAGATGGAAGGACGACGTACGGATGCAGATCTGAAGGACACTGACCTTCGGCTGGTGCAGTGGGGTCTTGACAGCGACTGGCGAATTCGGGCGCGGGATGCAGAATATGCATCGGCGAGCCACAATCGCGGTGCAACGGTAATCCTCTGTTGGACCATGGAGTCGACTTCTTGCGCTAGGATGTGGACGGACTATGGCCAGTCGAAGGAAGCTGTCGCGATCGAAACGACAATTGGCAAGCTCAGAACGTCGCTTGGCCCTAACTTTCTGGTCGTGCCCGTAGAGTACATCGACTTCTCGCAGCGCTCTATTCCCAATGATCACTCACTTCGACCCTACCTATTCAAGCGCGATTGTTTTGCTTGGGAGACGGACGTGCGCGTTATTGCTGACATGGAGCCAGGGGCCCGAACAGGATCGCCCCGAAGAGTGCCCATTCGACTAGAAGGGCTGATTGATCAAATAGTGATTTCCCCTTCTGCCAGCGATGCGTTCGCTGACGAAGTCCGGCGCCTGGTGGAGGTGGCTGCTCCCAGCGTGAAAGTCCGCAGGTCGCGTTAGCATTGCTCGCACCCAAGATGGTCGTTCGCCGAGACTGTCGCCTGCCCTTGAGCACGTCCCTCACCCCGCCTGCGGCAAGCGTTTGCGCAAATCCACCTTGCTCACTTTCTCCAGCGTGCTCCGCGGAAACTCCCCAACCAGAATCACCTGCCTTGGGCGTTTGAAGTCCGCGAGTTGGGCCTTGCAAGCGGCCATGATGGCGGCGGGAAGGTCAGTGTTGCCTTCGAGCGCGACGCCGGCTGCGGGGATGACGAACGCGACCGGCACCTCATCCAGCATGCGGTGCTTCTGCGCGACGACCGCGCATTCGCCGACGCCGGGGACGAGGGCGATCACGCGCTCGATCTCGGAGGCCGCCACGTTCTCGCCGCCGACCTTCAGCATGTCCTTGTCGCGGTCGGCGAAGGTGATCATGCCGTCGGGATCGAGCGTCACGCGGTCGCCGGTGATGAACCAGCCGTCGACGGTGAAGCTTTCGCGCATGGCCTCCCAGTTGTTGAGGTACTCGGCGAAGATTTGGATGCCGCGCACGCCTTGCACTTGCAGATGGCCGGTCTCGCCCGGTTCGACCGGCGTCACCAAATCGTCGTCGCGCACCACGCGGATGCCGTAGCCGGCGGCAGGGCGGCCCGTCGACATCGGGCGGTTGCGCGTAAGCGCGTCGCCGATGAGGCCTTGGCTCACCGTTTCGGTCATGCCCCACCAGCCGATGGTGCGCACGCCGAAGAACGCGTCGAACGGCGGCTCGTTCACGGCGTTGCCGAACATGCGGAAGTGGTGCTTCGGCAGCTCATGCTCCATCAGCGCTTTCAGGAAGAACGGGATCGTCGAGGCCCAGGTGCATTTGTTGCGCAGCGCCACGTCCCACCAGCGCCTGGCGGAGAATTTCGGCTGCATCACCACCGTGCCGCCGGCCCACATCGTCGGCAGAATGGAATAGGTGCGCGCGTTGGTGTGGAACGAGGGCATCACGACGTGGTGCACGTCGTTCTCGGTCAGCGCCTCGTGCACGGCCGACGTGCGCGCGCCCCAAAGCGCGTTGCCTTGCGTCCAGAGCACGCCCTTGGGCCGCGACGTCGTGCCCGACGTGTATTGCACCGAGCCCGGGCGCCAGGGATCTGGCGCGATCTGCGGGAGATCGCTCGGGTCGCCGTCGATCGACGAGAAGGCGCTTGCCTTGTCGGGCATGAGGTTTGCGGGCGGCGCGCCGCCGTCGGCGAGATGTTCGGTGACGGCGAGCCAGCGCACGGTCTTGACGTGTCTCGCCACCAGCTCGGCGAGCTCGGGCTGGGTGATCGCGGCGACGGCTCTGCAGTTGTCGGCGAAGTATTCGAGCTCCGCGCCCGCCGAGCGGGTGTTCGTGGTGACGACGACCGCGCCGAGGCGCGCGCAGGCGAACCACAGAAATTCCATCTCCGGCGAATTGTCGAGATGCACGAGCACGTGGTCGCCCGGCTTGATGCCGCGTTTGTGCAGACCCGCCGCGACGCGCAGCACGCGCTCGCGAAATTCGCCGTAGGTCCATGTTTCGCGTCGGCCTTCGAACGGCTCCCACACCAGGAAGGGATGATCCCGCCTGGTCTCGGCGCGCATGTCGAGCAGCCAATTAACGTCGCGCCCCGCAAACGGATTGACGATGCGCCCGCGCGCGTCGGTGGGGGTGAAGGGCGACATGGGCGTGGGCCTTTGGGCTTCGTGGCGTGAGACGCGCATCATAGGGGGCGGCGATGCGCCGGGTCTATTGCCGCGACCGCGCCGAGACTAACCAACACGGCGCGCCACCGACCGCAGGTCGAGAAATAACCATCGTCACTCGGTCGGATAGGCGCCCAGCACCTTGCCCGCATCGGTGAGCACGAGACCGCACTGGAAATCCGCGACCAGCACCTGGAAGTCCTCGGTTATGTCGACCTCTTCGAGGTGAGGGGTTGCGCGGTACTTCAGGCGGCCGGAGACGAAGAACGGTGCTTTCGGCTCGACCACGAAGGCCAGTTTCAGCCGGGGCTTTAAAGCGGTGGCTTCGGCAAGCGTCATCGGCAACGTACCCACGAAATGGGGTTTCGGTGCGGCCGAAGCAAACAAGTGCACGACCCAGTCGTCCTCCCGATAGGGCGCCGCGCGCTCATAAATGACCTTGCTGGTCAGTTGGAGTTTGCCGACTTGCTTTGCACCGGAT
>JBGOVA010000302.1:0-3619 GCA_041477875.1 Micropepsaceae bacterium | reverse complement strand
GAATCTGCCCTCGATACTTGCCCTTGAGCGCCACGCCGATCGCCTCGCGCGGCAGATCGTATTTGTACCATTCGCCCGCCTCGGCGAGGACGCGCACGCTTTTGATGCCGGTCTCCTCGTGAAGCTCGCGCAGCACCGCGCCGCGCAAATCTTCGCCGTCGTCGATGCCGCCTTGCGGCATCTGCCACGCCTCGCCGGCTTCCTCGACGATGCGCCGCCCGACGAAAACCAGACCGTGCTTGTTGAACACCATCGCGCCCACGCATTTGCGGTAGGGCAGGCTCTCCGGATCTGCGGTTTTTTTCATGGGCTGGGCGGCGGCCCGAACGCCGGCTGCGGATCGCTGGGCAGCGCGTTCGCCGGCGCGCTCACCGCGGGCGCCGGCGCCACCAGCGGCCGCACGTCGATCAGCGCCGAAACGGGTGCGAGCGCGATCCCCTTTTGCTCGAGCGATTGCGCCCACGCCGACACGCGGTCGATCGTCACCGGAAAGGCCGCGGCCACGCCGATCGCCGAGCCGCGCTGCTTTGCCAGCGTCTCGAGCGCCGTGAACTCGCGCTCGATCGCCTCGCGGATCGGGTTGCGGTCGATCTGGATGTCGCCGCGCGCGAACGCCGCGCCCTCGCCCCCGGCCATTTCGCGCGCGATCGATTGCTCGGTCTCTCCGTTGTCGACGAGGAAGAGGCCGCGCCGCGTGGCCTCCTGCAAGACGAATTTCAGGTCCGCGCTGCTCGACAGGAATTTCGCGCCTTGCGAATTGATCAGCCCCGCGTAGCCGGCCACGCGCGACAACAGCCAGCGCATGCGCACCGGATTCTCGCCCGCCTGCAACCCGGTGAGCAGCGTGTTCGGCCCCGGATCGTTGTCCGGAAAATCGAACGGCTCCATCGGCAGCTCGAGCAGCACTTCGTGCCCGTTCGCGCGCGCCGTCGACACCAACCCTTGCAGCGACGAGCCATAGGGCGTGAAGGCGAGCGTCACCCCCGCGGGCAGGCGATCGACCGCCGCTTGCGTCACCGCTTCGCCGAGGCCCAGCCCGCCCACGATGATCGCGATCCGCGGCCTCGGATCGTTGCGGTCGAACGCCCGCGCGTAGACGTCCATGGGCTTGCGCCCGTCGGCGGCGATCGTGGGCAGGGGACCCTCGCTCGACCGCTCCATGAGCGCGGGGTCGCTGATCACCGTGCCGTTCGCCGCCGTCAGCAATTCGCCCGCAGCCACGGGCGCACTCGCACCCGTGACGCCCGGTCCGCCGGACGGCGGCGCGCGCTCGATCTTGAGAACTTGCTTGGGCTCGCCGTCGTCGGCGCTGCCGAACAAGGACACGAGGATGATGATCAGAAGAACGGCGGCAGCCGCGATCGTGGCGATACTGCCGATCGAAAACCTGCTGCCCAGAACACCGCCGCCTTTGGCATCGCCGGCGGGAAATCCGTGCATGGACATGAAGGCGACGCTCGAAGTCGTTCCGGAGGGGGCGAGAGAGTTGTGCCCCGTCCGGCCGTTAACTTTCAAGTGCCCGCAAATCCTCGGGCCTTACGCCCCTTAGTTCGGCGCGTTCTTCGCTGGACCCGTGTTGGCGACGATCTCCTGCCCGCGCAGCAGACGCAGCGCATAGGTCAGCTGGAAGTCGTCGAACTTCTCGCCCGCCTTCGGCTTCACGACGGGGCCCACATGCGGCTTCTTCCCGCCTTCTTGCGGGTCGAGGTGCTTGGGCAGGTTCGCCTCCGACAAGCGGTCGTTGGCGTCCGCCTCGCTGTTCGCGTCCGCCGTCTGCTCGACCAGGATGTCGGGATCGATGCCCGTCGCTTGGATCGAGCGGCCCGATGGCGTGTAGTACTTCGCCGTCGTCAGGCGCAACGCGCCGTCGACGCCGCCCGAAAGCGGAATGACGGTCTGCACCGAACCCTTGCCGAACGAACGCGTACCCACGACGCGCGCACGCTTTTGATCCTGCAGCGCGCCCGCAACGATCTCGGATGCCGACGCCGACCCTTCGTTGATGAGAACGACGATCGGAACGCCCGACATCAGCTGACCCGAGCGAGCGCTATAGCGTTGCGTGTCTCCCGCGCGCCGTCCGCGCGTCGAGACGATCTCGCCTTGATCGAGGAACGAATCCGACACGCTGATCGCTTGATCGAGAAGCCCGCCCGGATTGTTCCTGAGGTCGAGCACGATACCGCGCAGGCGCGAGCCGATCTTGGACTTCGCCTGATCGACGGCTTTTTCGAGTCCGTCCTCGGTCTGCTCGTTGAACGTCGTGATGCGGATATAGGCGACGTCGCCCTCGACTTTGAAGCGCACGCTTTCGACCCGGATGATCGCGCGCGTCAGCACGATGTCGATCGGCTTCTTCTCGCCCTTGCGAATGATCGTGATCTTGAGCTGCGAGTTCACCGGCCCGCGCATCTTGTCGACCGCTTCCGACAGGGTCAGGCCCTGGATCGCGATGCCGTCGATCGAGGCGATCAGATCACCCGTCTTGATGCCGGCCTTGTCGGCGGGCGTCCCGTCCATCGGCGAGATCACTTTGACGAGCCCGTCTTCCATCGTGACTTCAAGGCCCAAGCCGCCGTACTCGCCGCGGGTCGACACCTGCATGTCCGAGAAGTTCTTCGGGTTGAGATAGCTCGAATGCGGGTCGAGCGAGGTCAGCATCCCGTTGATCGCGTTCTCGACCAGCTCGCCGTCCTTCACCTCGCGCACGTAATCGTTCTTCACGCGCTCGAACACGTCGCCGAAGAGATTGAGCTGTCGGTACGTGTCGGTGCTCGCGACCGTCACCATCGGGGCCAACGCCAGTGCGGCGCAAAATCCGATACCGCCTGCTACACCTGCCAAGATCACTTTGTTCATTGGATTAGCCGCTCACCTTTTCCCTGAGTGCCGCAAACCAAGGTACCGGGTCGACCGGTACGCCGTTGCGGCGGAACTCGATGTAAAGTCTTTCGCCCCCACTCCCCGTGCGTGCGATAGCTTTGTGTCTCTCTTGGCGGCGTGCGGTTGCCATCCGACCGACCGGTTCGCCCGCGAGTACCACTTGACCGACGACACCATCAATATTCGCAAGACCCGCTAACAAAACATGATAGCCGCCGTTGGCCGCGATGATCAACATTTGTCCGTAGCCGCGGAACGTTCCCGCGAACATTATTTTACCGTCACACGGAGACGTGACCTGTGATCCCGGTCGCGTTTCGAGGTGAATCCCGGCCAAACGCCCGCCTATTCCGTCAGGCGAGCCGAACGCCGAAATGAGTTCACCGTTAGCGGGTAAGGTCAACATCCCGCGCAAACCGTCGAGAGAGGCGCTGCGCGCCCCCCCGGCCGAGGCGATCTGCTTCGTCACGACCGGCGCCGAACCCCGGATGCCCGGTCTTTTGGCGTCCTCGTTGAGGCTTGCAATCAGGGCGCGTAGGTCGCCCGCCTGCTCGGCGAGCGTGCCGATCCGCGCCTGCGTCTCCTTCAACTGCTGGTCGGTTTGTGCCGCCAACGACCGCCGCTGCGTCAGAAGCTCGGTCAGGACATTGCGATCCTTCTCCAAAGCACCGGCCGCCGCCGCCACCGTCAACCGTTCCTCCGCCGCCTTCTGCCGGAGGTCCCGCAACTTGACCAG
>JBGOVA010000061.1:0-20287 GCA_041477875.1 Micropepsaceae bacterium | reverse complement strand
GTCAACCTCGGCCACGGCGACCACGAGAAGCTATTCCCGCGCCAGCCGCGGCTTGAGTTCGACGAAGCGGCCGTGGTGCTTTGAAATGATGCGCCAACTGGAAGGCGGCTATTCCGCCGCCTTCGGCTCGCCGATCGCGATGCGTTCGTTCGCGACTTTGGTCACGTTGCCGTAGTCGGTCTTGCCGGTGCCCAGCACGGGCACTTGCTCGACGAGGACTATTTTCTTCGGGATCGATAGCTCCGGCACGCCGTGGTTTTGGGCCCAGGCGAGAAGCTCGGCGCGGTTCGCGGCCTTCGCGTCGGTGACGAGGACGATCTGTTCGCCCTTGCGTCCGTCGGCCATGGCGACGGCGGCGTGCATGTTGTCCGGCCATAGCGCGGACGCGCAGTTTTCGACCACGGCGAGCGAGACCATCTCGCCGGCGATCTTGGCGAAGCGCTTCACGCGGCCGCGGATGGCGATGTAGCCCTCGTCGTCGATCGCGACGACGTCGCCCGTGTCGTGCCAGCCGCCTTCGAGCGGATGCAAAACGCCCGGCTGATCGGGCTTCAGATAGCCCTTCATCACGTTCGGGCCGCGCACGAAGAGGCGCCCGGCGTTCGGGATGCCTTCGACGGGTTCAAGCCTGCATTCCATGCCGGGCATCATCGTGCCGACGGTGCCCAGGCGGCTGGCGCCGGGCTGGTTCGCGGCGACCACGGGGGCGGCTTCGGTGACACCGTAACCTTCGAGGATTTCCATGTTGCAGCGGCGGCGCAGCAATGCGCGCGTTTCGTCACGCACGCGCTCGGCGCCGCAGACCGCGAGGCGCAGCGAGGCAAGGTCGCCCTCGTCGCTGGCGCGGGCGTACTGCGAGATGAACGTGTCGGTCGCGAGCAGGATCGTCGCTTTGGTCAGGCGAATGCGCTTCGTGATCGTTTGCACCTGAAGCGGCGAGGGGTGGCAGACCGCCTTCACGCCGGCCATCAGCGGCAGAATCGCGCCGACGGTCAGGCCGAAGCAGTGGAAGGTCGGCAGCGGGTTAAAGAGCACGTCCGTCTTCGGGTAGAGGTCGATGTGGGCGCGAACCTGCTCGACGTTGGCCAGGATGTTCGAATGGCTGAGCACGACGCCTTTCGGGTCGCCCTCGGTGCCGGAGGTGAAGAGGACGACGGCGGTATCCTCGTGGTTCGGCCATTTTCTGATCGCCCAATGGGGAATGAGCGAGCCGACGACGGCCGCGATCTTGTCGACGGTCGACAGGCTTTCGCGCACGTCTTCGAGGTAGACGATCTTGGCCACCGTCGAGAGTTCTTCGATCAGCTCGTCAAGCTTGGCCAGTTCGACGAATTTGCGGGCGGTCGCGATGACCTTCACCTCGCCGGCTGCGCATGCGGCTTTCAAGTTGCGCGCGCCGGCGGTGAAGTTCAGCATCGCGGGCACGCGGCCGAAGGCGTGTATGGCGAAGAACGCGAGCACGGCGCCGACGCCGGTCGGCAGCATGATGCCGATCGTTTCCTTGCGCTTGGCGTATTTGCGCATGGCGCTGCCCAGCGCGAACGAGGCGCGAACGATTTCGTCGTAGGTCAGCTGGCGGTCGTCGGCGTCCCACAGGGCCACGGTTTTGCCGCCGAAGGTCTTGCGCGCCTCCAGCAATGCGGACGTGATGGAGCGACGCGTACGGCGTACATCAAACGGGACGCGCGTCGATGCGACCTGCGAGGCTGGCACTGACACTTGGCAGTCCTCCCATAGCGACTTTATGCCGCTCACGTTTTGTTTCAGGTAAGGTAACACCAGTGAGCGCTCAAGCAAGCGCTTGGTTAGTTTCGTGAAAATATCAGTAGATTCAGGGGCTTGATTTTGGGGGGAATCTTACACGGCGACGATTAGCATGCGGTGTGATTCCAGATCGTTCACGCTATATGTGTGATGCATGACGACGGTTTTCGATCAATCGGCGAAGGATTTGCGCGCGCTACGCCATCCGGAAAAGCGTGAGCGGCCGATTAACCCCATTCAGCGCAAGCCCGATTGGATCCGCGTGAAGGCGCCGGGCTCGAAGGCCTATCTGGAGACGAAGGCAATCGTGCGCGAGCACGGGCTGCACACCGTGTGCGAAGAGGCGGGTTGCCCCAACATCGGCGAGTGCTGGGCGAAGAAGCACGCGACCTTCATGATCATGGGCGATACGTGCACGCGCGCCTGTGCGTTCTGCGACGTGAAGACCGGTCTTCCGGGCACGCTCGATGCGGACGAGCCGGCGAAGGTCGGCGACGCGGTCGCAAAGCTCGGGCTCGAGCATGTCGTGGTCACTTCGGTCGACCGCGACGATCTGGACGACGGCGGGGCGGAACATTTTGCGCGGACCATTCGGGCCATCCGCGCGGCCGCGCCGGGCACGACGGTCGAGGTCTTGACGCCCGACTTCCTGCGCAAACCGGGCGCAATCGAGGTCGTCATTGCGGCCAAGCCCGATGTGTTCAACCACAATCTCGAAACCGTGCCGCGGCTCTATCTGAAGATCCGGCCGGGCGCGCGCTACTTCGCGAGTTTGAGGCTGCTGCAGCAGGCGAAGGAGATCGACCGCGCGATGTTCACGAAGTCCGGGTTGATGGTCGGCCTTGGCGAGAGCCGGGAAGAGGTGATGCAGGTGATGGACGATCTGCGTGCCGCGAACGTCGATTTCATCACCATCGGCCAGTACCTGCAGCCGTCGCAGCGCCATGCCGCGATCGACCGATTCTGGACGCCGGACGAATTCGGCAGCCTGGCGCAAATTGCACGCGCGAAGGGCTTTCTCATGGTGTCGGCATCGCCGTTGACGCGCTCGTCGTATCTCGCGGGCGATGACTTTGCCCGTCTGCGCGCGGCGCGGCAGGCCCAGCTCAGCGGAGCTTGATGGCGCCTTGCCGCGGCACACTGAGAAGCGTCTCATTCCCTACACCGATGAACAGATGTTCGCGCTCGTCGCGGACGTCGAGCGCTATCCGCAGTTTCTGCCGTGGTGCGTCGCGACGCGAATCAAGACGCGCGAGGGTGATACATTCACGGCCGACTTGATCGCGGCGTTCGGCGCGTTTCGCGAGCAGTTCACGAGCCGCGTCTATCTCAACCGCACGGCCATGGAAATCACCGTGGACTATCTCGACGGGCCGTTCGAGCATCTGACGAACCGCTGGCATTTCGAGGCGGTGGAGGGCGAGTGCGTCGTCCACTTCGACATCGATTTTGCGTTCAAAAGCAAAACGCTCGAGAAGTTGATCAGCGGCGTGTTCACGCGCGCGGTTTTGAAGATGGCGGCGTCGTTCGATGCGCGCGCGCATGCGCTCTACGGCAACAAGGCGCGCTCAAGCGAGCAACCGGCGTAGCAGCGTCAAAGCGATCTCAACGCTTTCCATGCGGACCTTGTGGCGTCCGATGTCGCCGAAGCGGCGCACCTCCATGGCGGTCGCCGCGCCGCGCCGGGCGGCCGCGAAGTGCACCAGGCCGACGGGTTTCTCGGGCGATCCGCCGCCCGGCCCCGCAATGCCTGTGACGGCGATCGACACATCCGCCTTCGAGTTCGCAATCGCTCCTTCGGCCATCGCCACTGCCGTCGGCGCGCTCACCGCACCGAATTTGTCGAGCGTGTCGTCGATGACACCGAGGCATTCCTGCTTGGCGTCGTTCGAGTACGTCACGAAGCCGCGCTCGAACACGTCCGACGACCCTGCAATCTCCGTCAGCGCGCCGGCGAGGAGGCCGCCGGTGCAGCTTTCGGCAGTCGCGATCTTCAGCCCCTTCGCGCGCGCTTCGGCGAGAATGGCTTCCGCGAGTTTCAGGATCTTGTCCGGGAACATCGGTTAGATGAATCCCATGATGCGCAGCGCCGCAAGCGGCAGCACGGAATAGAGGCCGGCGAAGAGGTCATCGAGCATGACGCCGGCGCCGCCTTCGACTTCGGCGTCCGCCCAACTCGCGGGCCACGGTTTCAGCGTGTCGAAGAGGCGGAAGACGAAGAAGGCGGCGAAAAAACCCGTCAGCGTCAGCGGCACGACCGCCAAAGCGATCCATTGCGCGGCGACTTCGTCGATGACGATTTCGGGCGGGTCCTCGCGGCCCGTCAGCGCGACATAGCGATCAGACGCGCGCCAGCCGATTGCGGCGACGATCACGGCGCCTGCCAGAAGTGCCGGCCAACCGCCGAGCATTGCGATCAGCCAGCCGAAGGGCAGGGCGGCGGCCGAGCCCCAGGTGCCCGGCGCGAAGGGCAGCAACCCAACGCCGCCGAACGTGACGATCGCGGTCACCGGCTCGCGCAGGCTGCGACCCTCAGGCAGGCTCGCGATCCTCATCGGCGTGATCACGGCATGCGCACCGTTGCGACGGCTTGGGCGGCGATGCCTTCGCCGCGGCCGGTGAAGCCCAGGCCTTCGGTCGTCGTCGCCTTGACGCTGACGCGTGTGCGGTCGAGGGAAAGCAATTCGGCGATGCGGGCTGCCATCGCCTCGCGATGCGGCGCGACCTTCGGGCGCTCGCAGATCAGCGTGATATCGACATGTTCGATGCGTCCTCCGGCGTCGGCGATCAAGGCGGCGGCGTGCGTGAGGAAGATGTCGGACGGTGCGCCGCGCCAGCGTTCGTCCGTGGGCGGAAAGTGCTGACCGATGTCGCCGAAGGCCGCCGCACCTAGAAGCGCATCGGTGAGTGCGTGCAGGCCCACGTCGGCGTCCGAGTGACCGACGAGGCCCTGCGCATGGGGCACGCGGACACCGCAGAGCCAGACATGATCGCCCGGACCGAAACGATGTACGTCGAAGCCCATGCCCGTACGCACGCTTCCGGCGCCGGCAAGAAGCGCCTCGGCCATCAGAAAGTCCTCAGGCGTCGTGAGCTTGAAGTTGAAGCGCGAACCGGGGACCGCGCGCATGTTGAGACCTGCGTGCTCTGCGAGCGATGCATCATCGGTGAAGGTCGTATCACGCGCGGCACGATGAGCCTGCAAGATCTTTTCGAAGCGGAAGCCTTGCGGCGTCTGCGCGAGGCCGACACCGTCGCGCGGAAGCGTCGCGTCGACGCGCTCGGCCGTGATGCGTTTCAAGGTGTCGGAGGCCGCGAGGACGGGCAGGGCGCCGTCGGCCGTCGCCAAGGCATCAACGACAGCCGCTATCGTGTCCGCGCCTACGAGTGGGCGGGCGGCGTCATGAATGAGGACGAGCTTGGGCGGCTCGCTTGCGAGGGTTTCAAGGCCGCGAAGCACCGACGCTTGGCGCGTGTCGCCACCGTTGATCGGCGGGCGCAGAGTGATGCCCCGCGTCGCCTCGTCATAGAGGGAGCGGTGTTCTGGACCGATGACGATTTGGACCGCATCGACGGCCGCATGGTTCGCGAAGGCGGCAACCGTCCGGCGCAGGACGGGAACCCCGGCGAGTCGGCGATACTGCTTCGGCAAGCCTTCGCCCGCCCGCACGCCATGCCCGGCGGCAACGATCAAGGCGATGCAATTGGCAGGGGTGGGCATGGCGCACTTGGACTTTTCGGCCATTAACTCGTCAAGACGATGAGCATGCTGCAGTTGCGAAATGTTCTTGCATCGCGCAAAACCGAGCCCTAATCTGACTGCAAATTATGCACAGATGGTCACTGCACATTTTATGGGCAACTCGATCAGTAACCTTTTCTCTTCGGCGCCGGTCGTCCTGGCCCCTATGGCGGGGGTCACGGACGCGCCCTTTCGCGCGGCGGTGAGCCGCTTCGGTGCGGCACTGGTCTATTCGGAAATGGTGGCCAGCGCCGAGTTGCTGCGCGACCGCCGCAACGCCGCGCTGCGCCTGAAGGCCGATCGGTCGGACGGACCGATTGCGATTCAACTCGCCGGGCGCGAGCCCGAGGCGCTCGCGGAAGCTGCGCGCATGGCGGAAGCCGAGGGCGCGGTCCTCATCGACATCAACATGGGATGTCCGGCGAAGAAGGTGGTCGGCGGGTTGTGCGGCTCGGCGTTGATGCGCGAGCCGGCGTTGGCGCGCGCACTCGCACGGTCGGTGATCGACGCGGTGTCGGTGCCGGTGACCGTGAAGATGCGCTTGGGCTGGGACGATGCCGATCGCAACGCGCCGACGCTTGCGAAGGAACTGCAAGAGGAAGGTGTGCAGGCGATCGCCGTGCATGGCCGTACGCGCGCGCAGTTCTACGAGGGGCGCGCGGATTGGCGTTTCATCGGCGAGGTGAAGGCCGAAGTTTCGATTCCGGTACTTGCAAACGGCGATGTGCGGACGCCCGCGGACGCCGTGCAGGTCATGAGAGAGTCCGGCGCGGACGGCGTGATGGTCGGGCGCGGTGCGTTCGGCCGCCCGTGGGTCGTGGCGCAGATGCAGGAGGCGGTACGCAGCGGCACCGGCCTCTCCGACCCCTCGCGTCCAGAGCGTTGGAAAACGGCGCTGACCCAATATCGCGCGGCGCTTTCGCACTACGGCGCGGACCTTGGCCGCCGTGTCATCCGCAAACACCTGGGCTGGTATGCGGAGCACGCCGGTGCCGATCGTTCCCTGCGTGACGCACTGGTGCGCGCGGTCGATCCGGAGCCGCTGTTGGCGCGGCTTGCCGACGGCGACGGCGCATTTGCGGAGGCAGCGTGAACACCAAGACGAAAACTAAAGTGAGCGATGACCGGTTGAATCCGGCGCCGGCGACGTCCGCGCTGGCGGAGGCGATGCTGGCCGCCGTGACGCACCCGCTGATCGGCGTGAACGCGAAGGGCATGATCATCTTCGCCAATCCGCCAGCGGAGCAGTTCTTGGACATGAGCGCGGCGATGCTGAAGCGCCAGTCGCTGCCGGGCATGCTGCCGTTCGGCTCGCCGGTGTTGTCGCTCATGGAACAAGTGCGGGACTACGGCACGACCGTCAGCGAATACGGCATCGAGATCGCGACACCGCGCTTGAGCCCCCGCTCAGTCGACGTTCATTTGTCGCCGATCGCCGATCTGCCCGGCGGCGTCGTGGTGATGTTTCAGGAACGCTCCATCGCGCAGAAGATGGATCGCCAACTGACGCAACGACACGCCACGCGCTCGGTCACCAGCATGGCCGCGATCCTGGCGCATGAGATCAAGAACCCGCTGGCCGGCATCCGCGGCGCGGCGCAATTGATCGAGCAGAATGCGTCGGAGTCCGACCGCACGCTGACGCGGCTCATCTGCGAAGAGACCGACCGCATCCGCAAGCTCGTCGACCGCATGGAAGTGTTCACGGATCGGCGCCCGCTGGACGGCAAGCCCGTCAACATTCACGAGGTGCTCGACCACGTGAAGCATCTGGCGAAATCCGGATTCGCGCGCGCGGTGACCTTCACCGAAAGCTACGACCCTTCGCTGCCGGCGGTGATGGGTGAAAAGGATCGGCTGATCCAGGTGCTCTTGAATTTGGTGAAGAACGCGGCCGACGCGCTGGGCGGCCAAAGCGACGGGGAGATCGTGCTGCAAACGGCGTACCGGCCGGGCGTTCATCTGACCGTTGGCGGAACGCGCGACCGGCTGGCGCTGCCGCTCGAGGTCAGCGTTCGCGACAACGGCGCGGGCGTGCCCGCCGATATCCAAGCCTCGATGTTCGAGCCGTTCGTCACTTCGAAACCGAAGGGTGCGGGGCTGGGGCTCGCGATCGTCGCGAAGATCGTCAGCGATCACGGCGGGACGATCGAATGTGAATCCGAGCCGCGGCGCACAGTGTTTCGCGTGCGCCTGCCGATGCATCGCAAGTGAAAGAGGGGTCTGCGTGAATTCCGGGACGATCATTGTTGCCGATGACGATGCCGCCATCCGCACGGTGTTGAACCAAGCCTTGGGGCGCGCGGGCTATCTCGTGCGCACGACCGGTAACGCCGCGACGCTGTGGCGCTGGGCTTCGGCGGGGGAGGGCGATCTGGTCATCACCGACGTGATCATGCCGGACGAGAACGCGTTCGAGCTCTTGCCGCGGCTGAAGAAACTTCGGCCCGATCTGCCGATCATCGTGATGAGCGCGCAGAACACGCTGATGACCGCGATCACAGCGGCGGAGCGAGGTGCTTATGAATATCTGCCCAAGCCTTTCGATCTGAACGAGCTGACGGGGTTGGTGCAACGCGCGCTTCAGGCTAAGGGCGAGAAGCGCAATCCCGTTCCCGACCTGACGCACGAAGAAGAGCTTCCGTTGATCGGCCGCTCGGCGGCGATGCAGGACATCTATCGCGTCATCGCGCGGCTGATGCAGACCGATCTGACTGTCATGATTTCCGGTGAGTCGGGCACGGGCAAGGAGCTTGTCGCCAAGGCGCTGCATGACTACGGCAAGCGGCGCAACGGCCCGTTCATTGCGGTCAACATGGCCGCGATCCCGCGCGAGCTGATCGAGAGTGAGTTGTTCGGACATGAGCGCGGCGCGTTCACGGGCGCCAATGCGCGCGGCGTCGGCAAGTTCGAGCAGGCGGAGGGCGGCACGCTCTTCCTCGACGAGATCGGCGACATGCCGCTCGAGGCGCAGACGCGGCTTCTGCGCGTGCTGCAGCAGGGGGAATATACGCCCGTCGGCGGGCGACAGCCGATCAGGGCGAACGTGCGGATCATTGCCGCGACGCATCGCGATTTGCGTCAGCTCATCCATCAAGGGCTGTTCCGCGAGGATTTGTTCTTCCGCCTCAATGTCGTGCCGATGCGGCTGCCGCCGCTGCGCGAGCGGCTTGAGGACATTCCGGATTTGGTTCGCCATTTCCTGTCCCAGGCCGAACGGCAAGGCATGCCGCGCAAGGCGGTCGACGCGGCGGCTTTTGAGGTGATGAAGCGGCATCGTTGGCCGGGGAACGTGCGCGAACTCGAGAATCTGGTTCGCCGGTTGGTCGCGCTTTACACCGATCCTGCGATCACGGCCGAGATCGTCGAGAGCGAATTGCGCGAGCCGCTAGCCTCGGTCTCGCAGCCGGGCGACGAGGCCGATCAGCCGCTGAGTGCGGTCGTCGAGAAATTCCTGACGCGGCACTTCGCGGACTTGAATGGACGCCTTCCCCAGCCGGGGCTTTACGATCGCATCCTTCGCGATGTCGAGCGCCCGCTGATTTCGATATGCCTCGGCGCGACGCGCGGCAACCAGATCAAGGCAGCCGAGATCTTGGGTGTTAACCGCAATACCCTGCGGGCCAAGATTCGGAGCCTTGACATTCCGGTGCTTCGCGGGTTCAAGTGATGTAACAGAGCAACGAAAATCGGCAACAGTGTAATCGTTTGGGTACAGAGCGGCTCGAATGACACGAGCCTGTTGCTGAAATTCTGCGTTGCAGTTTTCCCACGGGAAGCGATCGAGCACGGAGCATGGCCGTCACGCTGACGCCGGAACCAAGCCAAGATTGGCTGCAGCGAAACCTGTTTTGGGTCGCGCGCACGTCATGGCCGTCCTATGCGCTGGTGGCGCTGTCACTGCTGGCTGTCGTCGCCACGTACCTGATCCTTACGAACTCAACCCCACTTGAGCCGACACGGGATGTGCGGCTCTACCTCACGATCCTCGATGCACTACTTCTGCTCGCGCTCGCGGCCCTCGTCATCGGTCGCTTGGTACAGATGTGGATGGCGCGGCGATCGGGATCGGCCGGCGCGCGGCTGCACGGACGGCTTGTCACCATCTTCAGCCTCATTGCGGTTGTTCCGGTCGTTCTAACGGCGGGGGCGGCGGCGGTCACGATCAATCTCGCGATGGAGGCCTGGTTCAGCAGCGGCGTTCGTTCGGTCGTCGACAACTCGCTGGCGATAACAAACACTTATTTCGAGGAGCACACCGATGAGCTGCGGAAGCAAGTCGTTTACGCGGCCGCAAACCTGAACGTTCTGACCGCGCTCGACTTTGTGACGGGCCGATTTGACAACTATCAGGACGCATTGTCCGAGCGTCTGAAGGCCGACGTCAAAGTCTTCACGGCGGCTGGCGTTCCAAGACGGGCGACTGCCGTGACGTTCACGGCCCGGATTGAACCGCCGTCTCAAGAGGAAATGGAGCGCGCGCGGCAGGGCGAGACCTTCGTCACCACGGACAACGACAACAGCCAGATCCGCGCGATCACCAAGCTCGACGTCCAGGAGGAGGCCGGTGTCGACCTCTTTCTCGTCGTCACGCGCGACGTGAACCCGAAGATGCTCGAGTACCTGCGCAACACGCGGCAGGTGGTCGAGAACTACGATCGCCTAGAGCGCGATCGGGACGACGTTCAGCTGACCTTCGTGCTGATGTACGGGATCATCGCGTTCCTCATCCTCTTTACGGCAATCTGGGTCGGCCTTTCGGTGGCGAACCGCATCGTGACGCCGATCGGGCGATTGATCGGGGCTGCCGAGCGCGTGTCGGAGGGCGATCTGGCTGCGCGGGTCACGCTCGCCGACGACGATGACGAACTCGCCTCGCTGGGGCGCGCCTTCAACCGGATGACGGGACAGCTCCAGAGTCAGCGGAACGAACTTATCGAGTCGAACCGCCAGGCCGAACAACGGCGGCGGTTTACCGAGGCCGTGCTGTCGGGGGTTTCCGCGGGGGTCGTGGGGCTCGACGGTCAGGGGCGCGCGGACGTCGTCAATCGTTCGGCGCTGACGTTGCTCAGCGCGAACCGCGACGATGTGGTCGGACGGGATCTCGGGATCGCCGTCCCCGAAGTGGATTCGCTTGTCCAACAGGCGATGGCGCATCCGGAAGGGCGGGCGCAGGGACACGTCGACGTCATACGTGGGGGAAAGACCCGAAATTTGACCGTGACCGTCACGCGCGAGCGCGCGAGCGAGGACGAGCGCGGCTATGTCGTGACGTTCGACGACATCACCGACCTGATCTTGGCGCAGCGCACCTCGGCTTGGGCCGACGTCGCGCGGCGCATCGCGCACGAGATCAAGAACCCGCTGACGCCCATTCAGCTGTCGGCCGAACGCCTGCGGCGCAAGTACAAGAAGGAAATCGCCACGGATCCCGAGGTCTTCGAACAGTGCACGCAGACGATCATTCGACAGGTCGGCGACATCGGGCGGATGGTCGACGAGTTCTCGTCCTTCGCGCGCATGCCGCAGCCCGTGATGCGCGAGGAAGACATCGCGGAGCTGATCAAGCATGCCGTGTTCCTGCAGCGCGTGGCACTGCCGCAGATCACGTTTGCTTTGCTCACACCCGACGATCCGGTCATGGTCGAATGCGACGGACGGCTCGTCAGTCAGGCACTGACCAACGTCTTGAAGAACGCGGGCGAGGCCGTGCGTGCACGTTTCGGCACCGAAGGCGAAGACGAACAACTCTCGGCAGGTGGACGCATCGAAATCCGCTTGGTTGAAGACACGGCGCGGGTCGCGGTCGAGGTGATCGACAACGGCGTCGGCCTGCCGACGGAAGATCGCAACCGCTTGACGGAGCCGTACATGACGAAGCGCGCCAAGGGCACGGGCCTGGGGCTCGCGATCGTCAAGAAGATCATGGAAGACCATAAGGGCGTTCTCGCACTCGAAGACGCTCCCAAGCTTGATGAGACCGGTGCGGCGCGCGACTGCGGCGCTCTGGTGAGGCTTACCTTTTCGCGCCGGATCGGCGCGATCAAACTCGCAGGTGAATAACGATGAGCAAGAACGGCGCATTGCAGGCGCTTGACATCCTGATCGTCGACGACGAGGCGGACATCCGCGAACTGGTTGCCGGCATTCTGTCGGACGAGGGCTACAGCACGCGCTCGGCCGGCGACAGCGACGGGGCGTTGCGCGAGGTCCGGTCGCGCAGACCGGCGCTGATCATCCTGGACATCTGGCTCCAGGGCAGCCGGCTCGACGGGCTTCAGGTCCTGGACGAAATCAAGAAAGAGCATCCCGAATTGCCGGTTCTGGTGATCAGCGGCCACGGCAACATCGAGACCGCCGTCACAGCCATCAAGAAGGGCGCTTACGACTTCGTCGAAAAGCCCTTCAAAGCGGACCGCATCTTGCTGACGGTCGAACGCGCCCTGGAGGCGCAACGTCTTCGAAAAGAGAACGAGTCCCTGAAGGAACGACTATGGGACGACTTCGATCTCGTGGGGCAGAGCCACGCGATCGGCCAGCTGCGCCAGATGATCGAGAAGATCGCGCCGACGAACAGCCGCGTGCTCATCAACGGCGCGCCGGGCTCGGGCAAGGAAGTCGTCGCGCGTCTGCTGCATGCGAAGTCGCGGCGCCAGCGCAGTCCGTTCATCGCCATCAACTGCGCGACGATCGCGCCGGAGCGCATGGAGATCGAGCTCTTCGGCGTCGAGGGCGCCGGCGACGGCGGGCGCAAAGTCGGGTTGTTCGAACAGGCGCATGGCGGCACGCTGTTCCTCGACGAAGTGCCCGACATGCCGCTCGAAACGCAGAGCAAGATTCTCCGCGTGCTGGTCGAGCAGAATTTTCAGCGCGTGGGCGGCGGGCCGAAGGTGCAGGTGGACGTGCGCGTGATGTCGTCGTGTTCGGCGGATCCGCGCACTGAGATCCAGGACGGGCGGCTGCGCGAGGACCTCTATCACCGGCTCAACGTCGTGGGCATCCGCGTGCCGCCGCTGATCGAGCGGCGCGAGGACATTCCGCTGCTCGTCGATCATTTCATGCAGCGCATCTCGGCGGCGACGGGTCTGCAGCCGCGCAAGGTCGGCGACGACGCGATGGCGGCCCTTCAGGCGCACAATTGGCCGGGCAATATCCGCCAGCTGCGCAACAACGTGGAGCGGCTCTTGATCCTGGCGGCGGACGACCCGGAGGGCGTGATCAGCGCCGATCTGCTGCCGGCCGACGTCGGGTCTTCGACGCCGGCGGTCAGCCAGGGCGCGGGCAGCGAGCGCATCATCGCGCTGCCGCTGCGCGATGCGCGCGAAATGTTCGAGAAGGAATATCTGCTGGCGCAGATCAACCGCTTCGGCGGGAATATCTCGCGCACGGCGGCCTTCATCGGGATGGAACGCTCGGCGCTGCACCGCAAGCTGAAATCGCTCGGCATCAATACCGGCGGGCGCGGCGACGACATGATCGGCTGATGTCGCGCATCGCTTATGTGAACGGGCGCTATGTGCCGCACGGCCAGGCCCATGTGCATATCGAGGACCGCGGCTATCAGTTCGCCGACGGCGTCTATGAAGTTTGCGCCGTGCGCGGGGGCGCGATGATCGACGAGGCGCCGCACCTGAAGCGGCTCGAGCGCTCGCTCGGCGAACTGAAGATCAGGCGGCCGATCGGCGCGGCGCAGCTTGCCCACGTGATGCGCGAGACCGTCAGGCGCAACCGCGTGCGCGACGGGCTCGTCTATGTGCAGATCTCGCGCGGGGTGGCGCGGCGGGATCATCCGTTTCCGAACGCCGACGTGAAGCCCAGCCTTGTGGTCACGGCGCGCAATATCGCGATCGAGCGCTACGACGTTTTGGCGGCGCGCGGGGTGGCGGCGATCACGCTGCCCGACACGCGGTGGGCGCGCTGCGATATCAAATCGACGGCACTGCTTGCAAACGTGCTTGCGAAGCAGCAGGCGCGCGAGGCGGGGGCCTTTGAGGCCTGGTTCGTCGATCGCGACGGCCTGGTCACCGAGGGGTCGTCGACGAATGCTTGGATCGTCGACGCCGAGGGGGTGCTGCGCACCCGCAAGCTCGATCATGCGATCCTGCCGGGGGTCACGCGCGGGGAAATCATTCCGCTCTGCCGCCAGGCCGGTGTCCGGCTGGAGGAAAAGGCGTTCACGGTCGATGCCGCGAAAGGCGCGCGCGAGGCGTTCATAACGGCCGCGTCCGTCGGCGTGATACCGGTGACTTCGGTCGACGGGCAGAAGATCGGCGACGGCAGGCCGGGGCCGGTCGCGCGGGCGTTGCGCGAGGCTTATTGGGCCAGCCGGGCGGCCGATGGTTAACCACTGCGACAAGTCTGCGAAACATTTATGCAGGCTTGGCAGCACCACGGGTTGCAATGGTTGTCACAGCTTTCTCGCTTGCCGGGCTCCTCCCCGTCGGCCATGTTCGCCTGACGGGTGTACGAAAGTTTGAGTCGCACTGTCGTATGCCTGCAACGAACGCGACTCATAGTGCACCGCCCGCGTCGAGGGCGGTCCAGTAAGAAATGGGGTTCAACCCATGAGCGACCGACAGCAGAATCTTCAAGATACGTTCTTGAATGCCTGTCGCAAGAACAAGGCGCCCCTGACCATTTTCCTCGTCAACGGGGTCAAGTTGCAGGGGATCATCACGTGGTTCGATAATTTCTGCGTGCTCCTGCGCCGCGACGGGCATTCGCAGCTCGTCTATAAACACGCTATATCGACCGTGATGCCTTCCGTTCCCGTGCAGTTGTTCGAGCAGGAAACGGACGTCGCGACCGAAGCGGCCCACTGATTTTGGAAACAGCTTGATTTGACGAAGAGCTCTAGCAGGCGTTCGTCCGGCGATTGGAACGAAGGTTCCCGCCGGGCCATCGTCGTTCATCCCTATATGAAGCGCTCCGACGAGCGGACCTCGCCGCGCAGCCTTGACGCACGCCTTGAAGAGGCGACGGGATTGGCGCGTGCGATCGATCTCGAGGTCGTGGCCGCGGTGCCGGCGCCGTTGAGCGAAACGCGGCCGTCGACTTTGATCGGCAAGGGCAAGGTCGAAGAGCTGAAAGCCCTGTGCGCGGAGTTCAAGCCCGAGGTCGCGATCTGCGACGGGCAGCTGTCGCCGGTGCAGCAGCGCAACCTCGAACGCGAATGGAACACCAAGGTGCTCGATCGCACCGGGCTCATCCTCGAGATCTTCGGCGAGCGCGCGCGGACGGCTGAAGGCCGGCTGCAGGTGGAGCTCGCGCATCTGACCTATCAGAAGGGCCGGCTCGTTCGCTCGTGGACCCACCTTGAGCGCCAGCGCGGCGGCTTCGGCTTCCTCGGCGGTCCCGGCGAAACGCAGATCGAAGCGGACCGGCGCGCGATTGGCGACCGCATCGCGCGGCTCAAGCGCGAGCTCGAGGACGTGAAGCGCACGCGCCAGCTCCATCGCGAGGCGCGCAAGCGCGTGCCGTTCCCGGTGGTGGCTTTGGTGGGCTACACGAACGCCGGCAAGTCGACTTTGTTCAACCGGCTGACGAGCGCCGAGGTCACCGCGAAGGACCAGCTGTTCGCGACGCTCGATCCGACGATGCGGGGCGTGGTGCTGCCGTCGAAGCGGCGGATCATCCTCTCCGACACCGTCGGTTTCATCTCCGATCTGCCGACGCAGCTCGTGGCGGCGTTCCGCGCGACGCTGGAAGAAGTGCTCGAGGCCGACCTTCTGCTCCACGTGCGCGACGCGAGCCATCCCGATTGGGCGGCGCAGAAGGAGGACGTGCTCGCCGTTCTCGACGAGCTCGGCGTGTCCCACCTCGCGCAGGACGCGATGATCGAGGTGTGGAACAAGATCGATCGCTTCCCGCCCGGCAAGCGCCCGGTCGCCGCCAACGGCAAGCGCGAGCCGAAGAGCGTTCCGATTTCCGCGCTCACGGGCGAAGGCTTCGACCGCTTGCTCAAGATGATCGACGAGGCGCTTGCCGAGAGCGCGATCGAGGCGGAGCTGCGGCTCGAGCCCGACGCCGGCGCCGACCTCGCGTGGGCTTATGCGAACGGCGAGGTGCTGAAACGCTCAAGCGACGCCAAGGGCCGCGTCAAGCTGCGCGTGGCGATCACCGCAGGCGTACTGCCCAAGTTCGAGCGCCGCTTCGGCGCGCGGTTGGTGCGGGCGCCGTCGTAGGCGCGTCGTGCGGACCCGTTCGCGATTTCGCGCCGGCAACGTCCGGTTGCGTTCGTAGGCTGTTGCAGCGCTAGGATTTCGGATGCAATCCGATCCATCACGCCATCACATCGGCTGAATTCAGCCATTTCTGCCATCACGCTGCCATCACATGTGATGTCACGGCGAAGGCTGGCGAGGTGCGGAGAACGCAATTCGGGGCACTCATCGCGTGGCGGCCGCGACTGCCTGTGATGACGATTCACGAGGTCAAGGAGCAGCGCGGCCCTTCGGCCGCGAAAGGAACAAAAATAGAACTATCGGGCGGGATGTGCAATTCAATTTCGCCGTCGCTGGGCTTTTGCCTACGCGCTGTCGATTGAGCGCGCAGCACAAAAAGACCGTCATGGCCGGGCAAGCGAAGCGCGACCCGGCCACCCAGCGCGTCGCGTGTCCACGCGACGGAATGACTCCTGCCTCAGAAAACAGAGGTCTCTTCGCCTCGCGGACGCGAGGCGGCTGGGTGGCCGGGTCAAGCCCGGCCATGATGATTTTTTGTTTAGACCCGAACCGTAAGGCGCTCCACGCCGTGGAAGAACGGCGTCGCCTTCCACGCCACCTTCTCCTCGGCGAGTTTCAAGTTCGGGAAGCGTTGAAAGATCTTCATCAACGCCACCTGCGCCTCGAGCCGCGCCAGCGGCGCGCCAATGCAGATATGCGCTCCGCCGCCGAACGACATATGCGGCGTGGGCTCGCGCGCGATGTCGAAGCGATCCGGATCGTCGAACACGTCCGGGTCGCGGTTCGCCGCCGGCAGCGAGGTGACCATCACCTGATGTGCTTTCACCGGACAGCCGCCGACGCTCATGTCGCGATCGGCGATGCGGGCCGTCTGCCCGACGGGCGGGGCGAAGCGCAGAATCTCTTCGACGGCCTTGTTGATCAGGCTGGGCTCGGCCTTCAGTTTCCTTAGCTGATCGGGATGCTTGAGCAGCGTCAACACGCCGTTGCCGATCAGGTCGCTCGTCGTCAGATTGCCGCCCACCAGGAAGCCGATGCAGTTGTCGCGGATCTCGCGATCCGACAGCTGCGTCCCGTGCTCCTGCGCCTCCAGAATGTCGGTGATCAGATCGTCCCGCGGGCGCGCCCGGCGCTCGGCGATCTCGCCCTCGAAGAACCGCCGCAGCGACGTGATGGAGTTCACCATCAGCTCCGTCTGTGCAGGCGTGCGCGATGGATGGAAGTTCAGGATGATGCCTTCCGACCACGCGCGGAACTCGTCGATGCGCTGTTCGTCGACGCCAAGCAGCTTGGCGATCACAAATATCGGAATCGGAATCGCGATCTCCAAGATGACGTCGAACTCGTTTTTCCGGTCGAGCCGGTCGAGCGCTTCGTCGACGATCGCCTCGACCTGATGGCGCGCTTTGCTCACGCGCCCGTAAAGCGCCTTCATCAACGGCGTGCGCACGCGCACGTGATCGGGATCGTCCAGAAAGAGAATGACGCTGGGCGGCCCTTCGGATTCAAGACCCGGCGGCGGCTGTTGAAGTCGGCGTGCGAACACGGCGGCTTCCTCCGCCTTGTTGCCGTCCTTCAGCAAGGCGCGGTCCGTCAGCACGCCGCGAATGTCCTCGTAGCGCGTGAGGAAGAACGCGCCGAACAGGTTGTCGCGCATCACCGGCGCCTCATCGCGCAACCGGTTCAGCGCCGCATGCGGGTCCTCGCGAAACGCGGGATCGAGTTCGGTGAGCTGCAATCCGACGGGAAGCGGCGCCTGCGAGGAGTCTTTTTGCGTCATGGTTGGGCCCTCCGGGAATTCACGGGCCGCCAACTATCGCATGCCCGGGCTTTCAAGTCTTGCGCTTGCCCGCCGCCACGCGCCCGATCCACGCGCCGAGCTTGGCGACGACCTCCGCGCGGTTGGTTTCGTTCAGCATCTCGTGCCGCCCGTCGGCGTAGAAATCGTAGGTCACGTCCTTGATGCCGGCCGCGCGATAGCGCTCGACCAAAGGCTTGAGCCATGCAAGCCCGCCGTTCACCGGGTCCTTGTCGCCCGAGAAAATATAGATCGGCAAATCGGATCTGATACGGCCGAGCGCGCCCGGCTCGAACAAGGGCGCCGCCGCTGCAAAGATCGACTGCATCGAAGCCGCGTTCACGGAAAAGCCGCACAACGGATCGGCGATATAGGCGTCGACCTCGCGCGGATCGCGGCTCAGCCAGTCGAACGGCGTGCGCGCGGGCTCGAACGGCGCATCGAAGGCTTCCAACCCCGAGACGTTCGGGTCCTGCGGCATCGGTAGAAGATCGAGCGCGGCCGAGCCTGAAAGCACCGCACCGTCGATCAGACCGCTGTACTCGAGCAGGTAGATCTGCACCGCGAACGACCCCATCGAGTGGCCGAGCAGGATCAGCGGCTTGCCTGGGTTCTCTCGGGCGGCGATCGCGCTCAAGCACGCCATGTCGCTGACGACTGCTGCAAACCCGCCCGGCCCGAAATCGCCCAGCGCGTCGCGCGTCGGCGCGGTCGACCCGTGCCCGCGATGGTCGTTCGCATAGATGGCGACGCCCGCGTCTCGCAACGGCTTCAAGGGCGCGAGATAGCGCAGCGCGTGCTCGCCCATGCCGTGGGCAATCTGCAGGACGGCCTTGACGGTTCCCGACGCCGGCCAGCGATAGGCCGCAATCTGCGTGCCGTCCACGCCCGGAAAGCGAGACAGATATTTGTCGCTGCTCATGCGCGCAAAGTTAGAGCGCGGATTTCGCCCCCTGGCAATCGACGGGCCCAGGGCCGCCGCCTAAACGCTCGACCTTCCGGCATCGAACCATGTATAGACCCGCATCCGATGCAAAGGGCCTGGGACGCTGATGGCAAAAGACGAGAAAAAGACCGCCGACATCGTCAGTCTGACCTTTGAGCAGGCCCTGCAGCAACTCGAACAAATCGTTCAGCAGCTGGAAAAAGGGCAGGTTCCCCTCGAGGACTCGATTTCGATCTACGAGCGCGGCACGGCCCTCAAGGCCCACTGCGAAGCCAAACTCCGCGACGCCGAAGCGCGCATCGAAAAGATCGTCATCGGCCCGGGCGGCGCGGCGTCGACCGTGCCCTTCGATCAAAGCTGAGGGCAACATGGCGATCGCACCCATCGAACCCGCGCTGAAGGAAGCGGCCATCTTCATGGAAGAGGCCCTGGGCGAACTCCTGCCCGAGCCCCTTGGCCCCCAGGCGCGCGTGATCGAGGCCATGCGCTATGCCACGCTCGGGGGCGGCAAACGCGTGCGCGCTTTCCTGGTCCTCCAATCGGGCCGGCTCTTCGGCGTCGACCGCCGCGCCTTGGCGCGGGTCGCCGCCGCGGTCGAAAGCGTCCACGCCTACTCGCTGGTCCATGACGACTTGCCGGCGATGGACAACGACGATATGCGGCGCGGCAAACCGTCGACGCACAAGAAGTTCGACGAGGCGACGGCGATCCTCGCCGGCGACGCGCTGCTGACGCACGCTTTTGCATTGCTCGCGAGCCAAGACACGCATCCCGATCCGCACGTGCGCTGCGATCTTGTCGCTCGCCTGGCGCAGGCCGCCGGATGCCACGGCATGGTCGGCGGCCAGATGATCGACATCGCCTCGCAAGGCGACATCAACGAAATCGGCCAAATCACGCGTCTTCAACGCCTGAAGACCGGCGCGCTGATTTCCTTTGCCTGCGAGTCGGGCGCGATCATGGGCAAAGCATCCCCGCACATGCGCCATGCGCTCAACAATTACGCGCAGGATTTGGGCCTCGCTTATCAGATCGCCGACGACCTGTTGGACGCGGAGGGCGACGCGCGCGAAATGGGTAAAGCGGCGAGAAAGGATCAAAAGGCGGGGAAGGCGACGTTCGTCACAATTTTGGGAAGCGAACGCGCGCGCGCGCAGGCCGAATTGCTGGCGACGCAAGCCATAGCGCACCTTGAAGTCTTCGATGAAAAGGCCGACCTTCTGCGCGGTATTTCGACGTACGCCGTTAACCGACGTGCCTAAATGCCGCAAGAGGCATAGGGCTTCGCGCGCTACCTTATTTGCTTAGGAAACGGCAGCCAGTATTCGTTAGGTTCAATGGCCCCGCACACCCCGCTTCTCGACAAGATTCACGCCCCGGCCGACACGCGGAATTTGTCGCGCGATGAGCTGAAGCAACTGGCGACCGAACTGCGCAACGAAACCATCGACGCGGTATCCGTCACCGGCGGCCATTTGGGCGCGGGCCTCGGCGTGATCGAGCTGACGGTCGCACTGCATCACGTTTTCAAGACGCCCCACGACCGCCTGATCTGGGACGTCGGCCACCAGGCCTATCCGCACAAGATCCTCACCGGCCGCAAGGACCGCATCCGCACCTTGCGCACCGGCGGCGGGCTGTCGGGCTTCACGCGCCGCGCCGAAGGGGTCGAATTCGCTCTCGTTGCGCGAAGTGAAGCCGTGCAGCCCGCCGCGCTTGCGGATGCTGCGGATGCGGTCGCGCCGTCCGGTGAGGATCTTGTGCGGATAGGCCTGGTGACTGACGTCCCAGATCAGACGGTCATCCGGCGTCGCGAAAACGTAGTGGAGCGCGACGGTGAGTTCGACCACACC
>JBGOVA010000120.1:0-14139 GCA_041477875.1 Micropepsaceae bacterium | reverse complement strand
GGCGATCAGCCCGTAGCTGAAGCGCGGCTCAGGCCCCCAGATCGACCACGCGACGAAAGCGATGGCCGCGATCGCGATGACCGCAGGCACGAACCAGCCGGAGACCTGATCCGCGAGGCGCTGGATCGGCGCGCGGCTGCGCTGGGCCTTGGCGACCATGTCGACGATTTGCGACAGCATCGTCTCGGCACCGACCTTTTGCACCTCCATGACGAAACTGCCGGTCTGGTTGATCGTGGCGCCGATGAGTTTGTCGCCGACGGTTTTTGCGACTGGAACGGGTTCGCCCGTCACCATTGATTCATCGACATTGCTGCGGCCTTCGATCACGGCGCCGTCGACGGGAATGCTCTCGCCCGGGCGCACGCGGACGCGGTCGCCTTTCATGAGTTGGTCGAGCGGCACCTCTTCGTCCGACCCGTCCGCGCGTAAGCGGTGCGCGATCTTCGGCGCGAGGTTCAGCAGCGCGCGGATGGCGCCGCCGGTGTTTTCGCGCGCGCGCAGTTCGAGCACCTGGCCCAAGAGCACGAGCACGGTGATGACGGCGGCGGCTTCGAAATAGACCGCGACGGCGCCTTCGGCGTCCCGGAACGCCGCGGGGAAAGCCTGCGGCGCAAGGGTCGCGATCACGCTGTAAACCCACGCGATGCCCGTACCCATGGCGATGAGCGTGAACATGTTGAGGCTGCGGTTCACGACCGACTGCCAGGCGCGCACGAAGAACGGCCAACCGCCCCACAACACCACGGGCGTCGCCAGCGCGAATTGAAGCCAGTTCGAGACGACGCTGCCGATGAGCATGTGCAGGTTCGTGAGGTGACCGCCCATCTCCAGTGCGACGACGGGCGTCGACAAGGCGGTGCCGACCCAGAAGCGGCGCGTCATGTCGATGAGTTCGCCGCTCGGCCCCTGCTCCACTTCGGCCGCGTTCAGCGGCTCAAGCGCCATGCCGCAGATCGGGCACGACCCGGGACCGATCTGGCGAATCTGAGGGTGCATGGGACAGGTGTAGACAACGCCCGGCTTCTCGGGCGCAGGTGCCGCCTTCGCCGCGCCAATGTACGCAGCGGGATTTGCGATGAACTTCTCGCGGCATCTCGCGGCGCAGAAGTGATAGGCTTGGCCGGCGTGCTCGGCGTGATGCGGTGTCTTCGCCGGGTCCACCATCATGCCGCAGACGGGATCGCGAACCTTTTGGCTCGTCGCACCCGTGTGATCGTGGTGGTCGCGATGTCCGCCGGCGTGGTGGTGGTCGTTCATATCGGCGCTCTCGCAACCTTCGGATTTGTCAGCCCCCTATGTATACCCCCTGGGGGTATCTCTCAAGGTACGCGGCAGGGAAAAGCCCGCGGTAGATGGTTAGTCGGGCCGGCGACGCCGCCTCTTGATCACGCATACCCCCCACGGGTATATTCCGACAATGCAACAGGACACGAAGAAGAGCTGCATGGCGCGTCTCAACCGGCTCGAGGGGCAGGTGCGCGGGCTCGTCAAAATGGTCGAGGACGACCGCTACTGCATCGATGTCGTCAATCAGGTGCAGGCTGTGATCGCGGCGCTCAAGAAGGTCGAGGGCGAGATCCTCAAGGACCACATCTCTCACTGCGTCGAACATGCGATCCGCTCCGGCGACAAGAAGGCCCAGCGCGAGAAGGTCAACGAACTGGTCGAGACGCTCGCGCGCGCCCGCAGTTGAACGCGGCAGACTGACGCTGCGGCCTGCCCGATCCGCGAACGGCCATTCTAGTCGGGCGGTTTTCGGCCTTTCTGATCCAGATCAATGGCTGTTTTTCGCCTTTTTGCTAAAGGCGAATGAAACACATTCGCATCTTGACGCAGAATATGCGAATGATTATCATTCTTATCTTATCGCGGGATTTTCGCGCGGGAGCCGTCGAATGAAGGTCGTGACCGTTCTGGCCGCCTTGATTTGCATCGGGTTCGTCGCGCTCGCGCAGGCGGACGATACGCCCACGTTCGAGATCGCGATCAAGGATCACAAGTTCGTCCCGACGACGCTGGAAGTGCCCGCCAACACGAAGGTGAAGTTGGTGGTCAAGAACCAGGACCCGACGCCGGAGGAGTTCGAATCCTACCAGCTCAATCGCGAGAAGGTCATCGCGGGCAATAGCCAGGGCATCGTGTTCATCGGCCCGCTTGAGCCCGGCACCTATCCCTTCTTCGGCGATTTCAATCAGGCGACCGCCCAAGGAAAAATTATCGCGAAGTAACGTGCAAACGTTTTTGGCCCGCAAGGAAAGTTCATGTTCGCTGCCGCACTCGTCGTATTCCGTGAAGTTCTAGAAGCCGCGCTCGTGCTGTCGATCGTCGCCGCCGCGACGCGAATGGTCGCAGGCCGCAACCGCTGGCTTGCCATCGGCGTGGCCGGCGGGGTTGCCGGTGCGCTCGCCGTCGCGTTCTTCGCGGAGCAGATCGCCGAAGCGATGGAAGGCATGGGGCAGGAATTCTTCAACGCAACGGTCCTCTTGCTCGCGGTCGCGATGCTGGGCTGGCACAACATTTGGATGCAGCGCCACGGGCGCGAGCTTGCCGCGCAGATGAGCGCGGTCGGCGCGGCGGTTTCGGCAGGCGCGCGGCCACTTTACGCGGTCGCTATCGCGGTCGGTCTCGCCGTGCTGCGCGAAGGTTCGGAAGTCGTGCTCTTCCTCTATGGCATCGCGAGCGGCGGTACGGGCGGTGTCGACCTGGCGCTCGGCAGTCTGATCGGGCTTGGCCTCGGCGCGCTGGTGGCGGCGGCGCTCTATGCCGGGCTGCTGCGGCTCTCGACGAAGTATCTGTTCGTCGTGACGAGCTGGATGATCTTGCTGCTCGCCGCCGGCATGGCTGCCGGGGCGGCGAAATTCCTCGCCCAAGCCGGCGTGGTGCCGTCGCTCGGCAATGCGTTGTGGGACACGTCGGGGCTGTTGCCGGAGAATTCACCGCTCGGCCAGGTGTTTCACATTCTGGTCGGCTACGTTGCGCGGCCGTCCGGCATCCAGCTCGTGTTCTACGTGGCGACGATCGTGATCGTCGGCGGGTTGATGCTGGCGTTGAACCCCCGCCGGGGCGAACTGCCGATGGGGCCGACCATCGCGGTCGCGATGGTTTTGGGGCTGGCTTCGATCGCCCTGCCCGCGCGCGACGCGCACGCGCACTTCAAAGTCTACGCGCCTTACATCGATATGCACGAGCTCGAGTTCGAAAATCGCGCATCGCGTAGCGTCGACAGCGACCCGACGAAGGACAATGCTCAGAAGATTCTTACGGGCATAGGCTACGGCTTCACCGATTGGTGGTCGGCCGAGATTTACGCCGAATGGGCGCGCGCGCCGGGCGACGAAACCAAGTTCGACGCGTTCGAGTTCGAGAGCCTCTTCCGGATCACGGAGCCCGGCGAATATTGGCTCGACTTGGGCGCCCTGGTCGAGTTCGAGCGCACCGACGCCAGCGACGATCCCGACGAGCTTGAGGTCAAGCTGCTGTTCGCCAAGGACATCGGCAAGTTCAGCGCCATCTACAATCTCGAATTCGTGCGCCAGATGGGGAGCGGCGCAAGCCACGACGTCGAGTTCGGGCATGCGTTCCAGCTCAGATACCGCCTTGACCAGATGTTCGAGCCCGGCGTCGAAATTTACGGCGAGTTCGGCGCGATCGGCGACATGGCGGACTGGGACGAGCAAGAACATCGCATCGGCCCGATCGTCGCGGGCGCGCTGCCGTTGGGCGGTGCCGGCATGAAGCTCAAATACAATGTGGGCTATCTGTTTGGCGTCAGCGACGCGACGGAAGACGGCGCCGTCAAGGCGACGCTCGAACTCGAGATTCCGCTTTAGGGCTATTCGCCCGCCGCGGCGGCCGGTTGGACGCGCTCGATCTCGGGGTTCACCGCCGGGTCCGCTTCCGCCTGGATGAGCTTCTCACGGGCAGCAGCGGCTTCGCGCTGACGGTTCCACATCGCGGCGTAGGCGCCGTTGCGGGCCAACAGGTCGCTGTGACGTCCGCGCTCCACGATGCGGCCGTGGTCAAGCACAAGAATTTCGTCCGCGTCGACGACCGTCGAAAGGCGATGGGCGATGACGAGTGCGGTGCGGTTGCGCGACACTTCCTTCAGCGCCGCTTGGATCTCGCGTTCGGTGTGGGTGTCGAGCGCGGATGTTGCCTCATCAAGGAGCAGGATCGGCGGATTCTTCAGGATCGTGCGGGCGATCGCCACGCGCTGTTTCTCGCCGCCTGAGAGTTTCAACCCGCGCTCGCCGACCATGGCGTTGAAGCCGTCCGGCAATTGGCGGATGAAAGGTTCGATCTGCGCCATGCGCGCCGCTTGCTCGATCTCCTCGTCGGTGGCGCCGATGCGGCCGTAGCGGATGTTGTAGCGGATCGTGTCGTTGAAGAGCACGGTGTCCTGGGGGACGATGCCGATCGCGGCGCGCACGGAATCCTGCGCCACATCACGGATGTCTTGGCCGTCGATCGTCACGCGGCCGGATTTGATTTCATAAAAGCGGTAGAGGATGCGCGAGATCGTCGACTTGCCGGCGCCTGATGGGCCTACGACTGCGACAGTTTTTCCTGCGGGAACCGTGAAGCTCACGCCTTTGAGGATCGTGCGTTCGGGCTCATAGGCGAAGACCACGTCCTCGAAACGGATTTCGCCGCCGCTGACCTTAAGCGGGGGCGCGCCCGGCTTGTCCCTTACCTCTTGGGACTCGTTCAGGACGCCGAACATCTTCTCCAAGTCGACGAGGCCTTGATTGATCTCGCGGTACACCGTCCCGAGGAAGTTCAACGGCACGTAGAGCTGGGTGAGCAGGCCGTTGACCACGACAAGGCCGCCCAGGGTCATCTTGCCGTTCGCGACGAATATGGCGGCAAGCACCATCACCATCATCAGTCCGATGGCGATGATCGCGGCTTGCCCGGTGTTCAGAATCGAGAGCGAGGTTTGCGCCTTCTCCGAGGCGGTGGCGAAGCGCCCCATCGCCTTGTCGAAGCGGTTGGCTTCGTGGTTTTCGTTGTTGAAGTACTTCACCGTTTCGTAGTTCAGAAGGCTGTCGACCGCCTTGGTGTTCGCCTCGGTGTCGCTGTCGTTCATCTGGCGACGTATCTCGGTGCGCCATTCCGTGATGCGGATCGTGAACCAGCCGTAGGCAACGACGGTCACCACCGTGATCGCGGCAAAGCCCCAATGATAAGCCCAGAGCAGGTAGCCGGAGACGAGGAGCAGTTCGAGGATCGTCGGGAAGATCGAAAACAACGCATAGAACAACAGGATGTCGATTGCCTTCGTGCCGCGTTCGATGACGCGCGTGAGGCCGCCGGTCTTGCGCTCCAGATGGAAGCGCAGAGAGAGTGCGTGGATGTGGCGGAAGGTCTTGCCTGCCACCGAGCGGACGGTGTGATAGACCACCTTCGCGGCAATCGCGTCGCGCAGCTGGTTGAAGGCCTGCATCAGAATGCGCGCTACGCTGTAGGCGATGATCAGTGCGATCGCGACCGTCAGCGCCTGTTCGACCCCGCCCTTCGGGTTGAGCACGTCGACCGCTCTGCCGTAGAGAAGCGGAAAAGCCAACGTGAAGACTTTGGCGGCAACGAGCGCCATCATCGCCCAGACGACGCGCTGCTTGAGGTCGAAGCGGCCTTCAGGCCAGAGATAGGGGGAAAGCGACTTCAGCGTCTCCCAAAAGGGAACGCCGGCTCGTTTTTCCGCGTTGGCAACAGTCGAACGTCCAGGTGATGGCGGCATGGCCCTGACTTAAGCCATGGATCAGCGGACTTCCAGGGTTGGCGGCCGGTGATGCTGACACATCCACCGCCGATGTCACATGCAAAGCGCAGAAGCCCTTTCCTGGAGGTGCTAGCCAGGGAGAATCAACATCTGGCCAGGGTAAATGAGGTCGGGATTGTCGATCTTGTCCTTGTTGGCCTTGTAGAACGCAGCCCACTTCTTGCCCTTGCCGAGATGGCGGCGTGCGATGCGCCACAGGCTGTCGCCGCGTCGTACTTTCACCATCGTCTGCTTCGGCCCTGCGGCATCGGCGCCGGTGCTCGGCGCGAACATCGCCGCGAGATCGGCGCCTTCGGTCTTGCGATGCCTTGGCTTCGGTCCGGGCTTGGAGGTCAGCACCGACGGGAAGTCGCGCGCGCCCTTCGGTTCATTCACCGCGACCTTCGGCGCGCTTGCCGCGACTTTGTACGGCACATCCGCCTGGTCGAGCGTAGCACCGTCTTTGTCGATGAGTTCGAGGCGCAGACTCTCGGCGGCTTTGCCCGAAGCGTTCGAGGCGGCGAGCGACCATGTACCGTCGGCCGCCACGCGCGTTTCGCCCGCGGCTTTGCCGTTGATCGCCGCTTTGACGCTGGCGCCCGGATCCGCCCTGCCCGTCAGCATCGTGAGACCGCTCTCACCGCTGATGACCTTCTCGACGACGAGACCCGTCTTGGCCTCGGGTGCGGCGACGTTTCCTTCCTGCAGCATCGTCGGCGTTTGATCCGCAGCCTTCAGCGTGATGCGCGGGAGACCTCCATCCGTCACCGGCGGGCGGATGATCGCGCGCTGCGGCCCGATGACTGTGCTTCCGTCCGCGCCTTGCGCGGAGACGAGCAGTTCCTGCTGCTGTTCCGATTTCGGCGCCTTGAAGCCGAGCGTCCAGTTGCCTCTGTCGTCAGCTTTCGTCGAACCCATCGACTTGCCTTCCCAGAGCAACGAGACGACATCGCCCGGCGTCGCGGTGCCGGTGAACGAGGCATTGCCTTTGTGATCGACGCCGGCCGTACCGAACGACGGCGCGGCACCGGCGACGGGGCCGTTGGTCACGTCCTGCGCGCTTGTCGTTGGCGCGCTGGCAGTTTCGAGAGGTGTGGTGGCCGGGCGCGGGTCGGCGGATGTGACCGATTGCTCGTCCGTGTCTTTCGCGTCGTCGGGCGTCTCGGCCAGCCGGACGGTCGTGCTGGGTTCGCTTGCCGCTTCGCCGGGCGCGATGGCGGGCTTGCGCGTGATGGCGATCATCGCCGCCGTGATGGCGAGCATCAATGCAAGAATGACAATGACACGAGCCATGGTTTTCGCACCGATCCGGTTGGGAGATGGGTCAACAATCTAGTCGTGCAGGGTCCGACCGCAATCGCACGGCGTGCGCCTATCAACAGCTTTGTCAGCGGCCGTTCAGCGACTTCAGGTAGAGCGCAATGGCGCGCCGGTCCTGGTCCGTCAGGTGTTTCGTACCGTCCTCAATGACTTCGGCCATCGGCCCTTGCGCCGAATCAAAGTTCGGCTTTGCGCCACTTTTGAGGTACTCCGCGATTTCTTCCACAGACCAAGAGTCGAAATCCTTCGCACCAGGACCAACGAGGGCGGGCACCTTCCCGCCGCCTGGGCCTTTTGGGTTCCCTTGCAGGTCCTGATCCGCGATTGATGCGCCCAGTACGTTGCGTGGGGTGTGACATTCCGCGCAATGTCCCAGCGCGACCACAAGATAGCGGCCACGATTCCAGGTTGCATCCCTTTGCGGATCATCCGCGAGCGGATGAGCGCCGGAAAAGAAAAAGAGCTTCCAGCCCTTAAGCAGCGCCCGCCACGAGAATGGGAACGGCACGTCGTTGGGCTTTTGCGGCGCATTGACGATGGGCTGCGTCATCAGATGCGCTTTGATCGCCAGCGCGTCTTCGACCGTCATGCGCGAATAGGACGTGTACGGAAGGGCTGGATAAAGGTGTTCGCCCTGCATGCCCTGCCCTTGCGTCAGTGCGCGCACGAAGTCTTCGTCGCTCCAACGGCCGATGCCGGTTTCGGCGTCGGGCGTGATGTTGGGGCTGTAAAAGGTGCCGAAGGCCGACGGGATCGCGAGGCCGCCGGCGAAAGGTTGCCCTTTGCCCTTGCGATCCCAATGACAGCTGACGCAACCGGCAGCGCGCACGAGATAGGCGCCGTGTTCCGCCATGCCTG
The DNA here is from genome assembly GCA_041477875.1 of Micropepsaceae bacterium. GTDB lineage: Bacteria > Pseudomonadota > Alphaproteobacteria > Micropepsales > Micropepsaceae > SZUA-430. The sequence continues at coordinate 6,197 of JBGOVA010000120.1, read as the reverse complement.
CATTCGCGCTTGATACGCCGGCGGGAATGGTCACCGGCGTCCGCGCGGGCCACGCAAGCCAAACGAGAATGGCGGCGCCGACAAGCAGCGCCGCCACGAAAACAATTCTGAGCGTGCCGAAAAGGCTCACTCGATTTCAGGGCCGCGGAACGGCGTGTGACAGCCGCCACAGGCTTTGCGGACATCGCCGAAAGCGGCATCAAGTTTGGCTTGGTCGCCCATTACCGCGTCCGCCGCTTTTAACGCCGCGATCAACGCGTCCGCCGCGGCCTTGAATTCCACTGGTTTCTTCCAAATATCTTGCAGTGCACGCGTTTTCGTCACGCCCGCGTCACCGATGCCGGTTCCCCTCGGAAACCGCTCCGGAATCGACTCCGCGATTTTGATGGCTTCCGCGAGTTTTGCTTTGGCATCCGCCGGTTTTGCCGCCGGATCAGAAGAGGCTTTGACGGCTCCGGCCATTTGCTTCATCGCGGCTTCGCGCGCTGCGACGATGTCTTGAGGCGATTGTGCAGGTGCGTCGGCCGCCCAGACTTCGCCGACACACACGGCCACCGCGAACGCAGCGCACGCCACCACTCTTGTCATCTTGATCCTCCGGATCGGAACCCCTGCCCGCCTCAAGATTTACCCGATGGTTACCAATTGGAATAGGGTCCGACCCAGGCCGTCGTGCTTTTGCGCGGAAAACTGTCATCGTTCTGCCGCACATGGACGGCATGGTTTCAAAGGATTCACAATGAGTGACTATAGTACCCTTCACCTCTTCCGCGTTCGGTTTTAGGCTCCAATAACGATGCGTCAGTTGATCGGGGTTTGCGTTTTCTGCGGCTCCTCCGAAGGGAGCGATCCGGCCTATGCCCAGGCCGCCCGTTCTTTGGGCCGCCTTATCGCGGAATCACACGCGCGGCTCGTCTATGGCGGCGCGTCCATCGGGCTCATGGGCGACGTTGCGCGCGCCGCGCTGGAAGCCGGCGGCGAGGTCATCGGCATCATTCCGCAGTTTTTGCGCGCGCGCGAAATCGAACTTGCGAGCCTGACCGAACTCGTCATCACGCCGAACATGCACGAGCGCAAGGAGCGCATGCATGCGCTCTCCGATGCGTTCGTCATTCTTCCGGGCGGCTTGGGCACGCTCGAAGAAGTGCTCGAGGCGATGACGTGGGCGCAGCTCGGGCTGCACAAGAAGCCCATCGTGTTCGTGAACGTGAAGGGGTTTTGGGACCCGCTGTTTGCGACGTTCGATCGCGTGGGGTCGCACCACTTCGCGCGCTATGGGCTCAAGGAGCTTTACACGGTCGTGTCGCGCGTCGAGGACACGATGCCCGCGATCATGAACTTCCAGCGTCAGGCCGCCGAGTAGGCTTCGCGGCGAAACGCCTCCCACGACACGAGGGCAAGCGCGCTCCAGATCAGCGCGAACGTCACCGCGTGCGCCTGCGTGAAGGGCTCGTTGTACATGAACACGGCGATGAGGAGCGCGATCGAAGGCGCGATGTACTGCAGGAAGCCGATCGTGGAGAGGCGCACGAGCCTTGCGCCCGCGGCGAACAACAGCAGCGGGATCGCCGTGACCGGACCGGCGGTGATGAGGTTGATGTCCGTCACCCAATCCGTGTGCAAGAACGCGCCTTGCTTCGTGATCGTCAGGTAAACGATGTAGCCCAAGGCCGCGGGTGAGAGAATGATCGACTCGACGGTCAAGCCCTCAAGCGATTCAACGGCGACGGTCTTGCGGATCAAGCCGTAGATGCCAAAGCTGACGGCGAGCACGAGCGAGATCCACGGCAGGTAGCCTAGCGCCGCCGTTTGATAGACCACACCCAAGGCCGCGAGCCCCACGGCGATCGTTTGAACGCGCGTGAGCCTCTCGCCGAGGAACGCAACGCCCAACACGATGTTCACCAGCGGATTGATGTAGTAGCCTAGGCTTGTTTCGATGATGCGATCGGCGGTCACGGCCCAGATGAAGAGGCCCCAGTTGATCGCGATCATCACCGCGCTCGCGGTCAGCGCGGCGAGGGAGCGCGGCGTGGTCAGCGCAGTGTAGAGTCTGGGCAGGCGATCCCAGGCGCCGAGAGCGGCGAGCGCGAAGACCAGCGTCCAGAGGATGCGGTGCATGACGATCTCGACCGCGCCGACATGGGCAAGGAACTTCCAATAGATCGGAATGACGCCCCAGATGATGAAGGCGCTGGCGGCGTAGAGCACGCCGGTGTCGATTCTCTGGCGCTGGGGCATTGGGCTGGCGGGGACGCAACTACCGTTTGGGCCGGTAGATGTAGCGATCGTTCATGAATTCGGTAAGGGCGAACGCTGTGACATTCGGCGGCAGGACGTTCAAAATTTGGTTGAGCTCGGCCGACTTGCGCGGCAGCTGGCCGTCTTCGATGCCGGCGGCGCGCATGAGATCACCAAGCATTGCAGGTTTGAAATCCGCACTGTCCATGCGGGAAAGCTCGGCTTTCACTCTCGCCGCCGTCTGGCTGAAGCCCTTTGGCGCCGCAGCCTCCACCGAGGCACGTAGCGCGGCGAGGAAGTCGTCCGTCTGCTCGAACGTTTTCTGACCGATCGAGATGTGAACGTTGGCCTCCGAACCGTGGTAGCCGAATTGCGGCTGCACGCCCCAGCCACGCGACGCCATCTCGTCGATGATGTGGAAGCAGGAGAAATCGTCGGAGGTGAAGGCGACTTGGTTCGAGTCAGGCTTGCCGAGCACGCGAAGGCCCGGCGTACTGCCGATGCCTTCGACGATGGCTTGCGTTGCCTTGTAGATGCGTTCGGCGAAACGCATGTAGCCGTCGTCGCCGACGGCGTTCAGCACGGCCCAGGCCGCGGCCATCGGGCCGCCCGACTTCGCCGATTGGATCGTCGGGTTGATGATCGTGTAGCCGGTCCAATCCGAGGTCACGAACAGCTGGAAGCGCCGCAAGTCTTTCGAGCGATGCAGGATGACCGACGCGCCCTTCGGACAGTAGGCGTATTTGTGGAAATCCATCGACATGGACGTCACGCCCGGCACGCGGAAGTCGAATTCGCCGAGGTTGGCGCCGAGGCGCTTGAAGTACGGCAGCAGGAAACCGCCGATGCAGCCGTCGACGTGGAAGAGCAGATTGTGTTTTTGCGTAACGCGGGCGATGTCTTCGATCGGATCGAGGACACCGTGCGCATATGACACGGCCGAGGAGACGATCAGAATCGTGTTCGGCGTGATCGCTTTCTCGATCACGGCGGGGTCGGCTTTGTAGGTTTTGGGATCGACGGGGGCCAAGACCTTCTTGACACCGAGATAGTGACAGCCCTTTTGGAACGCAGCATGCGCGGTGATGGGCAGGATCGCTTCGGGTTCTTTGATGTGCGGCTTCGCCGCGCGAGCGAAGTCGCGCGCGGTTTTGACCGCGAGCATGCACGACTCCGTGCCGCCGCTCGTGAAGTTGCCGACGACGCCCGGCACATCGCCCAGATGCGCGGCGGACATCGCGACCAGTTCGTTCTCGATCTGCATCAGGCTCGGGAAAGTCGTGGCCGCGAGCGCGTTCTCGGTCAGGTAGCGCATGTAGGCCCACTTCGCGATTTCCTCGACGTCGGGGCCCGCGTCGTAGATGTAGCCCAGCGTCTTGCCGTCGCGCCATTTGGCGTCGCGTTCGGCGAAGGCTTCGAGTTCGGCTTTGACTTGCGTCTGCGGTTTGCCTTTGACCGGAATGCGCATGGTCGCGGTTCTCACGTGCGCGACGGGGGCGCTCCGTCACGCAGCAGTTTGTAGGTGATGGAGTCGATCAGCGCCTCGAACGAAGCGTCGACAATATTGGGTGAGACGCCGACTGTCGACCAGCGGTTGCCGGACCCGTCGCCGCTTTCGATCATGACCCGTGTGACGGCCTCGGTGCCGGCCGTCAGGATACGGACTTTGTAGTCGACGAGTTTCAGGTCTTCGAGCCACTTCGAATAGCGGCCCAGATCCTTCCTGAGGGCGTTGTCGAGCGCGTTGACGGGGCCGTTGCCCTCGCCCACGTTCATCAGGCGTTCGCCGTCGACGACGACTTTTGCGACGGCTTCGGACACGCTGACCTCTTGGCCGAGGGCGTTGAAACGGCGTTCGACGGACACGCGGAAGCCCTCGATGTTGAAGTACGTGGGCACCTTGCCGAGCGCGCGGCGCGCGAGGAGTTCGAGAGAAGCTTCGGCACCGTCATACGCGTAGCCTAGGAATTCGCGCTCCTTGATTTGCTCGAGGAGCGCGGCGACGCGCCGGTCTTTCGAGTCCACATCGATGCCGAGTTCGACTAGACGGCCGACGAGGTTCGAGCGGCCGGCCTGATCGGAAACAGGAATCTTGCGGGTGTTGCCGACGGTTTCGGGCGCTACGTGTTCGTACGTGCGCGGGTCCTTCATCACGGCGGAGGCATGCAAGCCGCCTTTATGCGCGAAGGCCGACGCCCCGACGTACGCCGCATGCCGGTTCGGTGCGCGATTTAAGATTTCGTCGAGCAGGCGCGACACGTGCGTGATCGTCTTCAGTTGCGACTGCGCGATGCCGATTTCAAAGCGTTCCGCGAAACCCGGTTTGAGCATCAGCGTCGGGATCAGCGCGATGAGATTCGCGTTGCCGCAGCGTTCGCCCAGGCCGTTCAGCGTGCCTTGGATCTGGCGTGCGCCGGCTTGCACGGCGGCCAGGGTGTTGGCGACTGCGTTTTCCGTATCATTGTGCGTGTGAATGCCGACGCGATCGCCGGGGATCGCTGTCACGACTTCCGTGACGATGCGGGACACTTCATACGGCAGCGTGCCGCCGTTGGTGTCGCAAAGCACCACCCAGCGCGCGCCGCCGTCGAGCGCCGCCTTCAGGCACGAGAGGGCATAGGCCGGGTTCGCCTTGTAACCGTCGAAGAAGTGTTCGGCGTCGAACATCGGTTCGCGCGCGCGCTGTGCCACCTGCGCCATGCTTTCGCGGATGGCCGCGAGGTTGTCTTCGCGCGAGACTTGGAGCGCGACGTCGACATGGAAGTCCCACGATTTGCCGACGAGGCAACAGGCCTGCGCCCTCGCATCGAGCACGCTCGCCAAGCCGGGGTCGTTCGACGTGCTGCGCCCCGGTTTCTTGGTCATGCCGAAGGCGACGAGGCGCGCGCGGCCGAGCGTCGGGGGCGCGTTGAAGAACGTCGTGTCGGTCGGATTGGCGCCGGGCCAGCCGCCTTCGATGTAATCGACGCCCAGAGCGTCGAGCACTTTTGCGATCTGGTGCTTGTCCTCGACGCTGAAGTCAACGCCTTGCGTCTGCGCGCCGTCACGTAAGGTCGTGTCGAAGAGGTAGAGCCGTTCGCGGGTCATGACACGACCTTCCACGTGGTGCCGGAAGGGCCGTCTTCGATAGCAACACCGATGTCGGACAGTTCGGCGCGGATGCGATCAGCTTCGGCGAAGTTCTTGGCTTTGCGCGCGGCGTTGCGTTTGGCGATGAGAGACTCGACCGCCCCGGCATCCACTGTCTGGCCCACCATGAAGTCGATGTCCCTCTCGCCGTCGTAGAGGCCGAGGAACGTCAAGGCGCGCTTCAAGCGACGGCGATCCTCCGCGCTGGTCCGTGCCCCGGCAGACAGCCCGTGCAACGCAGTGAAGACGGCCGGCGTGTTGAGATCGTCCGACAGTGCGCTCATCACGTCGTCGTGCAGCGCATCAGCAGAAGGCGTGTCGTGCAGCAGCCTCGCCCATTCCATCAACATGGTTCGTGATTGTAGAAGTCGGTCGAGGGTCCAGTCGATCGGTTGGCGATAGTGCGTGCCGAGCATTGCGAGGCGGAGCACGCGGCCGTGCCATTGCTCGTTGCCGACTTTCTTCTCGGCCAAGAGCTCGCGAATGGTCACGAAATTGCCGAGGCTCTTCGACATCTTCTCGCCTTCGACCTGCAGGAAGCCGTTGTGCATCCAGTAGTTCGCGAGCGGCTTATGATGCGAGCCCTCGCTTTGGGCGATTTCGTTTTCGTGATGCGGGAAGATGAGATCGATGCCGCCGGCGTGGATATCGAAGGTTTCGCCGAGGTGCTTTTCGGCCATCGCCGAGCATTCGATGTGCCAGCCGGGACGGCCGCGCCCGATAGATGTCTGCCACGAAGCCTCGCCCGGCTTGGGAGCTTTCCAGAGCGCGAAGTCGCGCGCGTTGTCTTTTTCATACTCGTCGACGTCGACGCGGGCGCCGTCTTC
>JBGOVA010000066.1:0-19408 GCA_041477875.1 Micropepsaceae bacterium | reverse complement strand
GGAGACAACGGCGACAACATCGCGGGCATGGCGGGTATATTCACGATTCTGGGTGTCGTCTTCCAGTTCTATCGCGCCAGCGGTGCCGTTCTGGACGGTGCAGCCATCGCTAGATTTGTCCGCTTTGCGTTTGGCGCGGTCGCCGTGGGCGCCGTCGCGACCGTTGCGTCGGTGACCGGCTATTATGGTCTCAGCCAGGTTTGGAATCCTGCATTCGATACCTTGCAAACGGCGCGAGCGGCTGCGGAATCGGGCGACGTCGTCCATGCTCTATCGCTTGTCAACGCGGCGCTCGAACGGCAGCCCGACTATGATGAGGCCCGGGTGGAGCGGTGCAAAATCCTGGCCCGCATGAACCAGCTGGCGCAGGCGGCGCAGGATTGCGCACACGTCAAACCGGAAAGCGCCCTCTACGCGGTCGCGCAGATCGAGCTTGCGAACGTGCGGCTTACCGGCGGCAAGGCGCGCCTCGCGCTGCAGACATTGGACAGCGTTTTGCGCCGCGACCCCAACAACGTTGCCGCGCGCACCGGTCGTTGCATCGCAATTGTCGACCTCCAATTCAACCCCGAACCGAAGCTCACGGTGGATGATGCCGCCAGCGATGAAATCACACCGGACGTCGCCAACGACTGTGCGGCTGCAGCAGACGAAAATCCAACGCTGATCACCCTAACGCGCGCATGCTTCGCCAAGCTCGACTTGATGAACCGCGCGGCGAAACCCGAACATTTGGCCGCGTGCAACCGCGCTTACGAGATGACCGGGAATGGCAGCATCGGCGAGGATGCCGCACTGAGCCGCTTACTCGCCACGCAATGCTATGGCGCGCGGCTTATGGACGAACTTGCGCAGGCGCGGACTGAGTGCGGGGCGGCGCGCGAGCGGGATCGCAGGAACGTCTACGCCCGCAAGGAACTGTGTGTGACGGAGTTGAACTTCAAGTCTTTCGTCGCCGCCGAAGCCGCGTGCAATGAAGCAATCGCCATCAACTCCAACATGAAGGAGCTCTACCACAACCGCTGCATTGCACGCTTTTGGCTCGGACGCCTGGAAGAAGCAGCCGCGGACTGCGAAAAGGCGCTCATGATCGAGTCCGCTTACACGCTGGCCCAAAAGAGCCTGTGCCGCGTGCGTTTCTGGCAGGGCGACTACGAGCGGGCGCGCGCGGCCTGCGAGATGGCGATCGCCGACGGTTTGGGTCCCATCAGTACGGCAGAGGCGAGAGCCTATCTCTGCCGAGCGCAACAAAGGACGGGCACGCCGAGCGACGCCTCCCAATGCAGCGAAGCCTTGAGGAAAGATCCGACATCAGCGCTTGCCTATGCCGGCCGGTGTGAAGCGCTCCAATCCGGAGCGAGCGCGCTGATCGTGGAGGCCATCGTCGCGTGCAACCAGGCCATCGGCCAATACCAGATATGCGCGAACTACGCGCCGGACGTGAAGTTCGACCGCAAGCTCGATGCTTGCCCGGCTGGGGTTTGGCTGAGCAAGATGCGTGTCGAGGCCCTGGTCTTGCGAGGCAATGCGCGGCGCATCTCGGGCGCCTTTGCCGACGCTAAGCAAGATGCGGAAGCTGCGCTGCAAATCGATCCCGAAGACAAAGACGCGCGGCGGCTGAAGGAAGCGCTGGAGGCGTCGTCATAAGCTGCATCCGCCTTAGCTCAGGCGCGGTGCTTGGCCATTGCCACGAACAAGGCGCCCGTGATCAGCACATTGACGAGCGCCAAGACCGCGAGTGCGCCGAGCGTCGTTTCGGTACCCGATTGTTCGAGCAGCACGGCGCCGAGCGTCGGCGAGGCGGCGCCGGCGATGAGGCTGGGCCTCGCCAGGCGGCCCATGAGCGTTGCGTAACCTTCCGGCCCGAAGAGCGAGAGCGGCAGCGTGCCGCGGGCGATCGAATGGATGCCGACGCCCGCGCCGTAGAGCATCAAGGCGAGCGACAGGACGGCCAAGCCAGACCACAGGAAGGCAAGACCGATCGCGACGAGCAGGGTCGAGGCGACCAACGTCCAGATCGGGCGGTGATAGCGGCCGATGAACATCTCGACGATGCGCGCGCCGACCTGGGCTGGACCGACGAGCGCTCCCAATGCGACGGCCGCGGCCAGAGCGATGTCGCGGCTCTGCAGCATGGTCAGAAGATGCACGGAGACCACGGAGGTGATGCCGGACGCCAGCGCCCAGATACAGGCCAAGAGAATGAACTGCGTCGTCGGTGCGCGCGGCACGAGGTCGGACGCGGGCGCATCGGCGGCCACGTGGGGCTTGCGTTCCGCTTCGCGGGGCAAGGTCAGAAGATAGGCGGGACATGCGATCAGGAGGTGGAAGGCCGCATAGGCCAAGCATGCGCCTCGCCATCCGAGTTCGGAGGTGAGGTATGCGGACAGTGGCCAGCATGCGGTGCTGGCGAGGCCGCCGAAAAGCGTGACGGCGGTGATCGCCTGGCGCGCGTCCGCGCCGTAGATGCGTCCGAGCGTGGAGAACGTCGCGTCGTAAAGCCCCGCCGCCATGCCGAGCCCGATCGCGATCCAGGCCAAAATGTAGACGACGAGATTCGGGGACAGTGCGAGGCCCGTCAGGCCGACGCCGAAGAGAACGGCGCTGGCAGCGAGGACCGGGCGCCCGCCCCAGCGGTCGATCGTGCGACCGATGCGCGGCGCGACGAAGCCCGACGTCAGCATGCCGAGCGACAAGGCGCCCACGATCCAGGAGAGCGACCAGCCGGTGTCCCCGGCGATCGGTTTCGCGAGCACCGCGGGCAGGTAATAGGTCGAACCCCAGGCGAAGATCTGAATGGTGCCGAGCACCGTCACGACGATGCGGCGGCGGGGCAGGCGCTCAATGTCGGTTTGGAGAGTCGGCTCGCTGGTCAATTCGCTCTCGAATTTTGCGCCGCTCTCAAGGCGCCTCCAGATTGCTCGTCTTGCGGATGAACGCGGCGACGTTGTCGTGGAGCGCCGTCAGAGCGCTTTCGTGCGCGTAGACCATGTGGCCGGAGTCGTAGAATTTGTATTCGATGTTGGCCTGCAGCTTCGCCGGGATCGGCAAATGCTGCATTTCGTAGACGCCTTCGTAGAACGGCGTCGCCAAATCGAAATAGCCGGCGTTCAGCTGCACTTTGAGATTGGGGTTGTACTTCATCGCGGTCGCGAGGTCGGGCATCACGTTGGGCGCGATCGGCAGCGCGAAGGGCGCGGCGGGCGATTGATGGGCGTAGTCCCACGTCTGCCAGATATCGATTTCGGGCTTGAACGTTTTGCCCTCGCCGTATTTCAGCACCTTGCGCACATAGTCGTTGAAGGCCGACACATAGGCCGAGCTGATCGCCGCCGATTGCGGATCGTAATCGGCTTGCTTGCTCAAAGGGTCCAGCGTCGGCCCGGAAAAGCGCGTGTCGAGCCGCCCCGTCGTCATGTCGGTGTCGCCTTCGAGGTTCTTCGAAAACTCGCCGCCGTTGATGCGCAGGTCGGCCTTCAGAATGTAGTCGAGGGGCAACCCGGTGTATTGGCGCAGCTTCGCCGCGATCGCCTGGCGGCGCTGCGGGCTCAGCCCTGCACCCGCGGCAAGCGCCAGCGCGTAGTCGTTCATCGCGAAGCGCTCGACTTCGGCGAGCAGGGGCGCCAGCGCCGGCGGATTGCCAGGCAGCTTGTGGTGATACCACGCGGTCGCCGCGTAGGTCGGCAGCACCAATTGATAGGGCAGATCGACGGCGGGGTTCACCTCAGGCCCGTCGGGGCTCAAGTCGAAATTCAGAATCTGCGACAGCAAAATAACGCCGTTGAAATCGATCGAACGCTCCGTCTCGAGCAGATTGACGAGGACGGCCGAGCGCGTGGTGCCGTAGCTTTCGCCGAAGAGATATTTGGGCGAATTCCACCGCCCGTGCTTCGACAGGAACGCGGCGATGAATTCGGCGAAGGCGTGGGCGTCGCCGTCGATGCCGTAAAACGCCTTCTCCTTGTCCTTGCCGGCGATGCGGCTGAAGCCGGTGCCGGGCGCGTCGACGAAGACGAGGTCGCTGGCGTCGAGCAGGCTCGAGGCGTTGTCGACGACCTTGTAGGGCGCGGCCGGCGAGTGGGAATCGTCCGACGTGACCACGCGCTTGGGCCCGAACGCGCCCATGTGCAGCCACACGGTCGACGAGCCCGGTCCGCCGTTGAAGAGAAACGTGAGCGGCCGCGTCTCCGGGTCGGAGCCCGACTTGATATAGGCGACGTAGAATATCGAGGCTTCGGCCGTGGGGTTCTTGTCGTCTTCCGCCGGCGGGGTAGCGGCAGCGGACTTGTCGGCGGTCGCCGCCGCGTCCGCCGCAGGCGCCGGCACGTCATCCCAATCCTTCGGATGAACGATCAATGTGCCGGCAACCGCTTGGTAGGAGATGCGACGCCCTCCGGCTTTCACGTCGCCGTAGCTCTTGCTTTCCTCCGGCGTGAAATAGCGCGACTTCTGCGCGGCGAGTTTTGCCGCCTCGGCTTCCGCATCCACGCGCGGCGCGCCGTAGGCCAAAGCCACTCCCGCCGCGATCGCAAACAGCAATCCGGCAATCAAAAAGCCGATACCTTTCATCGAAATGCCTGCCCCTCGAAGTCGCAGCCGTCCGACACCATTAACCGGCCAAAGCGCTTCGAGCAATGCGCGCAAGTCCTCAGCGCGCGTTGTTCCCCATCGCCGTCGCCGCGACAAGCGCGAGGCCCAGCCCCGCGAACTGCGCCGCGATGAAGCCTGCCACCGACGCGGGCGCGATGCCGGCGAACGTGTCGCTCAACGCTCGCGCGATCGTGACCGCCGGATTGGCGAACGACGTCGACGAGGTGAACCAATAAGCGCCGGTGATGTAGGCGGCGACAGCAACGGGCACGGCTTGCGCGTTCGAACGCGCGGCGCCCCAGATGGTCACGAGAAGGCCCAAGGTCGCCACAACTTCGCCGACGAACTCGCCGCCGCTTGCGCGTGCGTGCCCGGACGCTTGCACGAGCGCAAGGCCGAACATCGCGTGGGCGACGATGACGCCGACGATCGCGCCCGCGACTTGCGCGGGGACGTAAGCGAGTGCCGCCCGCCACGCGATGTGCCGGCGGCCGAGCTCGAAGAGCGTGACGGCGGGATTGAAGTGCGCGCCCGATATGGGGCCCAGCGCGGTGATGAGCGCGATCAGCGCGCCGCCGGTTGCGAGCGAGTTTGCGAGAAGCGCGATGGCGTCGTTGCCGCCCGCAAGGCGCGCGCCCATGATGCCCGAGCCGACGACGGCCATGAGAAGAAACGCCGAGCCCAACGCCTCAGCGAAGACGCGCCGCGCCAACTCGCGTGCACTCATCTCCCGCGATCCGCGATGAGCCCGTCGACGGCGCGGCGAATGTCGGCGAAGATTTCGGCGAAGCGGGCGCGCTTGGCTGCGTCCGAGCCTTCGAACGCGGCGGGGTCTGGAAAACTCCAATGCGCCTTCGCGGGTCCGCCCGGCCATAGCGGGCACACTTCGCCCGCCGCGTTGTCGCAAACGGTGACGACGAGGTCCATGCGCGGCGCCGACGGCGTCGCGAATTCGTCCCAGCTTTTGGAACGCGCGTCGCCCACGGGAATGCCGGCGGCGCGCAAGGTTTCGAGCGAGAGCGGATGGACCGCGCCTTTGGGGAAACTTCCGGCGCTGAAGGCGCGGAAGCGGCCGCGACCGGCGTGGTTCAAATAGCTTTCGGCCAAGATCGAGCGCGCGGAATTGCCGGTGCACAGGAACAGGACGTTCGTCGTCACGCCGCTTCTCCTTTGGCAAAGCCTTGGCGCGGGCGTTCGTCGCCGTCTTCGAACTCGCGCGCGGTGAGCCATAACCGAAGAAGATGACGTTTTTGTTCGGGCTCCTCGAAGTCCTCGTATTCGGTGCGGCAGTGGAGGATCGCCGAGTTCTTCAGGAACTGGATGTCGCCGGGTTCGAAATCCATGGTGAGGTTGAACGCGGGGTCGTTCGCGATCTCCTCGATCAGGTCGAGCATTTCGGTTTGCGCTTTTGTGAAGCGCGGGACTTCCGGGTATTGCTGGCCGTCGCGGATGTACCAGCCGATGTAGAACATGCGCACGTGGCCGTTCGCGACGTAGCAGATCGGCAGCTTCATCCATGGCTTTTCGTCGGGTAGGTATTCGCCGGCGCGGTCCCAATAGAGCGGCTCGAAGAGTAAGGGCACGAGGTCCAGGCGGCGGCGCAGGAATTCGTTGTAGATCGAGATCGAGCTGACGATCTGCGACAGGCCGCCGGATTTCGCGCGGCGCAGGCAAAAGAGGCCGACGATGTCGGAGCCGTCGGCGTGGAAGTCTTGGCGCTTCGTCGTCTTGTAGAGGCGCACTTTCGGGTTCGTTGCGATCTCGCCGGTGTCGCGCACATGGCCAAGCAGATCGCCGGCGCGGTTTTGCGGCACGGGATCGCCCATGTGGCGGCCGAGCGCCCAATAGGCGATCTCCAAATCCTGCGTCGAGTAGTCGAAGACCGGAAACCCTTTCACGAGTACGAAGCCGCGGCCGCGATTGAGCGCGTCCATCCATCCTTTGATGACGGGCTGCAAGACGGGCAGATCGAAGTCTTCGCGCGTCAGTTGGCCGAGCGGTTTGCCCGTAGCCTTGCCGGCTTTGATCGCACGATCGAGGTCGGCGATTTCGGCGGCGGTCAGTCGATGGATCCAGCCTGGATCGCGAACGATCTCGCTTCCTTTCCAGGCGGCGGATCCATCGATGGGTTTGTGCGCGAGTTCAGCCACCGCTGTGTCCTAACCGCAGCAGGCGGCGGGGTTCGCCTTCTCTTGCTTTGGCGTCACGACGACCGGTTCGACCCTCGCTGTCGACGTGCCGCAGCAAGCCGTGCCGGCCGCACCTTGTTCGAGGTGCGCGTCGGCGCCGTCTTCAATTTGCGGGTTCTCGCCGTACGTCGTCGCGTCGCCGAAGGTGTAGAACGTTTCCCAGCGCACGCCGGCTGGATCCTTCACCCAGCTCTTGTCGCTCTGCGCGTAGCAGCACGTCGTCGCCTCTTCGTCGAAGGTCTGTTCACCGGCGGCCTTCAGGCGGCGCGAGAGCTCGTCGAGCTCGGGGCGCGTGTCGACTTGCAGGCCGACATGGTCGACGCCGGGCTGGCGCGAGCCGCGCTGCGAGATCGCGAAATTGACGCGCGGGTCCTCGAGCATCCATTTGGCGTAATCGGCCTTGACCTTCACCGGCTCGACACCGAACAGCGTCGAATAGAACCGGATCGATTGCGTCAGATCAGGCACGGCGACGTGAACGTGCAGGCGCTTCATGGGCTTTCTCCTTGAGTTGGGTTCTTGCGGGTTTGGCGGCGCACGACGCGGGCGGGCAGCCGACTGCGGCGCAGCAGTTTTCGGTGAGGAAATTGATCAGGCCGTTCATCGCCTCATAAGCCGCCACATAGATGAGCGAGCGGCCGTCGCGCGTGACGGTGACGAGACCGGCATGGCGCAACTGCGCGAGGTGAAACGAGAGCGTGGGCGCGGGGAGGTCGAGGTCTTCGCTGAGACGTGAAGGGGTGAGGCCCGGCGGGCCCGCCTGAACCAGCGCGCGGAAGATCGCCAGGCGATTTTCCTGAGCCAGCGCTTCGAGTGCGGATATCACTTGCTTTGCTTCCATAATTCTATAAGTATGGAATCGTTAGTTCGGAGTCAAGGGGTATGCAGTATCGGCGTGCGACATCCGGCGATTGGTCCGCGATCGAGCGGCTGCTTTTGGAATGTGCGCTGCCGGTTGCGGGCGCGCGCGAGCATCTTGCGCATTTCATCGTGTGCGAGGAGGGCGGCGAGATTCGCGGCTGCGTCGGCGCCGAGGTTTACGGCAATGCGGTGTTGTTGCGCTCGCTTGCGGTCGACAAGCCTTCGCGCGGGCGTGGGCTCGGGGTTGCGCTGGTCGATCGCCTCATGGCGCGCCTCAAGGCGCACGACATCAGGCGCGTCGCGCTGCTGACCACGACGGCGGAGGCGTTCTTCGCGAAGCTCGGCTTTGCAAGCGTGGGGCGGGAGAAGATTCCCGACGGCTTGCGTGGATCGGAAGAATTCAAAGGCGCATGCCCCGACAGCGCCGCAGCCATGCTGATGGCGTTGTAGGCCCTACTGCATCGCGGGCGGTGTTGCGCCGTAGTTCGCGGGCGGTGGGTTGGCCGTCGTCGAGCCTTCGACTTCGATATGGCCCTGGAGGTTGAGCGGCGTCCTCTGCTGAAACGTCTCATAGATGCGCACGATCGCGACCAGCAACAGCGCGACGGTGGCGATCATGACCCAGGTTTGCAGGCGTTCGGCGTTCATCTGGAGTTTTCCCAAAAGGGTCACTCCCCCCAACTGCCGCGATCATATCAGAACTTCGTGATGGATGAGAATGGGTACGCACGGGATGGTTTCCGCCGGAGCCGGCGCGCGCTAACCTTGCCCCACCTCGCGGATCGGGGGGAGCATCGAATGATGCGATTGGTCTTAACCGTCCTTGCGTTCGCGTCGATCGCGTGCGCGCAGGCGGCCGCGCCCGGGCCTTACGAAAGCCTGGTTGCGCGGGTCAAGGCGGGGGACACGACGGTCGACTACCGTGCGTTGCGCGACGCCTATGCCGAAAGCCCGCTCTATCAGCCCTACGGCGGGGACAGCGACGACGCGAAGCGGGTGATGCATGAGGCGTTCAACGCGCAGGACTGCGCCAAGGTTCTGCCCGCCGCCGCGAAGGTCTTGGACGCGAATTTCGTCGACATAGAGGCGCATCTCCTGAGCGGGCGATGTTTCGAACTCAAGGGCGACGAGGCGAAGGCCGTGTTTCATCGCGCGATCGCCAAAGGCCTGATGGATTCGATCATCGCCTCGGGCGACGGGAAGAGCACGAAGACGGCGTTCGTCGTGATCGCGGTCGACGAGGAGTATGCGGTCCTGTCGGCGCTGCGCTTTGAGCTCGTGATGCAAGCGCTGATCGACGAAAACGGCCACGCGTTCGACAAAATGGACGTCAAATCCGCGACGGGCGAGACCGCAACCCTGTTCTTCCAAATCGACCGCCCGATGGCGTGGCTGAGCAAGAGCTTGGAGCGGTGAAGGTGAGTGAAGTATCGCGGCTACTTCTCCCCTCGCCCTTCCATCTTCTGGAAGGGCGAGGGGTTGGGGGTGAGGGAAGGTCGTTGTGCAAGGTCGTGATTGAAATGATTGGCGTGCGGGCGAATGCGCGATCTCCACATGCCTGACACCAAGAAAGTCCGGGCCGCGCGTTCGCTGCGAAGCGTTTGATTCTTCTGCGCGGGCGATAGTCTTGCGGCGCCGAGCTTGGCGCGTCGACCATCCCTCACCCCCGACCCCTCTCCCTTCCAGAAGTTGGAAGGGCGAGGGGTGAGTGATGCCTGCTTCCTCGCGCGCGTCAGCTGCGCGCAAGTTGGGCACCAAGCGCAAATGTTGCGCACTCGTTTGCATCGCTTTCGCGCAGTGCATGTCACTTTGCTGCACCAGCGATGCGCAATCTGTGAACATCTCGTTTTCGCTATGTGATTAGCGCTTTTCCTCGCGCCTCTCGCCGTTAGCATTTGCAGCAATCGGAAACGGGGACGGGGACATGGAACTACTCGAGTCGTGGATCGGAGCGCTGGCGAAGCTCACCGAACCCTATTGGCTGACGCTTCAAGCGCTGGGCGGAATGATCGCGTCGGCCGGGGCGGGGACGGCGATCTTCGGCATGCTTTTGTTACTCCTGTCGCTCGACCTTCTGCGCTCGAGCAAGGGGGCGCTCGCCTATGTTTCGCGCGCGGCCGCCATCGGCTCGACTCTCTTTATCCTGGCCTCATTTGTTTACGGCGACTTTCTGGCGGCGCCGGCGAAAGCCGTCTATTCGGCAATCGTGGCACGCGCGCCGGTCGTGCCGTCGAACGCCGTCGCGCTGACAACGTTGGGCGCGGCCGGCGCCGGACTGATTTTCTACGCCGGGCGTCAAAGCGCGCCGCGCAGCGTCGGGGCGCTGCCGCCGCAACGGCCGAGCATGCGTGCCCTGCTGTCGGTGCGGCGCGATGCGGGTTTGATGCGCACGTCTGGGGTGGCCGACTTCGGCAAGGCGATGATGCTCGATCCGGCGGGGCGGCTGCAGTTGCGCCAGCTCAGCCGCAATCCGAAAAAACCCGGCAACAACGTGCGCTCGGCCCTCAGGTCGATGCCCGCGAGCGCCTATGCGGCGCGCACCGCGCGGAGGATCGCACATGGATAGGAAATTCGATTTTGTGAGGAGAACTGCGATGTTTGGAAAGCTTCGACTTATGGCGGGTGCGCTCTGCGCCATGCTCGCTTCTGCAGGCGTGGCGCTTGCCGATGCACCGGCGGCGCATCTGCCGGCGCATGCGGTGCCGCTGGCGCTCAACAGCGGCGACACGGCGTGGATGCTGACGTCGACGGGCTTGGTGTTGTTGATGACGATCCCGGGGCTGGCGCTGTTCTACGCCGGCATGGTGCGCAAGAAGAACATTCTGGCGACCGCGGCGCAGAGCTTTGCGATCACGGCGCTCGTCACAATCGCGTGGGCGATCATCGGTTACTCGCTGGCGTTCACGAACGGCGGACCGACCCAGGCCTATATCGGCGGGCTCGACCGCTTCATGTTGCACGGGATGGACATGAATGTCGCGCACTCCTTGGCGGCGTCGATCCCCGAGTCGGTGTTTATGACTTTCCAAATGACGTTTGCGATCATCACGCCGGCACTCATCTGCGGCGCGTTTGCCGACCGCATGAAGTTCTCGGCGCTGGTCGCGTTCATGACGCTGTGGCTCATCGCCGTCTATTCGCCGATCGCGCACTGGGTATGGGGCGGCGGGTTCCTGGGAACGATGGGCGTGCTCGACTTCGCGGGCGGCACGGTCGTGCACTTGAACGCGGGCGTCGCGGGCCTTGTCTGCGCGATCGTGCTGGGGCCGCGCGCCGGCTACGGGCGCGAGGATATGGCGCCCTACAATCTGCTCTTTGCGCTGATCGGCGCGTCGCTGTTGTGGGTGGGCTGGTTCGGCTTCAACGCGGGCTCCGCGGTCGCCGCCAACGCCCTTGCCGGCATCGCGATGGCCAACACGCAAGTCGCAACGGCTGCTGCGGCTCTGTCGTGGATGTTCGTCGAGTGGATGATCGCGAGAAAGCCGAGCGTTCTGGGTATGCTGTCGGGTGCGGTTGCGGGTCTCGTGGCGGTGACGCCGGCCGCGGGCTTCGTCGCCCCGGACGGCGCGATCTATATCGGCCTTGCGGCGGGCGTCGTGTGCTACATCGGGTCGGTGTGGCTGAAGCGGATCGGGGGTTACGATGACTCGCTCGATGCGTTCGGCATCCACGGCATCGGCGGCGCGGTCGGCGCGCTGCTGACGGGCGTGTTCGCTTTGTCGAGCATCAATAGTCTGGGCAAGGGTCTGATCGACGGCAATCCCGGTCAGGTCATGGTCCAGGCTACGGCCATCGCATATGCCGGCGTCTACTGCGCCTTCGTCACCTACGCCATCCTGATGATTGTCAAAGCGACCATCGGCTTGCGGGTGTCGGAGGAAGAGGAGTTGGAAGGCCTCGACCTCACGCAACACGGCGAACGGGTCCTCTGATCGGCAAGTCACGGTTGGATTTCAGGCGGATGTGGGTGGCATCCGCCTGAGCCAATCAGCTAAGGTGCGCCCCTGGCTTTCAGCCGCTCGGGGGCGCGTTCGATGAAACGGATCTCTCGTGCCGCGGGCGTTGCGCTCGCGGCATTGTCGTTGCAAGCGTGCAGTCTCAACCCGATCGGCCGGCCCGAACGGGGGCCGAGCTTCGGCACGGAACCCGCCGCCGCCGGCAGCACGGAGGCGCCCAAACGCGTGCGAGAAGCAATGGCGCTCGAGCGCTTCGATGCGAACGGCGACGGCAACGTCACGAAGCCTGAACTCGAACAGACGCTGACGGCGGACTTCAAAAAGGACGATGTGAACGGCGACGAGACGCTCGACGCGGGCGAGGCGCGCGCGCTGAACGAACGCTTGCGCCAGGAGCGCAACACCTCGCCCGTGTTCGATTGGAACGCGGACGGGCGGCTCGTCTACGCAGAATTCGCCACGCAGTGGCGCACGCTGTTCGACCGTGCCGATCGCAACCGCGACGGCATCGTCAGTGCGGACGAAATGGAAGGATACGGACGGGACCGCACGCCCAAGCCGCTGCCGAAGCCCGAGATGTCGAAGGTCGACCCGAGCCGTATCGTTCCTTGATATGCGCGTGAGAAACTTCGCCGCCGCCTTCCTCCTCGCGCTGGCATGCTCGACGTGGGCGCGCGCGGAGACGGTGCTCAACCGCGGCAATCCGGCGGAGCCCGGGACGCTCGACCCGGCGCAGCAGACGTTGCTCGCCGAGTACGAGATCGTGAGCGACCTCTTCATGGGGCTCTGCCAGATTTCGCCGCAAGGCCTGCCTATTCCGGGCGCCGCAGAAAGCTGGACGGTGAGCGCGGACGGGCGCACGACGACGTTCAAATTGCGCGAGGGGCTCACGTGGTCCGACGGGGTCAAGCTGACCGCGGACGACTTCGTCTACACGTTCCGCCGCGTGGTCGACCCGCGGATGGGCGCCTTGCAGGCGAACATGGCGTTCAAGATCAAGAACGCCGAGGCGATCAACGCGGGCAAGATGCCGGTGACCGCGTTGGGCGTCAGCGCGCCCGACGAGCGGACGGTCGTCGTCGAGCTTGGCGAGCCATCGCCGGCGTTGTTGTGGCTGCTGACGCAAGCGCTGCTGTGGCCGGTGCCGAAGCACGTCATCGAGAAGCATCCCAAGGATTGGACGAAGCCCGGGATTCTCGTTTCGAACGGGCCTTATGTGCTGAAAGAATGGCGGCCGCACGATCACATCACGCTGGTCAAGAACCCGCGCTATTACGACGCGAAGAACGTGCGCATCGACAAGGTCAACTATTTTCCGCTCGACGACGAAGCGGCGGCGGTGAAGCGGTTTCGCGCCGGCGAAATCGACGTCAACATGAGTTTTCCGCCGGCCGAATTCGAGCGGCTGAAAAAGATCCTGCCCAAGGGCTCGGTCCGCACGTCGCCCAGCTATCGCTTTGCCTACATGACGCTCAACAACTTGAAGCCGCCGTTCAACGATGCGCGCGTGCGGCGGGCCGTGTCGCTCGCCGTGGACCGCGAGACGCTCACCAGCAAGATCTTGCGGCTCGGCGAGATGCCGAACTACAGCATCACGCCGGCGGGGATCCCGCACTACACGCAAGCCGCGCTCGACTTCAAAGCCCGGCCGATGGAAAGGCGGCGCGAGGAAGCGCGGCGGCTGCTTTCCGAGGCGGGCTATGGGCCGGCGAAGCCGCTGACGTTCGAGCTCGGCACGTTCGCCGGCCAAACGCAACGGCGCCTCGCGATCGCTATCGCCGACATGCTGAAGGCCGTCGGCATTTCCGTTTCGCTGCGCGTCGAGGATACGGCGGTCTATTTCGCGCGGTTGCGCGTGCACGATTTCACGGCGGGGCTGTCGGGTTGGCTGCAGGTTCCGGACCCGGAGTTCTATCACCATCTTCTGCTGACGAGCTCGGTCGACGACAACAGCAGCGGCTACTCGAATCCGGCCTTCGATGAAAAAGTCGCGGAGGCTGAGCGTACGGTCGACACGGCAGAGCGCATGGCGCTCTTTCGCGAGGCCGAGCAGATCGCGCTCGACGACAGCGCGATCGTCCCGCTCTACACGTCGGTCAATCTCAGCCTGGTTGCACCTTACGTCAAAGGGTGGGAGGAGAATCCGCTGAGGACGCACCCGACGCGATGGATGTGGATCGACAAAAAGTGATGCTGACGGGGCGCACGATCTCCGAACTTTGCGCCGACCTCGCGACCGGCAAGACGACCAGCCGCGCGTTGGTCGAGGCGGCGTTGGAGGCGATCGCGCGCGACGGGTCGGCGTTCACGCGCGTGGATGCGGAGCGGGCCCGCGTCGCGGCCGATGCGTCGGATCGCATGCGGGCGCAAGGGGTAGTGCCGTCGGTCCTCGCGGGCATTCCGGTTTCGGTGAAGGATCTGTTCGACGTCGCGGGCGAGCCGACGGCGGCGGGGTCGGCGATCTTGCGCGATGCGCCGGCGGCCAAGAGCGACGCGCCGGTGATCGCGCGGCTGCGCGCCGGCGGCGCGGTGATCGTCGGGCGCACGCATATGAGCGAGTTCGCGTTCACCGGGCTCGGCGTCAATCCGCATTATCCGGTGTGCGCCAATCCGCGCGACGGAGCGCGCGTGCCGGGCGGGTCGAGTTCGGGCGCGGCGGCGTCGGTCGTGCGCGGGCAGGCGGCGATGGGCCTCGGCACCGACACAGGCGGGTCGGTGCGCATTCCGGCTGCGTTTTGCGGGATCGTGGGGTTCAAGCCGACGCAGGCACGCATCACGCGCGCGGGAACGTTTCCGTTGGCGGAAACGCTCGACTCGATCGGGCCGCTTGCCAATTCGGTCGCGTGCTGCCGCATCAGCGACGCCATTCTTGCCGACGCGCCGATCGAGGCGTATCCGCCGGTCGCGCTTGCCGGATTGCGCTTTGCGGTGCCGGAAGACTTCGTGCTCACCGATGTCGACGCGATTGTCGGCGCGGCGTTCGAGCGCGCGCTTGCGACGCTGAGCAAGGCCGGTGCGCGCGTCGAGCGCGTGCGCTTCCCCGAATTCGCGCGCATGCCTGAAATCATGGCGCGCGGCACGATCGCGAATGCCGAGTCCTTCGCGTTCCATCGGCGCGCGGGGCTGCTGGAGCGCCGCGACGGCTACGATCCGAACGTCGCGGCGCGCCTCGACATCGGCGCGCGCATGACGGCGGGCGACTATCTCGACCTGCTGCACGCGCGGGCCGAGACCATTCGCGAAACCAACCGGCGCAGCGCGGACTATGACGCGCTGCTCATTCCGGCGACGGCGATCGTCGCGCCGCGCATCGCGGATGTCGCCGAACCCGCGGCCTTCTCGCGCGCCAACGGCTTGGCGCTGCGCAACGCGAGCCTCGTGAATTTCCTCGACCGCTGCGCGCTCAGCGTGCCGATGCACCGCGACGGCGAGCTGCCGTCGGGGCTGATGGTCGTAGGTGAAACGATGGGCGATGCGCGCGTGCTCGCGGTCGGCGAGGCGGTGGAGACCGCCCTCAAAATTTCTCTTTAAGCAGCGTCCGCAGCGAGGGTTGTGCCGCTCGCCATTGCTTTGCCGATGGGGATGCCGCTGCCGAAGGAGATCGTCAGCGGCAGGTTCACCGACTTCGTCGGGCGCGAGAATAAAGTGGCGCCTTCGCATTTGATCGTGCCGGTGCCGAAGGCCTTGCCGGTGCGCGCGCCCATGATGCGGGCGTCCTTGATGCGCAAGACCGCGCTTTCGATCGTGAGCGCGACCGTGACTTCGAAGTCGATCTCGGGGCCGATTGGGGATTGGTCGAGCATGATTTGCAGGCGCGGGTGGTGGGTCGAGTGCACGTCGTGCTTGGCGATCGTGTGGTCGATGATCTGGTCCGCCGGGTATTTCGTGCGGTCGATGTATTGGCGCAGTTCGCGGCGCGTGTTCCAGGCGGCGGCCAGGATGTCGACGACGCGCACGTTGAGCGCCGCCTGCAGGGCTTCGGTCGCGCTTTGCGTGGCGTGATTTTGCAAGAGCAGAGGGGCTGCCATGAGCAGCGCTTGCACGCCGCGCATCGCGGCGGTGCCGCCGAGCGCGCTGAGGCCGTCCTTGCGGACGGCGGCGTTGTCGAAATCGAAGAACTGCACCAATGAGGCGGCTTGCGCGTTCATGCGTAGGCTCCCGCGGGGACGAGTTCGATGTGTGTGCCGGGCGCGCCGATCGCGGCCGACGAGCGGACGACGAAGCGCAGGCCGATGTCGGGGCGCTCCGACGCTTGGACGGCGACGGTTTGACGGTCGAGGCCGTTCGAGACGAGGCGCGTCGTCAGGCGCTTCAGCATGCGCCGGCGATGCGAGTGCCAATAGGTGCCCGCGCCGCCCAAGACTAATGCGATCGCCGCGACGACGGCCCAGATGGGAAGCCCGCGTCGCGGACGCTCTGGTGTGATGACGGGCGGTGCGACGACGGGCGGCGCGATCGACGGCGGCGGTGTAGGCTCGGTCGCGATGGGTTCGACCGGCGGCGGTTCGGGTTGCGCGACAGTCGGCTCCGGCAGCGGCGGCAGCGTTGCGAGCGGCGGCGGCGGAGTCGTGATCACGCGCGGCGGTGCGGTCGGCGCTTCGGCCACGACGCGCGGCGGCACGGACATCGGCTCGGCGATGATCGGCGGCAGGCGCGGCGGCGTCGGGATCGCTTCGCGCGGGGGCGGCGTGACGGGCACGGTCGTCTCCGGTGTCTCGTGTACCGGCGGCGCGATCAGCGTGCGCGCGAACTCGATGCCGTCGACCAAGAGCGCGGCGCCGTCGCGCGCGGAGATCTTTACGACGGCGATGCGGTCGCCTTCGGTCGCGATCGCGACGCCGTGGCCGAAGTTCAATTCGCCGCCGGCGGAGATCCAGGTCCCGGTCTGCGCGACGCGCTTGCCCTTCGTGCCGAGCGCTTCGACGTTGGCCCAGGTTCTTTGGCCGTTCGCGTCGGCGGCGCGGATGAAAACTTTCAGGTTCGAGATGGGCGCCAGAAACTTCAACGTCAGCGGTGTCGTGCGCGCATCATCGGCGGCGTAGCTGACGCGACCCGATTTTTCAGAATCGTCGAAGACGATCTTGTCGGCGGTTGTGCGCGGCGACGCCGTGGGCGCGGGTTCGCGGATCGGACGCTCGATCACCGTGCCTTCGCCGGGGCCCGAGACCGGCGTCATCACGCCGTAGGAGGCGCTCTCGGCGACGCGCTTCAAATGGCAGACGCCCACAGGCTGGCTTGCGCTCGGGTGCACATAAGAGAAGTCGCGGCATTGCGCGTTCGCGCGGCAGGCGGAGCGGCATTGCGTAAGCTCCGCCGCCTCGTCGTAGGTGCGCTCGCTGGAGCCGAGGCCCAAGAAGTCGAGCGGCAGCGTGTTGATGACGACGCCGAGGAGGCCGGCGTCGATCTTCGTGTCGCCGATCTCGACGAGTTTGTAATCCCTGTCGTCCCCTTCCGGCTTGACGGCGAGGATGAGGAAGTCGGCGAGCAGGCCCGCTTCCTGCGCGTTCATGCCGCCGCCTCCGCCGCAGCTCGCGACGGCAGGCACAACGAAACCGGTGAACGCAAAGAGGCCGATGACCGGCCACAACCAGGGCCGCTTGGTTTGCAAGGCGGTCTCCCCCGAATCAGTCTGCGATCGACGCTAGATCAAGGGCCGAGGGGAGACGAGGGCTGGGCACGCGCTATTTGATTCGGCTGTGGCCGTTTCACGCCAGGAAAGCCGCGAAAATGCCCGAGAGCACGATGCCGTCGAACGTTCCCGCGCCGCCGATCGAGGCGACGCCCACGGGCGTCTTCAGGAAGGCGTCGATGTGCAGGAGATCGGCGCCGACGAGCGGTCCGATGACGCCGGCGACGAACGCCACCGGCGGGGCGTATTCGGGCGCGAGGACGAGCGCACTCAAGACCGCGGTCAAGGGCGCGACGAAACCCGGCATGACGATGCCGACATTGGCCACGGGCGTCGCCACGAAATAGCAGACGACGGTGTTGATCGTCGTCGCCACGGTCACCGCCCAAATCGCGTCGGCGCCGAGGGGCGCGAGAAACGTCAGCTGATAGATCGCAATGCCGACCGGGATCAGGCAGCCGCCGACATTGACCGCGATGATCGTCTCACGCCGCTGGGTCAGCCAGCGCGGCATCGCGCGGTCCAAGCCGAAAACCGTGAGGGGATGCGACCACACCGGCCGCTGCTGCACGTAGCGCTTTATCGGGATGTTAATGAGCCCGCCGAAGATGATGCCCAACATCAAGCGGAACGCCGTGTCGGGCGCGAGGTGAAGCTTGCCGAGGCTGACGAGCGCGACCTGCGTGAAGAAGAACGGGAACAGCAAGAGCATCACGACGCCGAAAAACATCGAAAGGCGATTTGAGGTGGGCATGTGATGTCTCCGGCGCGCGCGTTTCGACAGTGTAGCAGATAATCTTGCCCTTCCCCCCTTGTGGGGGAAGGTGGATCGACGCCGAGCGAATGCGAAAGCGGCGAGACGGATGGGGGGCACCTACGCGCGTGGTGCCGGCCCCCCATCCGTCGCGCCGACGCGCGACACCTTCCCCCTCAAGGGGGGAAGGGCAAGTCCGTTTGAGGGGTTATTGCAAATTCTCGGCGAAGAATTTCAGGGTGCGGGTCCAGGCGAGTTTGTGGGCGGCTTCGTCGTAGGTCGCGCGTTCGTCGCACGAAAAGCCGTGGTCGGCGTCGTAGACGTAGACCGGGACGTTCGGTTGGGCTTTGCGGATTTCGTCGACTTGGGCGAGCGGGATGTGCGCGTCCTTGGCGCCGAAATGCATGATCACGGGGCAGTGCGGTTTTTCTTTTGCCAGCGAGGCGATGCGGCCGCCGTAGTAGCAGGAGGCGGCGGCGAATTTCAGGCGCGTGGCGCCGAGCCACGCGATCGTGCCGCCGAAGCAGAAGCCGACGATGCCGACTTTGCCGACCGGGTGCACGTCGGCGCGCGCGGCTTCGATGTCGAGCAGCGCTTTGGGGATGTCGAGCTTGGGCACGATCGCCAGCGCTTCGGCCATGCCGTCGGGGCCGTAGCCGGTTTCGAAATCGCGCTCATAGCGGTCGAACACCGCGGGCGCGATCGCGAGGTAACCCTCGGCGGCGTAGCGGTCGGTGATGGAGCGGACGTGGCTGTTGACGCCGAAGATTTCCTGCACGACGACGAGCGCCGCCTTGGGTTTGCCCTTCGGCGCGGCGCGCCAGGCTTTGAGTTTGTGTCCGTCGGAGGCTGTGAGGTCGACCCAATCGCCCATGGTCGCGTTTCCTTCGCTCTCAAAAATGTCGATCTATTCTAGCATTGTCATCCCGCAGTTAGGCGAGCCCGTTGCGGAACGCAACGGTGTGCGAGCCTTGCTATCCGGGATGACATTCTTGTTGGTTACCCCGGCGCGGGGCGGGCGCGTTGGTTGTAGAGGAGCTTGCGGATGCGGTCTTGGTCTTCCTTGGAGAGTTTCGAGGGGTCGATGGAAAGATCGCTGCCGACGGCCATGCCGCGCTGAACGGCGGGGCGCGCGGCGATTTCGTCGAACCAGCGTTTGAAGTGCTTGAACTCTTCGATGTCCTGGCCTTGGCCTTTCCAGCCGACGGTCCAGGGATACGAGATCATGTCGGCGATCGTGTATTCGTCGCCGGCGAGGTAGCGCCGGACGTAGAGGCGGTTGTACATCACGCCGTAGCGGCGGGTCGTTTCCTCGGTGAAGCGGCGCACGGCGGAGGTTTGATCGCCTTGCGTGTCGGCGAGGCGGCGGAAGTGGCCGACCTCGCCGAACTTCGGGCCTTGGTTGGCCATCTGCCAGATCACCCATTGC
>JBGOVA010000308.1:0-3330 GCA_041477875.1 Micropepsaceae bacterium | reverse complement strand
GTCGACGCGTGCCTCTTCTTCTACGAGTGCACCGGCTGCGGCACCCGGCTGAAGCCCAAGCCCGGCGACTGCTGCGTCTTTTGTTCGTACGGCTCGGTGCAATGCCCGCCGAAGCAGACGGCGTGCGGCTGCACCTGAGGGATTGCGGGGACATAATAATTGCGCTGCATTTTACCTTGCATTTTTGGCGCGATTCCGGTAGTTTGTTGCCTTCGGACGCGCCAGGCGTCCCTGCGCATTCTTTGACATCGTCAAGCATCCAGGGCTGTCGCGGCCGAAAGCGCGATGAGTGCGGCGAACTGCGTCCCGCAGAGAGTCACGAGGTGCCGTTGTTACGCATGATGTGCAACAATGTTGCGCTTTGGTTGCGGCAAAACCGCGCAAATCAGCCGATGTTGCGCTGTTGCACATTGAGGGGGACGTCGATTCCGAATACGGGAAGAACGGGAAATATCGGGAAAGCGCCCTACCGCAACACCACCGTGCGCCGTCCGTTGACGAAGACGCGGCGTTCGATGTGGGATTTGAGCGCGCGCGCCAATGCGAGGCACTCCAGGTCTTGGCCGAGGTGGACCATGTCGGCCACCGTCGCCGCGTGGTCGACGCGTTCGACCATCTGCTCGATGATCGGGCCTTCGTCGAGGTCTTCGGTCGCGTAGTGCGCGGTGGCGCCGATCAGTTTCACGCCGCGCGCGTGGGCCTGCTGGTAGGGGTTCGCGCCCTTGAAGCCGGGCAGGAAGGAGTGGTGGATGTTGATGCAGCGCCCGGCCAGGCGGCCGCACGCCTCGGGCGTCAGGATCTGCATATAGCGCGCGAGGACGACGAGTTCCGCGCGCTCGCGCTCCATGGTCGAGAACAGCACGGCTTCGGCTTGCGCTTTTTGCGCGGCCGTCACGGGCTGGTGGATGAAGGGGATGCCTTCGCGTTCGACCAGCGGCTTCAAGGTCGCGTGGTTCGAGATCACGGCGGCGATCTCCATGGCGAGGCCGCCGGTGCGCACGCGGTAGATGAGGTCGGCGAGGCAATGGTCGAACTTCGAGACCATGACGATCGCGCGCGGGCGCTCCGTCACGGGCCTCGCGTCCCAGGCGCATTCGAAGCGCTCGGCGATGGGCGCGAAGCCCTTGGCGAAGGCCTTCGCTTCCCACGCGCCCTGCGTCGGGCGGAAGACGGTGCGCATGAAAAAGCGTCCGGTCTCGGCGTCGCCGAACTGGTGCGTCTCGTCGATGAAAAAGTTCTCGCTGGCCAAGAACGTCGTCACGCCGGCGACGAGGCCGGTGCGGTCGGGGCACGAGATGGTCAGGACGACAGGGTTCATTGTGGGTTCATCGGGGGCGTCACGCCTTCTTCGTCGCGTCGCGGTGGGCGTTGTGGTGGCGGATGACCTCGGTGACGATGAAGCTCAGGAACTTCTCGGCGAATTCGGGGTCGAGCTTCGCGGTCGCGGCGAGCGCGCGCAGGCGGGCGATCTGCGCCGCTTCGCGTGCGGGGTCGGCGGGGGGCATGCCGGCCGCGGCCTTGAGCGCACCCACCTGCTGGGTGAACTTGAAGCGTTCGGCCAGCAAATGGATGAGCGCCGCGTCGATGTTGTCGATCGAATCGCGCAGGCGGTGGAGTTCCTTCGAGGTGGGCATGCCCTTCATGTCGGTCCGGTTCGTGGGTGGGATGGCACGTAAGCACAGTGCGCGCGCGGTGTCAGCCGTCGCTCACGCGGCGTCGGTGACCGCCGATCCGGGCACGACGCGGCTTGCGGGAAGTTCGACGGTGACGGTCGTGCCTTTTCCGAGCGTGCTTTCGATCATGACCGTGCCGCCGTGGAGTTCGGTCAGGCCTTTGACGATGGGAAGGCCGAGGCCCGTGCCGCTTTCTTGCGTCGTCGCGATGTCGTGGCGCGCTTGGCCGAAGCGTTCGAGGACTTTGCCCAACTCTTCGGGCTTGATGCCGATGCCGGTGTCGGCGACCGCGATGGCGACGCCGCCGCCGACGCCCGGCGAGAGGCGCAAGGTGACGGTGCCGCCCTGCTGGGTGAACTTCACCGCGTTCGACAGCAGGTTCACCATGATCTGGCGCAGCGCGCGTTCGTCGGCGCGCACCGTCGCCGGGGACGGCGCGTCGAGCCTCAAGTCGAGTTCCTTGCGCGCGGCCTGGGGTTCGACGAAGCACAAGGCGTCCTTGGCCTGGGCGACGAGGTCCACATTGGTTTCTTCGATCTCGCGTTTGCCGGCTTCGATCTTGGAGAGATCGAGAATGTCGCCGATCAGGCCCAGGAGATGGCGGCCGCTGAAGTGGATGTGCTCGCCGTATTCGGCGTAGCGGTCGAGCGCGGCGTCGCCGAAGGTGCGGTCCCTGATGATCTCGGAGAAGCCGAGGACGGCGTTCAAGGGCGTGCGCAGTTCGTGGCTCATGTTGGCCAGGAACTCGGATTTCGCGCGGTTGGCGGCTTCGGCCTTCCACTGCGCGGCCGTGGTGTCGACGAGCGAGCGGCGGAGCTTGTCGATGAGGTCGCGCTTGTCGTTGCGCAGGCGCAGCATCTCGTCGGCCAATTGCCAGACGGCTTTGGCGGTGAGTGCGACCAAGACGATGTAGCAGAGCTGAAGGAACGCAAAGCCCACGTTCGCGGGATACGCCTCGTGGCCCAACGACAAATAGAGGAACACGAGCGCGTAGGGCGTCATGTTCGTCACGACGACCGGCAAGCTCGGCGCCGATTGGGCGCCGGCGCCCGCCAGGCCCGCCGCGACGAGGACATAGAGCAAGACGTTGTTCAAGCGATCGCCGTCGATCCAGAACAACGCCGAGACGCTTGCGAAGGCCGCCGAGGAGACGAAGACGGCAACGCAAATCGCGATCGTCCAGCGCACGGTACGTTCGGCGCGACGCTCGTCGTGCAGAAAATTGTACAGCGTCGCGATGGTGACGGACCAAGTGACGACAGTGGTCAGGCCCCACGCGATGGGCCCCGGCGCGCCGTGCGACTGAGCGAGCAGCAGCGCCAAACCGACCACAATGAGCGGCAGCGGCAGAAGGTTCGTGTGGAGATAGCGCGCGGCGGTCTCGAGGCGGCGCACGTCCAGATCCGCCGCCTGTTCGGCGGCGGGCGAACGGCCATCGGCGTCCGGCACCGGATTCATACGCAAAGGATCCGCAATCGGTCGGAGACCTCTGCAGTTTAGCAACCGGATGTTAATGGGGGGCTTAGGGCGGGAGGTGCGCGGCGGGCGCTCGACGGCAGGCTCCAGGCCGGTGTCCTATACTTAAGGGACAAAGCTTAATGATTTGCTAAGGCTACCGGCGTGACCGGCGACAATGTGCATTCAGGGAGTACGACCC
>JBGOVA010000200.1:0-7918 GCA_041477875.1 Micropepsaceae bacterium | reverse complement strand
ATGGAGAAGACGGATCATTCGGTGCTGGTCGGTATTCGTTTCGATCTGCAGCGCGACGGCGCAGCACCGCCGCCGATGGCGCCACCGCCGCCGCCGGCGAAGGGTCCGAAGCAGTTCATCGTGTTCTTCGGATTCAACAAGTCGAATCTGACGCCTGAAGCGGCGCGCGTCGTCGCCGATGCGGCGGCCGCGGCCAAAGAGTATGGCTCGGCTTCGATCATGATCGTCGGCCACACCGACTCGTCGGGGTCCGCGACCTACAACGTGCGGCTCTCGATCCGCCGCGCACAGGCCGTCAAGGACGGGCTTGCCGCCGAAGGTGTCCCGGCCAGCATGATCTCGACCAGCGGCCGCGGCGAGACCGAACTGATGGTGCAAACCGGCGACGGCGTGAAGGAACCACAGAATCGCCGCGCGACGATCGATTTGAACTAATCGCCTGACTTTAGGGACTAGACTGAAGACTATCCTCCGTGTGCTGATGAAGGGCGGCTCAAAGGCCGCCCTTCTCTATTCGAGTACAGCATCCGGGCGCGCAATTTACCCGCCCTTAAGCCTAACCGGGCGATAACGGCTCCTCCCAAGACCTCCCCGCGCGATCGATGGCGTGCCAGGGCTTTTCGGAGGGGAAAATGAAACTCAAGACAGCGTTGCTCGCCGGCGTCGCGCTTGCCGCGATCGGCAACGCCGCCCGGGCGAGCGAACTTCGCGGCACCTACTTCGCGCTCGAAGGCGGCGCCAGCTGGGTCGGCAACGAGCGCTTCTTCGAACAATTCGTCTACACGACCGGTTACACCTCGCGCTCCGAGCTTCACGCGCAATTCGACACGGGCTGGTCCGTCTTCGGCTCGGTCGGCTATGCGTTCGACGGCGGATGGCGCGGCGAACTGGAAGCGGGCTACCGCCACAACGACATCGGTCGACAAATCACGACGGGCGGATCGACGCTGACGCCGACGGGCGAGCTCGGCGAGTTCACGTTGATGGCGAATATTCTTTACGACTTCCATTTGTCCGAGCGTCTGACCGCATCGGTCGGCGCCGGCGTCGGCGCGGACCACGCCCATTTCGATCTGGGCTCCACCGATTTCGACGACGAAGATTGGGCCTTTGCCTATCAGGGGCTGCTCGGCCTGAACTACGCGCTCGGCGAGCGCGCACAGCTGTTCTTGAACTATCGCTATATGCGGGTCGCCGCGCCCGAGTTCAGCGTCGACTACGCCGGTTCTCCCGGCTGGACGCAGAACGTCGGCTTCCATCGCGAGCTCGAGAAACAGGCCGTCACGCTCGGCCTGCGGTTCGCGCTCCATGGCGAGGCCGCGCCGCTTCCGGCACCCGCCCCTCCGCCGCCGCCGCCTCCGCCGCCAACGGCGCCGAAGGAGTTCATCGTCTTTTTCGGCTTCGACAAATCCGAACTCACGCCCGAAGCGCAGCGCGTGGTCGAAGACGCGGCATTTGCCGCCAAGGAATGGGGCTCGGCATCGATCGTCATCATCGGCCACACGGACAGCATGGGCTCCGGCAGCTACAACCAGGCGCTGTCGATGCGCCGCGCCAACGCGGTGCGCGCCGCACTCGAAGGTTTGGGAATCGCGGGCGACAAGATCTCCGCGACGGGCAAAGGCGAGAGCGAGCTTCTGGTGCAAACCGGCGATCGCGTGAAGGAGCCGCAGAACCGGCGCGCCACGATAAATCTCCAATAGAAGTCAGCGATTCACGCGTGATTCGGCGCGAATCACGTTGAAATACAACAACCAAAAGTCGAGGGGCGGGCGATGACCCGCCCCGTTTCGTTTACGATTTGTTAGGAATTCTGCGGCTTTCGATGCGTACGAATCCTTGTGTTTGACTTCATTCCTTAACGCGTGCACCCACGGATTCGAACTGGGGCCGACCCAAGTCCCTCGCGTTTTTGGTCGGCAAAAAAACAGAAAGGGGTGTTTTCCTATGACGTTGAGATCGGCATTGCTTGGCACGGCGTTCGCGGTTGCGTGCGGCGTGGCGTCCGGCGGGGCAGCAAATGCGGCCCAGATCAACGGCTGGTACGTGAGCTTGGAAGGCGGCGCCAACTGGATCGAGGATTGGAACCACCACATCTTCACCACGGTCCCGGCGCAGGCGAGCTTCGATACGGGATGGACCGTGTTGGCCTCCGTCGGCCACGCCTGGGATAGTTGGCGCGTCGAATTCGAGGCCGGCTATCGCCACAACGAACTCGACGCCTACTCGATCACGGGCATTCCCATCACGTCGGTCAGCGCGGACACGTGGGAGGCGACCTTTATGATCAACGCCCTCTACGATTTGGCCTTGACCGACGATCTGTCCATCTCGCTAGGCGTGGGCGCCGGCGGCGACTTCGCCAATGCCGACGCGTCGCTTGGACCGTTCAGCTTTGAGGACGACGATTGGAACTTCGCGTACCAGGGTATTGCCGGCATCAACTACGCGATCGGCCGCCAGACGGCCCTGTTCGTGAACTACAGATACATGCGCGTCATGGATCCGGAGTTCAATTTCACCCCGAGCGTCCCTTTTGTTCTTACCAACGGTGACGACCTCGTCAAACACGCCGTGACGATCGGCATCCGCTACGCGTTCGAAGGCCGGCAGGCATACGTCGAAGCCGCCCCGCCGCCGCCCCCGCCCGCGCCGATGAGCGCCGCGCCGCGTCAGTTCATCGTCTTCTTCGGCTTCAACAAATACAATCTGACGTCGGAAGCGCTGCGCGTGATCTCCGAGGCGGTGGTCGCCGCCAAGGATACGGGATCGGCATCCGTGCTGATCACCGGCCATACGGACACGGTCGGCTCCCCGCAATACAACCAGCAACTTTCGATGCGCCGCTCGAACGCGGTGAAGGGCGAAATGGTGCGCCAGGGCGTACCGACGTCGGCCATCACCTCCACGGGCAAGGGCGAGACCGAACTCCTCGTGCAGACGGCCGACGGGGTCAAGGAGCCTCAGAACCGGCGCGCGACGATCGATTTGAACTAGGCTTGGCGATCTTAACTATCGCCTCAACCGTCGGTAAGTACATCTGCAACCTGAGGGCGGCCTTATTTGGGCCGCTCTTTGCTTTAATGGCACACTCGCCACCAAAGTTAAGGGAATACTGCGCTTTTGTTTGACCCGTGCACCTTCATTTGGTGATTCGGGGACAGAGCAGGCCCGCGGAACAAGGAGATCAACTCCGTCCGACGCGGCTTCCGGGGTGAGTGGGAGAGTTCCATGTTGAAGAACGCGTTGCTCGCGTCCGCGCTGGGCCTGTCGGTCTATGCGCTCGCGCAGAATGCCGAGGCCGGTCATCGTCCGACGGGTTGGTATGTCGGCGTCGAAGGCGGCGCCAATTGGATCGACAATGCGGACGTCGAATTCAACACGGGCTTCGGCGGCGCGACGACGTTCGAAGCGGAATTCGATTCCGGCTGGGCGTTGTTCGCCGAGGTCGGATACCGCTGGGAGAACAATTGGCGGCTCGAGCTCGAAGCGGGGTGGCGCGAGAACGACGTCGATTGCATCAGCTTCGGCGGCCCGTGCATTCCCGGCAATTTCGGCGACATCTCGCAGTTCACGCAGATGGTCAACCTGGTCCACGACATCGACATCACGCCGCGCACGGCTATTTCGGTCGGATTGGGCTTCGGCGGCGATTTCGTCGAGGCCGACTCGCCGTTCTTTCACGACGAAGACTATGTGCTCGCCGGCCAGGCGCTGTTCCAGATCACGCATCAGTTGACCGATCGGCTCGATTTCATCCTGACGTACCGCTACATGACCACCGCGGATCCAGAGTTCCAAGTCTTCGGACCGGCGTCGGTCCAGTTCGAGAACGAGAACCACACGGTGACCGTCGGTCTGCGCTTCGACCTGCAGGCGGATGCCGAGCCGGTGATGGCGATGGAGACGCCGCCCGTTCAACCGCCGCCACCGCCCAACGAGCCCAAGCAGTTCGTCGTCTATTTCGGCTTCAACAAAGCCAACCTCAACGCCAAGGCGCAAGGGGTCGTCGAAGAGGCAGCCGCGACCGCGATCCGCGGCGGCTTCGTTGCGATCCTCGTCACCGGATACACCGATACGGTCGGGTCCAACGCCTACAACCAGCGCCTCTCCGAGCGGCGCGCGGGGACGGTCAAGAAGGCGCTGGTGGGTCAAGGCATCGCCGCAAAAGCCATCACCGCGACCGGCAAGGGCGAGACCGTGCTGCTGGTGCAGACCGGCGACCATGAAATGGAGGCGCGCAACCGCCGCGCCACGATCGACATCGACTGAGCAAAGAGTGCGCAAAAGAAAAGGGCGAGCCCCGCGAGGCTCGCCCTTTTTCTTTGTGCTTGTGACAGCGCTATTGCTGAGCGGGAACGCTCGCTGCCGCGGGAATGGTTTCGGCGCTGGCTTCCGGCTTGGGTTGCGGAATTGCGACCGCTGCGGCCTCAGTCTCGGGCTTGGCGCGCGGCATCGGGACCACCTTGCCGCTGGCGGCGGCGGTCACGAGGGCCGGCGTGCTGCAGGCATTTTGACCGTGGTGATTGGCGACGGGCTCCGTCGCCACGAATGCCGCAAGCTGCAGGCGTTCCGGCCCTAAGAGCTTGTCGTAGAGGGCGGAGGTGTAGAGACAGAATTCGGTGATGTTGGCGAGGCTGCGCTGCGAGGCTTCGTTCGCCGTTTTCGACTTGTAGTCCTCGAGCTTGGATTCGCGCCCGAATTGCTTCATCAGCGTGCGATGGGCCGACATCAGCTCGGGCTTGTACGCGTTGACGAAGTCGTTGTAGCGCGGCGTCATCTTGCACGAGAGCGCGCCGACGACGAGTTCCGTCTGCAGCATGCGCATCTGGAACGCGGTCAGGACCTTGTCCTTGATGCAGGGCGGCGCGGCGGGCTTTTTCTTGGCTGCCACGGCCGGGCCTGCAATCAGCGCCGAGGCTGCGACCAACAGAACTACGCGTGAGACTCTCATCGACTTTCCCTCCCCCGACTCAGGGTGAGCATCATACTCATGGGGTGCGGGCGGACGGAAGCACCGACGGAGAGCAAAGTCAGCCGACTTGCGACTGCAGGTAGACGGTTGGCGCGTTTCATCCCGCCGATCATGCTTGCAAGTGCAAGTTTGTCAGGATTCGTCGTCTTTTGGCGCCAGCAACAGGTACATGACCGGGGTCACAAGGCGGGACAGGATGGTGGAGGAAATCAGCCCGCCGATGATCACAATCGCCAGGGGGGAATAGAGGCCCGACGCCTCAAGCGCCAGGGGCATCAGACCGCCGACGGCGGTGGCGCTGGTCAGGAGGACGGGGAGGAAGCGGATCTCGCCTGCCCGCTCGATCGCCTCGCGCAGGGGCACGCCTTCGGCGCGCAGCTGCTGGGTGAAGTCGACGAGGAGGATCGAGTTTTTGATCTCGATGCCGATCAAGGCGATGAAACCGATGATGGCGGTGAAGGCCAGCGGATAGCCCGAGACCCACAGGCCGACCAACCCGCCGATGATGCCGAGCGGGATGACGCCGGCAACGACGCCGGACGTCTTGAACGAGCGGAACTCGAGGATCAGCACGGCCATGATGCCGAAGAGCGCGAGCAGCAGCGCGCTGCCGAGGCCGCCGAAACTGCGCGCCTGGGCTTCGGCCTGACCGCCGGCGGAGATGTGATAGCCGGGCGGCAGCGGGAGCGTCTTCAGCCGTTCCAGCACTTCAGTCGAAACGCGCGATGTGAGAAAGCCGCTCGCCGTGCGGCCGGTGATGGTCACGGTGCGCTCGCGCTTGTAGCGGTCGATGCGGGCGGGCTCGCTTTGCAGGCGCGGGGACGCGATGTGGCTGAGCGGCACGCCGGGGCCTTGGGTGACCGGTACGTAGATGCGGTCGAGATCGGTCATCTCGTGGCGCGTTCCGAACGGCAGGCGCAGCGTGATGTCGAACTCGTCGCCGTCCGATTGGCGATAGCGGCCGACGATGTCGCCCGCGAGCGCGATGCGCACGGTCTGATCGAGCGCGCCGGCGGGCACGCCCAACGCCGCCGCCTTGTCGACGTTCAGGCCCAGATTGAGATCGGTGCGGTCGAGCTGAAGCGGGTTGACGACGTCGCGCGCACCGGGGACGGATTCGATGATCGCGGTGGCGCGCGCGGACAAGTCTTTCAGCGTCGCCATTTCTTTGCCGCTGATGCGCACCGCGATGGGCGCTTCGAGCGGCGGGCCGTTCTCGAACACCACGATGATCACCTGGGCGCCTGGGATTTTTGCGAATTCGGCGCGCCACGCGTCGAGGAGTTTCGGCGATTCCCGGAGTTTCCATTCCTTCAGGCCCACGAAGATCGAGGCGTGGTTCGCCTTCTCCTGTTCGGGGCGCACGTTGTAGAAGATCTGCGGGTTGCCGTGGCCGAGGTTCGACATGAACCACTCGACGGATTTCGACTTGCCGACGACGGCTTCGACGCGGCGCAGCGCCTTGTCGGTCTCCGACATCGCGGCGCCGTCGGGCAGTTCGATGTTGACCAAGACTTGGGGAACTTCGGCGGGCGGAAACAGGCTGAAGCCCAGGCGCGAGATCAGCGTCAGCGAAAGGCCGAACAGAATCGTCGCGAGGATCAGCGTGAGGCGCGGCGCGCTCAGTGCGATGTGCAAGAGCGGGCGATAGAAACCGTGGATCCCGGCCATCACGACACGCAGAAGCAAGTTGCCTTGCGGGTGCCCGTGCTCGGACAGAAGGCGGCTCGACAAGAAGGGGATGATCGACAGCGAAACGAAGAGCGAGGCGGCGACCGTGTAGAGCACGGAGGCCGGCAGCGAGCGGATGAAGGCGCCCGCGCCTTCCGGCAAGAACAGCAAGGGCGTAAAGGCCAGCATCAAGGTCGCCGTGCAGCCGACGACCGCGACGCCGATCTGCCGCGAGCCGGCAATCGCAGCTTCGCGCCGCGACATGCCTTGGCGCAAATGGCGCGAGATGTTTTCGGTGACCACGATCGAGTCGTCGACGAGGAGGCCCAGCGACAGCACGAAGCCTGCGATCGACAACTGATTCAGCGTGAAGCCCGTCATCTTCAAGACGGCGACGCCGATCGCGAGCGACAGCGGGATCGAGATCATGACGATGAGCGACGCGCGGATGCCGAGCGGCAGCAACGTGATCAGCACAAGAGCAAGCGCTATCGCAAAGTCGCGGAACAAGCCGGACAGGCGGTGCTGAACGTCTTTCGATTGATCGAAGCCGCGCTCGATACGGATGCCTTGCGGCATCTCCCGTTCGAACTCGTCGATCGCCGCGTAGATGCGGTCGCGGACGTCGAACACGTTCTCGCCGGGTTTTTGGTTCGCGGTCAGATAGACGGCAGGCGCGCCGTTCCAGCGCGCGACGTGGCGCTGTTCGTCGTAGGCCCACGACACCTCGGCGACGTCGCCGACACGCACCGTGCGGCCTTGCACGGACAAAAGCACCGTGCCCCGAATCTCGTCGAGCGAGTCGAAGGCGCCCGTCGCCTTGACGTTGAAGCGCCGGTCGCCGGCGTAGACGACGCCCGGCGGCGCGT
This sequence comes from Micropepsaceae bacterium, assembly GCA_041477875.1. GTDB lineage: Bacteria > Pseudomonadota > Alphaproteobacteria > Micropepsales > Micropepsaceae > SZUA-430. The sequence goes on along the minus strand of JBGOVA010000200.1, from coordinate 403 downwards.
CGATACCTTCGGCCTTCAGCGCGTTTGCGACCGCGGTGACGGGAATGCTCCAGGCCGAAAGCTTGCCCATGTCGAGGGCGATGCGCACTTCGGATTTCGGCGCGCCCCAGACTTTCGCTTCCTTGACGCCAGGGATGCGGTCGACGATGTCGCGCAGGTCTTCGGCCGCGTCCTCGAGCTCGCGGTAGCTCGCCTTCTCGCCGACGAACGCCATCTGGACGATGTTGGTCAGCGCCGTCGACGCCTTCTCGGTCTCCACGCGCACGATGCCGCTCGGCAGATTGGGGCGCAGGATGTTGACCTCGCGCACCACCTCGTCGAATTTGCGGTCGACGTCGACGTCCCAGGAGAATTCGGCGGTGATGACGGCGACGCCGTCGAGCGAGTTCGAACGGATTTCCTT
>JBGOVA010000289.1:0-4135 GCA_041477875.1 Micropepsaceae bacterium | reverse complement strand
CGGCCATTCTGTCGGCATGCGCCGAGATTGCCCGCACCACCGGCATGATCGGCCCGGCGGGCGAGGGCGGTTGGAACGGCTTCAACGTTCTGCACACCGCGGCCGCGCGCGTCGGCGCGCTCGACCTCGGCTTCCTGCCGCAGAAGGGCGGCCGCGATACGATCGCGATTTTGGAAGCCGCATCGCGCGGCGACGTCGACTTCGTCTATCTGCTCGGCACCGACGAGATCGACACGCGCAAACTTGGCAAAGCCTTCGTCGTCTATCACGGCACGCACGGCGACGCCGGCGCGCACCGCGCCGACGTGATCCTGCCCGGCGCCGCCTACACCGAGCAGAACGGCACTTACGTCAACACCGAAGGCCGCGTGCAGCTGGCGCGGCGCGCCACGTTCCCGCCCGGCGATGCGCGCGAGGATTGGACGATCGTCCGCGCCCTCTCTGACGTCCTCGGCAAGCGCTTGCCCTACGACGATTTCGGACGCCTGCGCGAAGCGATGCTGTCGGATGCGCCGCATCTCGGCGAGACCGACCGCGCGCCGGCAAACCCCGGCGCCGACCCCGCTATCTGGAACAACATCGGCGCGGCCGGAACGATTGCGAAGACGGCGTTCCAATATCCGATCGCCGACTTCTATCTGACCAACCCGATCGCCCGCGCAAGCTACGTGATGGCCGAATGCAGCTCGCTCTTCGTAAAAACGCGCAACGCGCAGGCGGCGGAGTAGGGCGATGGAAGTACTCTGGACCACCTACATCTGGCCGTTGATCGTGCTGGCCGTGCCGATGCTCGCGCTGATGATCGGCCTACTGATCACGCTCGCCTTCATCCTTCTCTTCGACCGCAAGGTCTGGGCGGCGGTTGCCATGCGGCGCGGGCCTAACGTCGTGGGCCCGTATGGCCTGCTTCAATCCTTCGCCGACTTCTTCAAATTCGCATTGAAAGAGGCGATCATTCCCTCCGGCGCGAACAAGGTCGTGTTTCTTCTCGCGCCGTTGATCTCGTTCACGCTCGCGATGGGTGCCTGGGCCGTCGTGCCCGTCGCCGACCATTGGGTCGTTTCCGACATCAATGTCGGCATCCTTTACATCTTTGCGATTTCCTCGCTCGGCGTTTACGGCATCATCATGGGTGGCTGGGCGTCGAATTCGAAATACCCGTTCTTGGGGGCGCTGCGCTCGGCCGCGCAGATGGTCTCATACGAAGTTTCGATCGGCTTCGTGATCATCACCGTGCTCATCACCGCGGGCACGCTCAATCTCTCCAAAATCGTCGAGGCCCAATCCGGTGGCCTCTTCCATTGGTATCTGTTCGGCCACCTCTTCCCGATGGCGGTCGTCTTCTTCATCTCGGCGCTCGCCGAGACGAATCGTCCGCCCTTCGACCTGCCCGAAGCGGAATCCGAACTCGTCGCCGGCTATCAGGTCGAGTATTCGTCGACGCCCTATCTGCTCTTCATGATCGGCGAGTATCTCAACATCGTGCTCATGTGCGCCATGATCTCGATCCTGTTCCTGGGCGGCTGGTATTCGCCGCTGCCGTTCGTGCCGTTCACATACGTACCCGGCGTGATCTGGTTCATGATCAAGGTCTGGTCCATTTTCTTCCTGTTCGCGATGGTCAAGGCGATCGTCCCGCGTTACCGTTACGATCAGCTAATGCGCATCGGCTGGAAGTTTTTCCTGCCCATCTCGATGTTCTGGGTCGTGGTGACGGCGGGCTACCTTTTGGCCTTCGACAAGCTGCCCTGAGGACCACCATGCTGAACCAACTCAGAGGCTTTTTTCTCGTCGACTTCATCACCGGCTTTTGGCTGGGGATGAAGTACATCTTCCGCCCCAAGGCGACGCTGAACTATCCCTTCGAGAAAGGCCCGCTGTCGCCGCGCTTCCGCGGCGAACACGCGCTGCGCCGTTACCCCAACGGCGAGGAGCGCTGCATTGCCTGCAAACTATGCGAGGCGATCTGCCCGGCCCAAGCGATCACCATTGAGGCCGAGCCACGCGACGACGGCTCGCGCCGCACCACACGCTACGACATCGACATGGTCAAATGCATCTATTGCGGCTTCTGCCAGGAAGCATGCCCTGTGGACGCCATCGTCGAAGGACCGAACTTCGAATACGCCGCCGAGTCCCGCGAAGAGCTGCTCTACGACAAAGCAAAGCTCCTCGCGAACGGCGACCGGTGGGAGCGCGAAATCGCCAAGAACCTGGAGTTGGACGCCCCCTACCGCTAGAACGAGCCGCCTTTTGAGTCACGCCTGAATCGGCCTCTCGAGTTGCAGGGGCCGCACCGCAAGAAGAGAGTTGAGGGAACGACGACGTGCTGGCGACCATCGCCTTCTATCTGTTTTCGACCGTGCTGCTCGCCGCCGCCTTCATGGTGGTGAGCGCGCGCAATCCTGTGCACTCGGTGCTGTTCCTGATCCTGGCCTTCTTCAACGCCGCCGCGTTGTTCGTGCTTCTGGGCGCGGAGTTCCTGGCGATGGTGCTCGTCGTCGTCTATGTCGGCGCGGTCGCGGTGCTCTTCCTTTTCGTCGTCATGATGCTCGACATCGATTTCACGCAGCTGCGCCAGGGCTTCTTGTCCTATGTCCCGATCGGCCTCGCGGTCGGTGCCGTGCTCCTTGGCGAACTCGTGATCATCGGCAGCGCCTGGGCGATAGCACCGACGGCGAACACTGTCGCCTCGAACCCCACGCCCACGGGCGTCACCAACACAGAGGCGCTGGGCCATATCCTCTACACGAGCTACGTCTACGTGTTTCAAGGCGCGGGCATGGTCCTGCTCGTCGCCATGATCGGCGCGATCGTGCTCACCCACCGCCACCGCGAAGGCGTCAAACGCCAAAACGTGGCCGCGCAAGTCGGCCGCACGCGCCAACAGGCGGTCGAATTGCGCAAGGTCCGGCCGGGGGAGGGACTCTGATGGAACTCGGCGCGATCGGCTTGGGGCACTATCTCACCGTGGCGGCGGCGCTGTTCACGATCGGCATCTTCGGCATTTTCCTGAACCGCAAGAACATCATCATCATCTTGATGTCGATCGAGCTGATCTTGCTCGCGGTCAACATTAACTTCGTCGCGTTTTCTTCCTTCCTGGGCGACCTGACCGGCCAGGTCTTCGCGCTCCTGGTCCTCACCGTCGCGGCCGCGGAAGCCGCGATCGGCCTTGCCATCCTCGTCGTCTATTTCCGCAACCGCGGCACGATCGCGGTTGAAGACGTCAACATCATGAAGGGCTAGGCGGGCACGTGATCTACCAGGCGATCCTCCTCCTGCCGCTCTTCGGCGCCGTGCTTGCCGGCCTCATGGGCAAACGGCTCAACGATCATGCAGCGGAATACACCGCCACGATCTTCCTCTGCATCTCCGCTTTGTTCTCGCTCTGGGTCTTCTTCGTCGAGCTGCCGGGGCTTGAGGCCGTCAAGCTCGTGCCGCTGTTCCGCTTCCTCGATTCCGGCACGCTCCAGGTCGACTGGTCGATCCGCATCGACACGCTGACGGCGGTGATGCTCGTCGTCGTGACCGGCGTCTCCGCGCTCGTGCACGTCTATTCGATCGGCTACATGCACCATGATGAGCAGCGCCCGCGCTTCTTCGCCTATCTCTCGCTCTTCACCTTCGCGATGCTGGCGCTCGTCACGTCGGACAATTTCGTCCAAATGTACTTCGGCTGGGAAGGTGTCGGCCTCTGCTCTTATCTGCTGATCGGCTTCTGGTACAAGAAACCGTCCGCCAACGCCGCCGCGATCAAGGCCTTCATCGTCAACCGGGTCGGCGACTTCGGCTTCGCACTCGGCATCATGGCGATCTTCGTCGTCTTCGGATCGCTCGATTTCACGACGGTGTTCGATGCAGCGAAGGGCTTCGCCGGCAAGACCTTCCACTTCGCGGGTCAGGACGTCGACATCCTGACCACGATCTGCCTGCTCCTCTTCATGGGCGCGATGGGCAAGTCGGCCCAGTTCCTGCTCCACACCTGGTTGCCCGACGCGATGGAAGGCCCGACCCCGGTATCGGCGCTGATTCACGCTGCGACGATGGTGACGGCCGGCGTCTTCATGGTCGCGCGGCTGTCGCCGATGTTCGAATACGCGCCGGGAGCCCTCGCCGTCGTCGGGGTGATCGG
>JBGOVA010000288.1:0-4162 GCA_041477875.1 Micropepsaceae bacterium | reverse complement strand
CGATTACCCGCTCGCGCAAATCCATCGAATAAGCCCGCGTCATGGCCTTGCCTCCGAATCAATCGATCCAAAGGCAGAATCCTCCTACCCGCGCGCTACGGGAATCCCCTCCGATTCATTGTCGGATCAAAATGCTCTAGCGCCGATTTCTCAGACCTCCGGACACTTCGAACCCGCAACGTTGTTGCGCTTTTGTTGCGGCAGAAACGGCACAAATCCGCCAATGTTGCACTATTGCGGATTGAGAGGGGGGTCCGATTCGCATTCGCAATCCGCCTTCGCCGAAGGGGACGTTGGCATCACGGCAAATCATCTTCCGCGCCGGTGACGATTTTGCCTGTGCTTTCGTTGCGGCAGACGCCGTTGAGGGCGCGCATCGAGAGGTCCTGGTCGCTCTGCCAGAATTGATAATGCAACGCCATCGGCGCTTCGAGACAGTCGTAGACGTCATCGAACTGTTGGTAGGGCTGCCACTGGCTATAGGGCGGCGGGGTGCGCGTGAACGGCGCCGGCTGGATGAGCAGCACCCAGGTGTCCGCGAGCGCCGCTGTCGCCGTGAGCGCGGCAAATAGCGGGGTGAAAGCCAGAGCGAGAGGAAGGCGCGTAAGCATGGGTGTCCTCATTTCGGGAAGATCGCTTCGGGGGCTTGCGGGAAGCGGGTGCGGATCTTGGCGATCTCATCCTTCGGCTCGCAGCCTTCTTCGGCGCAGGGTTGCGCGGCGACGGCCCACGTGTCGCCGGTCTTTTGCAGGAGCCAGGATTCGGTCTCGTAGTGCTGGGTGCCGTCCTTCGATTGCGGGTCGGCGGTGACCCAGGCCCAACCATCCTGCACCTTGAAGTCGCGCGCGACGAAGACTTGGTCGGGGATTTCGCGGCCTTGGCGCATGGCGGCGAAGATCGCTTCGCGCTCGGCGCTGCCTTCCGCCGGCGTGGTGGGGCCCGAGGGTGAGCAGGCGGAAATTAAGACGATCAGCGCGGCGATGAAGGTGCGGATGGTCGCGGTCATGGGGTCGAAGCTCCTGGTGTCATCGGCGGACGGATTATTCTAGCATTGCCCGAACGATACTCCCCCAAATTTCCGAAAGTCCACGATGAGCACTTACGACTTCGATCTGATCACGATTGGCGCGGGCTCGGGCGGCGTCCGGGCGACGCGGATGGCCGCGCTCTACGGCGCGAAGGCGGCCGTGGTCGAGGAATATCGCGTCGGCGGCACCTGCGTGATTCGCGGCTGCGTGCCCAAGAAGCTGCTCGTCTATGCGAGCCGGTATTCCGAAGATTTCGCGGATGCGGCGGGCTTCGGCTGGCACGTGCCGCACGCGAAGTTCGATTGGGCGACCTTGATCGCCAACAAGGACCGCGAGATCGCGCGGCTCGAGGCGCTCTACAAGAAGAATCTCGACAGCGCGGGCGCGGCGCTCTTTGAGGATCGTGCGGTGTTGAGAGACCCGCATACGGTGCATCTGTTGCGCGCGGACAAAACATTCACGGCCAAGACCGTGCTGATTGCTTCGGGCGGGCGGCCGTGGATTCCAGACGATGTCGAAGGCAGCGAGCTTGCGATCACGTCGAACGAAGCGTTCCACCTGGCGACGCAGCCGAAATGCGTGATGATCGTCGGCGGCGGGTATATCGCGGTCGAGTTCGCGGGGATTTTCCACGGGCTCGGCAGCAAGACGCTGCTCGTCCATCACGGCGATGAGATCCTGCGCGGCTTCGATCGCGAGATCCGGGAACGAATGCGCCACGAGCTGCAGAAGCGCGGCGTCGAAGTTCACCTGAAGTCGATCGTCGCATCGATCAAGGCCGAGGGTGGGCGCAAGCGCGTGAGGCTCAAAGACGGGACAGAGCACGTGGTCGACGAGATCATGTTCGCGGTCGGGCGATGGGCGAACACGACGGGCCTGGGGCTCGAGCATTGCGGGGTCGAACTCGGCGAGCGGCGGTCGGTTGCGGTCGACGCCTATTCGCGCTCGACGCAAAGCAACATCTACGCGGTGGGCGATGTCACGAACCGGGTGAACCTGACGCCGGTCGCCATCCGCGAAGGTGCCGCGTTCGCCGACACGGTCTTCAACGATTCGCCCGTCGCCGTCGACCACGCCGATATTCCGACCGCCGTGTTCGGGACGCCGGAGATCGGTGTCGTGGGCCTCACCGAGGACGATGCGCGCGCGAAGTATGGCAAGATCGACATCTACAAGGCCGCGTTCCGGCCGATGCGCGCGACGATGTCGGGGCGCGATACGCTGATCTTCATGAAGCTCGTCGTCGACGCAGCGAGCGAGCGGGTGCTCGGCTGCCATATCATCGGCGAATCCGCGGCCGAGATGATCCAATGCGTCGCGATCGCCGTGAAGATGAAGGCGACGAAGCGAGACTTCGACGCGACCGTCGCGCTGCATCCTTCGGCGTCGGAGGAACTGGTGCTGCTGAGGACGAAGTCCTAGAGGCTATTTCGGCGTGCGCCAGCCCATGATGGCGAGCGCGTTGCCGTCGGGGTCTTTGAAGAAGCGCAGGGCGTGTTCCTTGCCGCCTTCGCGTTGCACGACTTCGGCCTCGCGCTCGAAGCGGAGGCCGCGGGCGATGAGGGCGGCTTCCGTCGCGTGCCAATCACCGGCGTCGAAATAGATATAGGTGTTGTTTTGCAGATCGCCCTGGTGATGGGCGGGTCCGATCATCAGCCGCGTCCCGCCGGCATCGAAGAACGCCATGCCCGAGACCTCGAACATCAGCTTCAGGCCCAGGACATCGCGGTAGAAAGCCACGGCCTTGGGCAGATCGCGGGTCGAAAGCGCGATTTGCGCGAGTTTGGAAAGCGTCGGCATCTTGATCCTCCCATGCAACGTGATATTGTTAGCTTTGCTAACTAACTATGTAAAGAGGCGAAGTGAAAAAAACGGCGGAGCTGGCGGGCGACGCACATGTGATCGCCGAGCGGATCCATTCGGTTGCGATCCGGTTGCTGCGGCGCCTGCGCAAGACGGATTCGGCGTCCGGTCTGTCGGGCCCGAAATCGTCGGCGCTGTCCGTGCTGGTGTTCGGCGGGCCGCAAACGCTGAAGGACCTCGCCACGGCGGAACAGGTGCGGGCGCCGACGATGTCGCGCCTTGTCGCCGAGCTGGAGGCGGATGGTCTCGCGACCAAGACGGACGACAAACACGACCGGCGCATCATACGCATCGCGGCGACGGCGAAGGGTCGGGCGCTGCTCGAGGCGGGGCGCGAGCGGCGGCTCGAAGTGCTGGCCCGGCAGATCGATGCGCTCTCGCGCGACGAGCGGCACGTCCTTCAGCGCGCGGCGGCCATACTGCTGTGGCTGAACACGGACGGTTGAAACGAAAACGGCCCGCCGATTGGGCGGGCCGCGTTTGTTCGAAACGTTCGAACGTTTAAGGGTTACTGCCGCGCGGCAGCGTGACGAAGGGCACGGATGAGCCCGGCACGAACGTGGTCGGCAGCTTGCCGTCCCATTTCTCGGCCGCCGTCAGCGCCACGTAGCCCGGGTTATCGCGAAGTGCCGCGGCTTTCGCTTGCAATGCCGCCGCTTCAGCTTCGCCGCGCAGCCGAATGGCGTCGGCTTCAGCCTTGGCCGCGGTGACGCGTGCCGTCGCGTCGGCCGTTGCCTGCACCACGACTCTTTCCGCGTCGACCTTTTTCTGTTCGAGTTGTTGGCGGGCCTTGTTCACGGCCGCCTCGGCGCTCGCAGCTTCTTCGCGCGCTTCTTCGTAGGTCTTGGAGAACTGGATGTTCTCAATCTGCACGCCTTCGATGATGATGCCCTCCGGCATGTTTTTGCGCACGCTGTTTTCGATTTCTTCACCGAGCTTTTGACGCTCGTTGACGATCTTCTCGGCCTCATATTTGCCGAACACTTCCTTGAAGCGCTTGTTGACGATCGGCGTGATGATCGTGTGGAGAAAATCGGAACCGTAGCGCGAGTAGACCTCAATCGCCTTGGTCCCATCGATGCTGTAGGTGACCGAGACCTTGTTGTCGGCCGCTTGAATGTCCTTCGAGTAGGTGTTCAGCGCTTCCTCGAACGTGAACTTTTGAGTCCGCGTCGGCAGAATGACGACAGACTCCATGAACGGGATGACGATGTTGAAGCCGGGGTGGAGCGTGTCGACGGCTTGGCCCCAACGCAGCTTCACGCCGACCT
>JBGOVA010000192.1:0-8446 GCA_041477875.1 Micropepsaceae bacterium | reverse complement strand
GATGCCGCCGGCGCCGCCGGTCAGCACGACGTTTCGCCCCTTAAGCCGCATCTTGCACCGCCATATCGTGCGGAATGCTGCGGAAGACGTCGGCGAACAAGACGAACATCCGCTTGGCCATGTGAATGATGTCCGCCTGGTCGCGCGGATCGTCGATGCGGTTCATCAGCGCCTGGAAGAACTGCATATGCGAGATGTCGAGCGTGCCGTGTGACGTCAGATAGCGGAAGCAATTCTCCGGCAACCGCAACGATTGCATCAGCGCTTCGGCGCCCTTGGTGGCAAGCTGCGTGCTTGTCCCTTCGAGGACGAACACCATGCCGAAGAACCCTGCCGGGTTGACCCGGTTCACATAGTCGTAGGCATAAGCGACCATCAACTCGGTCGCCGCGCGCGGTTGACCGTTGCGCACCGCCTCCGCATTGCCGCCCGCATCGCGGATATCGTCGAGCACCCACTCCTCGTGCCCGCTTTCCTCAGCGATGTATTCCTCGGTGGCTTTGCGCAACCATTCTTTGCCGGCTGGCAGACACTCGCCAACGCGCTTCAGCAACGGTACCGTATGTCGGACATGATAATAGGCCTCAGCCAAATACTGCCGGTACGTCGACAACGAGATCCGGCCGGCAAGCCCGTCGCGGATCTGCGGTGTTGCCATCAAATAGTTGCGCTCTTCCTCGGTCGCCGCAGCCAGGCGCTCGAAGAACGTCACATGTTGCCCCGGTTTTTCGAAGCAGCGCGCCATAAGGTCGGAATAGGCCTCGTGAATGACGGCGCGACGCAGCCGTCCGTTCACGGTCAACTGCCGGTTCGCCGGCGTGAACGGAAACACTTTGGTCCAATGCTTGATCTGCGCATACTCCGGCAATGCGGCGTTCGCATTTTCGACGGCGCGCGCCAGCTCCGCGTCGTTCACGCGCGCGGATGACGGAACGATCAGCGCGCCCAGGGCCGGCTTGCTTTCCCCGAAGACGAGCGCTTGACCAATTTGGGGCTGCGACAGCAATTCGCTTTCGACCCATTCGGGCGAGACGTTGCGCCCGAAGGTCGTGATCAGCACGTTCGACTTGCGGCCTTCGATGTAAAGAAAGCCGTCCTTGTCGATGCGGCCGATGTCGCCGGTCGGATAGGCGTCGCGCTTGCGCGTGTCGCCGACATAGCCGAGGAACGCGGGCGTCTTGAGAACGATCTCGCCGTCCGCCTCGATCCTCAACGGCGCGTGAAACAGGACTTTCCCGACGCTGCCCGGCCGGTTGCTCGTCGGCGTGTTGAGCGTAACGACGGAGCCGGCCTCGCTCAGCCCATATCCTTGATAAACCGGCAACCCCAACGCTTCGGCCGCACTCAAGAGCGCGCGCGAAACCCGCGCCCCGCCGACCGCGGCAAGTTTCATCCTGGGCAACGAAATGCGCCGCGCCGCCAGCACCTGCAGCATGCCGCGCAAGATTTCCGGCACGACGATAACGCTTGTCGCTTCGCACGCGGCGATCGCGGCGACAAGCGCGGCAAAGTCCGGAACGAACGACTTGCCGAATCCGATATCGGCCTGATGCAGAACGTGATAGCGCCCGCCCGCGAGCAGCGTCGTGTAAAGTCCGGCGACGTTTTCGAGCAGAACCGCCAGCGGCAACGCGGCGAAATGCACGCCCGCATAATCGACGCCGATCGCGTCGACCAGAGACAGGCAGACTTCCTCCAGCTCTGCCTGCGAAAGGCAAACGCCTTTCGGTTGCCCGGTCGTTCCGGACGTGAAGGTGATCTTCGCGGTCAGCGGCGGAAGCGCCGCCGGTCCGCCGACCACGTTATAGACCCGCAACTCCTCGCCCAGGACATTGAGAGTCTCATGCGATCCGTGGGTCTTGTCCGCATAGTCGCCGATCAACGTCGATGCGCCGGTCTGTTTGAGCACGTGTTGGCGTTGGGCCTCGGTAAAGAACGGCGGTATCGGCACGAGCACCCGCCTGAGCCTGATGAATGCAAGATCGACTACGACCCACGCTAGCGAGTTGTCCGCGCACAAGGCCACCGGTCCGTGCCCCGGACAAAGCGCCGCCACCTGCGCCGCCGTCGCGTCGATCAATCCGTGAAGCGTATCGTTGGAGACCCGGCGTTTGGCGTCGCTGAGCGCGACGTCGCTTGCATGGCAACGCGCGCGTTCGGCCACGGCATCCAGTATGCGGCTCATGGCGCGGTGCCCTCGGGGGGCCGGGCGTTCGTTGACAGGACATGGCCGAGATCGCCGTTGTGCCGTGCCGGAAGGTACCGCTCCAACCGGGAAAAACTCGGCGCGATCGCGCCCGCCAAGACCCTCGGTTTGCGGGCGTAGTATGTTCCCCACGACGCGCTGGTATCGAACAGCGAATCGCGATCCGCGGCACCGAGCTCGATCAAATCGAAACCAAAGAAATCGAATGCCCTTTGCAGGGCATCCGTTGCGGTGGCCACCGCATACGCAAAACCTTGCTGTCTCAGATAAGCCGCAAGTCCCACGAAGAGAAACACCGAGGCGCCCTTGCCGACGGAGGCGAGGCTGCCGACCTCGACGATCTGCGCGCGCGGCGTGAAGCAACCCGTCGCTTCTTCCAGGGCCACCTCGACCGGGCGCTTCAAATACTGTTCGAGATACAGTGGCTCATCGGCCGCTGCGCGGAATCCGACGGCTGCCAGCGCATTGTCCGCTTCGTCGTGGACACTCATGAGATTCGAATAATGGCGCGTTATGGTCGAGCCGTAGACGCGCGAATAAGCGCTCTGGATCAACGCCTCGACGGCTGGCCTTTGCGGATGGTGCCGGTCCGTGAGCGAGATCGCTTTGGGTACAAGGCGCGTCAGGCTTCGCAGTCTTCGCGTATCCAGGAGTAACGTTCCTCGCTCACGCAAATCCGCACGAAACGCAACTTCGAGCACGACAAAACTCCGCGACTAAACCGGCGTGGACCGCTCTGCTTCACGACGTGCCAAAGACACGCCTCGACTCGGATCGGCCATCAGCGAGACGGGTTTAAGGCCGCGCGGCTTGGCGGGGCATTGAGCGAACGTTGTGGTTTTGTAAACTTGCGTCGCGCTTAGGCAGGTTGACTTTGTGCCATCCGGCCGATCGGCGCGCTCCGAACGGACTGCGTGCCCATCTCAAGTGTTTGCGACGGAAACTTGAGACATACGCGAAGGCCCGGGTTGTTGTCTTCCAGAGCGATCTCGACGCCGTGCAGGTCGGCGATTGCCGCGACGATACTTAATCCAAGGCCGCTCCCCGGACTTGTACGACTTTGCTCCAAACGGTGAAAACGCTCAAAGACGCGTGGTCGTTCCGACTCGGGAATTCCACGTCCGTCGTCAGCCACAATGAGGGTCGGATTCCGCGAGTCTGTCAGCGACAGATCGATGATCGTGCCCGTCGGCGTGTGCCTAATCGCGTTCTCGATGAGATTGACGAGCAACTGCACCAACAGCTCGGAATCTCCGCTGATGCAAACACCGGGCTCGATTCGGGCGCGCAATTGCTTCCCCACATCCTCCACGATGGCAGAATAGGTTTGAACGATCGCGTCGGCGATCACGCTCAAGTTGACGTCACGGAAGCCCGCCTTGCGCGTGCCCGCTTCGATCTGCGCAATGCGCAGTAAGGCCGAGAATGTCTCCAACACGGCGTCGGTCTCCGCAAGCGCACTGACGACCGCGGTCTCATAGTCTTTCGTGTTGCGCGCATTGTGGCGCACCTCATCGAGCGTTTGACGCAGCCGACCGAGCGGCGTGCGCAAATCATGGGCTATGTCGTTTGAGACCTGCCGCAACGCATCCATCAGAGCCGAAATCCGGTCGAGCATCCGGTTGAGCGTTGACGCCAACCGATCGAGTTCGTCGCCGGTGTGATGCCGCGGAATGCGGCGGTGAATGTCGCCGCCGATGATCGCTTCCGCCGTTCGCGTGATCGCCTCGATGCGCCACAGGAATCCCGCACTCAACGCGACGCCGCCGCCGATCGCCATCGCGACCGTCAGCAAAAGCGTCCAGCCAAAAGTTTCAAGAATGACTTGGCCGAACTGCGCGAATTTGCCGAAATCGTCGCCGATAGAGAGCCACAGCCCCTTCGATAGCGGCACCGTTAGAACGACCAACCGTTCAAGCTGCCCGGGCGGTTCGTCGCCATCGGGAGGTCCGTAGATACTTGTCCAACCGGCGGCCAGCGGTAGCCGCTCAAGTGTTCCAAATAAGCGCACGCGCCGGTCGTCATAGACGGTGTAGTCGAGCCCCCCGACGACCCATCCGCGCTCCCGCCCCTTGATCGCTCCCAGCAGCTGCGTCAGTCCACCATTGTGATATTCGTCTTGCAGAGCGCCACCTTCGGCTTGCATCCTCAGCCGGGCCTGGCGCTCGAACTCGGCGGTCGTTCTGAAATAGACGACGGCGGCCAGCACCGCCACCGACGCGCCGAACAAGAGCGCATAGACGGCGGCAAGTTTGAAGTTGGCTGTTCTAAGCAGCGCGATCGGGTGCATGCAGGGAATACCCCGATCCGCGGACCGTGTGGATCAACTCAACGTCACGACCCTTGTTGATCTTGGATCGAAGCCGGCTGATATGCGTTTCGACGACATTCGTTTTGGGGTCGAAATGGAAGTTCCAAACGCCCTCCAGCAACATCGTTCGCGTCACAACTTGGTTCGAATGGCGCATTAGGAACTCAAGAAGTTGGAATTCTTTCGGTTGCAGATCAATCGTTGCCCCCGCGCGTTTCACCGATCGTTTGAGCAGGTCCATCTCCAGATCGACGGCACGCAGCACGGTTTGCGCAGCTGAGAGCGGCGGCCTGCGCGCCAACGCGTGGACGCGCGCAATCAGCTCCGAGAACGAAAACGGCTTGGTAAGATAGTCGTCGCCGCCCGCGTTCAGACCTTCGACACGATCGTCGATTCCGCACATCGTCGTCAGAAACAAGATCGGCGTTTTAACGTTGGCCGCGCGCAGGCTTTTCACCAGTGTCAGTCCATCCAGTCCCGGCAGCATGCGATCGACGATCAGAACGTCGTAGTGCTCGCCCGTAGCCAGAAACAGGCCGTCGCGCCCCGTCGCGGCGCGATCGACGACGTGGCCCTGTTCTTTCGCGCCGCGAAGGATGTAGTCGGCCGTGCGTTCGTCATCTTCAACGAGCAGAATTTTCATGCAGAGTCCTTCGGACGGGCAACAACATGGAGAGTCGAACAATAGCGGCATCGCTTTCGACCGCCCTATTTCGACTTCTATACGGCGCTGTAATGTGCGCTGAAAAAATACCCATTTTGCAATACGGATAATTACATAAATGCAATGTGTCGTTGATTCAGGTCAAAACCTCGCGTCGCCATACGGGCGCTGCGCGCAGGAATGGCACCGCGCCCACGCCGGCGAAAGTCGAACTCCCCCACACCGCCCGGGCCCCGAACGCGAAAAGATGGAAACGGAACAGGCGCGCGGCCGCGCCTGTTCTTTCGCGCACGTAACGGCGATGCTAGCGTTTCGTCGGGGTGCGACTCGAATCCGTCGGCGGTACTATGGAACGCATATTCGCAGCGCTTCTCTGTCTTGCTTTCCTCGCCGGCGCGCCGCTCGCCGCCGCCGCGCCCGCTCCAAAAGGCGACGCGCTCTTTGAGGCGGCGGAGGCAGGCAAGATCGCCGTCGTCCGGAAATTTCTCGCCGGCGGCGGCAACGTGAATGCCGCCGACAAAGAGAAACTGACGCTCCTTAACTGGGCGGCCTATGGCGGCTCGCTCGAGATGGTCAAGCTTCTCATCGACAAGCATGCCGACGTCAACGCGCACGCAAACAAGGCGGGCTGGACGCCGCTGATGAACGCGTCCGCTATGGGCTTTCCGCTCGTCGCTGAGTATCTGCTCGATCATGGCGCGGATCTGAATGTGCTGAACGCGGAAGGTTACAACGCGCTCGCGTTCGCGGCGGTCAAGCAGCGCGCGGACGTCGTGCGCCTGTTGTTGGCGCGCGGCGCCGACGGCGGCAATGCGCTCGTCGGCTTGGTGCGCAAGAAAGACGCCGAGGCCCTGCGCCTGTTGCTCGCGAGCGGCGTCGACGCGAACGCGACGCCGCGCGTCAAGGAGAAGTGGTTCACGCCGGGCGAGACCGCGCTCTACACGGCGGCCTACGCCAACGCCACCGATCTCGTGTCGCTGCTGCTCGACAAAGGCGCCAATCCCGACATCGCGGCGCCTGAGGGCGGCAACATGTCGACGCCGCTGATGATGGGCGCCTATTTCTGCAACGGGCCCATGATCGACGCCCTGATCGCGCACAACGTCTCACGCAGCGCGACCAACCCGAGTGGCGACACGGCGGCACATCTGGCCGAGATCGGCTGGACCAACGACATGAAGCCGTGCGCGGCGGACATCGTGGCGAAACTCCAGTAGCGCGAGCCGCGGTCCAACCCACCCACCTGTGTCTACTATGCCCGCGCGCGGAACTTCTCGGGATAGACCAGCGTGCGATCGTCGGGCGTCGTCTCCACCGCCTTGAGCGGCAGGCGCAAGGTCACCGTCGTGCCGTCGCCGAGCGCGCTCTCGATTTCCATCGTGCCGCCGTGCAGTTCGGCGAGCGCTTTCACGAGGCTCAGCCCTAATCCCGTGCCCTTATGCAGGCGCTGCATGTCGCCTTCGACCTGCTCGAACGGCTTGCCGATGCGATGGATGTCTTTTTCGGGAATCCCGACACCCGTATCCGTGACCCGGATCAGCATGGATGAACCTTCGACGTTCGCCGACAGCACGACGCGGCCTTCGCTGAGCGTGAATTTGACCGCGTTCGACAACAGATTGATGAGGCTCTGCTTCAGCGCGCGCTTGTCGGCCATGAGCGTAGGCGTGCCGGGCGCGATCTCCTGCACCAATTCGACGCCTGCCTTCTCGGCGGCGCCGCTCACCATCGCGAGACAGTCGTCGAACAACGGCTTCAGCTCGCACGGCTTGGCGTCGATCGTCATCTTGCCCGCCTCGATCTTCGACATGTCCAGGAGGTCTGAGATCATGTCGACGAGATGCATGCCCGAACTGCGGATCAACTCCGCATATTCCGCATAGCGTGGCGAACCCAGCGGCCCGAACACCTCGGAGCGCATCATGTCGGAGAAGCCGATGATCGCATTCAACGGTGTGCGTAACTCGTGGCTCATCGAGGCGAGGAAGCGCGACTTCGCCCGGCTCGCGCTCACCGCCTGATCGCGCGCATCGATCAGCGCCCGTGCCGCGGCCTTCGCGTCGGAGACATCGCGCGTCACCGCCACGATGTCGCCTCCAAGTGCGCCGTCGGCCGCCTGCGCGCGCATCTCGACCGGCACATAGGTGCCGTCGCGCCGGCGCAAGCGGAACGCGATCGTCTGCGCGTAGCCCGCCGCCGCGTCGGCGAACGCACGCTCGACGAGCTTCAGGTCCTGGATGTGCACGATCATCGCGGGGCTCAAGCCCTCGAGCTCGCGCGCGTGAAGGCCCAGCATCTCCTCCGCCGCGGGCGACGCATAGAGCACCGTGCCGTCCGCCGCATGGCGCGTGATGAGGTCGGACGCATTGTCCGTGAGCTGACGATAGAGCGCCGCGTGCGCCCGCGCGCGCGCCTCCTCCTGCGCATGACGCCGCTGCACCGCGCGCACCGCAAGCATGCCGACGACCAGCGCCGCAAACACCGACACGCCGTAAGCGAGGCCCCACAGCGACGGATCGAGCCGCGACGCCGGCAAATGTCCCGTAAGCGTCAGAAACGCCGCGAAGAGGAGCCCGCCGGCGCCCAATGCCGACGCGATGAGCACAGCCGATCGCCGCCAGGAAATTGCCGCCTCGATCGGCACGATGAGGAGCCAAGGCAATACCGGCGACGTGAGTCCGCCCGAAAGCACTGCCGCGTAGGTCACAAACCCGGAGAGGCAAAACGCCGACCCCGCCTCGCCGTGCCGGAGTTCTCCCCCGCCGCGCACATAAAGGGCGAAGACGAAAGGCGTCCACAGGAATACGAAACCGACCATCGTGACGAAATCGACCGGCCCGATAACGGCAAAATGCAGTAACCACAACGCAAGGCCGCACACGCCGGCCATGACGTTGGCGGAGACGAACGCATCCCGCCGCTCGACCTCCCCCGAGGGTTCGGCCCCCAGGACGCCGTCGAAGGCATCCAGCAGGAAATTCCCCAAATTCTGCCGCAAACTGAACGCGTTACCCAGTGCCATATCCGACTCGTTTCCCATTCGTTAACGCCAGGCTCGTCGGCAAAGGTTAACGAAATCTAAATCCGCAGTTTGGCGCGGGCGAAGCGCCCCTTTTTACGCCTCGCCCTTTCATCTTCTGGAAGGCAGAGGGGATGGGGGGTGAGGGATGGCCTCTACGCACCGCTCAGAAATCGAGGACCCACGCGAGAACGGCCGCACCCCCGGGCCCCTCTCCCTTCCAGAAGCCGGCCCCTCCCTCTCCCT
>JBGOVA010000230.1:0-6132 GCA_041477875.1 Micropepsaceae bacterium | reverse complement strand
TCGATCAGCGCCTCGCCCAAGGCGAGCGGATCAGGCTTGCCTATCTCAACGCGCACGGCAGCAATCTGGCGGCGGCTCATTCGACCTTTCGCGCGGCGCTCAGCAAATTCACCATACTGAACGACGGTGTCGGTCTCGACATCGCGGCGCGCGTTCTGAACGGTGAACGGTTTCCGGAGAACCTGAACGGCACGGATTTTACGCTGCGCTATCTCAGGCAAACACGGCTCAAGTTCCGTGTCTTTCTGCTCGGCGCACGCCCCGGCGTGGCGGAAGAGGCCGCCACCGCCCTTCATGCGATGCAGCCCCGCCATACGATCGCGGGCGTTCATCACGGGTATTTCTCCGAAGGGGACGCACTTCGAATCGCCGCCGAAATCAGAGCGAGCAATGCCGATCTCGTTTTGGTCGCGCTCGGCAATCCGGCGCAGGAACTTTGGATCGAGCGCCATTTCGACGATATGGGCTGCCGCCTCGCGATCGGCGTGGGGGCATTGCTCGACTTCGCGGCGGGGCGCGTGTCGCGCGCACCGTCGTGGCTGCGTCGACTGCGTCTCGAGTGGGCGTTCCGCCTCGCGCTCGAGCCGCGCCGGCTGTGGCGGCGTTATCTATTTGGTAACCCTGTTTTCCTGGCCCGCGTGGCGATCGCGCGGTTGGCGCTTCGCGCCTCGCCTTAACGCGCTTGAGCCCCTCTCGGCACACGGATTGCGACGCGAGAGTCCTTAAGGTGAAAAGCGTTCCAGAGCGGAACGTTCACCAAACAATCCAGCCTAAATGGGACGGGCGCGCATGACCTACGTAACCGACGAATTCGACGACGGGCGTCATCATCGCACCGCCCGGTTCATGCCCCATCCGCAGCGCATGGCCGAGCGGGGCCTCGATCTGCGCGGGATATTCGAGGTGTTCCGTCGGCGCGCTAAATTGATCCTCGGCGTGACTGCCGCGGTCATGGCAGCCGTCGTGCTGTTCTTGCTCGTATCGCCGTCGCTCTACACTGCCTCGACGCAGATCCTCGTCGACCCCAGGGACCGGCGCATTCTCGAGACCGAGGTGACGCAAGCCGGCGCCGGGTCGGATGCGGTCCTTGTCGAAAGCCAGCTCAGAATCATCACATCGGATGCCGTTGTCGGGCGTGTCGTCGCCAAGTTCAAACTCGGGAACGATGCGGAATTCGCGGGGTCGAATTCGGCCACCGTCGCGGGGTCGGCCAAAGCCGGCGAGACGAGCGACGATGACGCTCTGATCCGTCGTGCGCGCGCAATCCAAACCTTGAAGAAGCGCATCTCCGTCAGTCGGGCCGAGCGCACCTATGTCATCGATGTCAACGCCAACGCGCGCACGCCGCAACAGGCGAGGGCGTTCGCCGACGCGATCGCCGACGCCTATCTTGAAGATCAGATCGATGCGAACCGGCTGACCACGCGCCAAGCGAGCGAAGCTTTGGGCTCGCGCCTCGAACTCTTGCGCGCCGATCTGCGCAGCGCGGAAGACAAAGTACAAGCCTACCGGGTGGCGCACGGCATTGTCGGGGCGCAGGGCAACCTGGTTTCCGAGCAGCAGCTCGCCGAGCTCAATCTGCGCCTTGTTCAGGCGCGCGCGCATGTGGCTGAAACGCAAGCACGGTTCGATCAGACGCGGCGTTCGCGTTCCGGCGGCATGGGCGAGGCGCTGGCCTCGACCGTCGTCACGAACTTGCGCACGCAGCTGGCCGAGATCAGCCGCCGCGAAGCCGAGCTTTCGAGCACGCTCGGCAACCATCATCCGCAGCTCGTGGAAGTGCGGGCGCAGATGTCGAACGTGCGCCACTTGATCGGCGAGGAACTGGGGCGCATTTCAACGTCCGCGACCAACGAACTTGCGGTGGCGC
Organism: Micropepsaceae bacterium; assembly: GCA_041477875.1. Taxonomy (GTDB): domain Bacteria; phylum Pseudomonadota; class Alphaproteobacteria; order Micropepsales; family Micropepsaceae; genus SZUA-430. Next base: position 4,262 of record JBGOVA010000230.1, on the reverse strand, counting down.
GCGCGAACGAAAAAGCGCTTTCCGACGAACTCGAGCGCTTGAGCGACCGGTCGCAAACGACCAATTCGTCGCTGATCGAGTTGCGCGAACTCGAACGCGACGCCGACGCGTCGCGCAAGATCTATGAAGCGTTCCTGACGCGCGCGAAGCAAACGGGCGAGCAAGAGCGCCTGGAGACTCCGGCCGCGCGCATCCTGGCGCCGGCAGAGATTCCGCTGAACACCAGCTATCCGCCGCGCGTGCTTCTGCTTGCGATCGCGCTCGTGTTCGGCATGGGCCTTGGGGCGACGACGGCGCTCTTCAGCGAGCATTTCGACGATACGGTGCGCTCGGCCGCGCAGCTGCGCGAACTGACGGGGCTCAGCGTCTTTGTCGCCGGCGCCGAGCGGCGCGAGGTGAACCTCGCGAAATGGCTGAGGATCGACCGGTTGCTGCGTCAGTTGCCGCCGCCCGACGTGCGCGGCGGAAACCATGCGGTTTCGGTCGCTTCAACGGCGGCGCGCACGCTCAGGCATGTCCTCTATGAAGGGACCGCAACGGCGCAGCGTTCGATCATCGTCGTGTCGGCAAGAGGCGATGAAGGTGCCGCGCCCTTCGCGCTCAACTTCGCGCTGGCGGCGGCATTGAGCGGCAAGCGGGTTTTGATCGTCGATACCGACAGCGAGAACCGAGCGCTGACGCGGCTTATCGCCCCGGATGCATCGGTGGGCGTCTTCGACGTCGTTGAAGGCCGAGTGTCGCTGAGCGATGCGATCATCACCAATTCGGAGACCGGGTTGAACCTCCTGCCGATGACAGCAGGGGCGAGCGCCAAGCGCGTCACGCGCGATCAGATTTCGGCTCTGTTCGCGGTTTCGCGGTCGGATTTCGACTGCGTCGTCGTCTGCGGCGCGCCGCTTCTGGCGGAACCTGAGACCGGCAGTCTGTGCCAAGCCGTCGACCAAATCGTGCTGGTCACGCGCGCCGGCACGTCGCGGCGCGACGACGTCGAAGACGCGCTGCAACTGCTCCGCATTCATCAGTGCAAGCCGCGCAACGTGGTTCTGACCGTCGATGCGGATACGCGCATCGTGTAGGACGTTAGCGAACGGCGCGCTGTCGCGCCAAGGAGCAGGCGTGCAGACTTACGCAGCCATGAACGAAAGCCCGGCGCGCAGATTGGGCGAATCCGCCGCTGCGCTGCTCGCGACGGGCGCGGTCATTGCGCTGTTTCTCTTTTCTAATCTGATGCTCTCCTCGCTCGGCGTCGCTTACGACATTTCGGGCGGCGCGCAGTGGCAGAAGATTCATCCCGCAACCTATATCGCGCTGGCCGCGTTGGCGTTCCTTGCGCTGTCGCGTTTCAATCCCGTCGATTTCGTCGACGACGTCGTGCGCCATCACAAGGGCACGCTGCTGTTCTTCTTCGCGTGGCTGCTCCTTCTCGGCCATATCGTTTTCTTCATAGGCTCGCCGATCACAGCCGTCATCGACACGTTTCTCTTGCCGATAGTCATGCTGGTCCTGTTGACGCGGATCAGCGAAGGCCATGCCTCCAGGCTTTCCCTCTTCCTGCACGTTGTGATGGCTGTGAACGCCGCGCTCGGAATCTGGGAATTCGCGGGCGGATTTCGCATGACGCCCTTGGTCGCGCAGGGCGTGACGCTGGTCGCGGATTGGCGGTCCACGGCGTTGCTGGGCCATCCGCTGCAGAACGCCGCCATAACGGCCGTTTACGCGTTCATGCTCATCCAAGGCGGTGGCCGCGATTTGCCGCGCTTGCTGCGGCCGGTCGCCTTCTGCTTGCAGCTCGTTGCCCTCGCCGCATTCGGGGGACGGGGCGCAACGGCGATGTTCCTCGTGTTCGGCGGCGTCGCCGCTGTGGTCCAGGGCGCAAGGATCATCCAGGGCCGCAGCATCACCGCGCGAGGCTCCGCAACGTTCATGCTTGCGCTGACGGTCGGTATCGTCACGGCGGGCCTGCTCGCCGCGGGAGGCTATTTCGATCAGTTCGCTTCGCGGTTCGTCAGCGATCAAGGATCGTTCGATGCGCGCATCAGCATGTTCAAGCTTCTCGGCGAGATTCCGTTCTCCGCGCTCCTCGTCGGTCCGAGGCCGGAATACGTCGCAACATTGCAGCGCCTTTACGGAATCGAGTTCGGCATCGAGAGCTTTTGGGTCGCGATGATCGCCAACTACGGCGTCCTGGTCAGCATTCCGTTCTTCATGGGCCTCGCCGCGTTCCTCTTCGATCTGAAACGAGTCACGCGCGCGCCGAGCGGTTGGGCCATTCTGCTCTTCGTCGCCATCTGCTCGACGTCCGCGTCGCTCTCGGGAAAAACGACGGGCTTTGCAGAGTTTGCGGTCATTCTGTTGCTGCTGCTGAGACCGGTCGCCGAGACGCCGTCGGCGCGCGACAGCGCTCGCGTCGCCCACCGGCCGACGGGATGAGGACGCGGATCATGCTGCTGCGCCAGACCATCTTGTACCTGCCCGCCCAAGTCATCGGGCCGTTGTCGCAGATGGCGGCCGCTTTCATCTGGACGTTTTGGCTGGGGCCGGAGGCGCTCGGCGTCTATGCGATCATTTGGGCGGTTCAAGAACTCGCCTATCGGATGATGCTCGCGTGGTGGTCGTCTTATGTGAAGCGCTACGTGACGACGCACGAAGGCGATGGCGAGCGCATCCGGCTCGACCGCATGGAGACGGCCGTCCAGTTGTGGGCCGCCGTCGTTCAGACCGCGTGCACGTTTCCCGCGCTATGGATCGTGCTTGAACACGCGCCGAGCGTGCAACTGGTTGCAGCAACCCTCGCGTTCTCGCTGACGCGGAATCTAATCTCTCATTTCTCGGAACGGACGCGCGCGCAATTCGAAACACTGGCTTTTACGCTGCTTCAAGTCGTGGGCTCCGCGCTCGGCCTCGTGCTCGGCTTGATTGCCGTGACCATCATGGCGGCAACCGCCGAGGCGTTGTTGTGGAGCTATGCGATCGCTCAATTGCTGGGATTGGTGTTGGCGGCGCCGCTGATGCGTTTCAATGTGTCCCGGCCGCAAGTCGATTGGCCCTTGTTGCAGCGCTCGTGGCTCTACGGCGCGCCCGTGCTGCTTTCGAGCGTGCTCGCCTGGGTCTCGAACAACGGCATCCGTTTCATCGTCGAGTACGATCAAGGCGCCGCGGCGGTCGGTCTTGTCACCGTGGGCTGGTGGCTTGGTCAGCGATTGACGGCGTTCGCCGCGCTGTTGGTGACCGGGGCATCTTTCAACGTCGCCGTGGAGCGCTTGCGGCAGATGGGGCGCGCGGCCGCTCTACCTCAACTTGCCACCAACGGCGCCATTTTGCTTGCGATCCTGTTTCCGACCGTCGTCGGCGCATTCCTGCTGAATAAGGAAATGGTCGATGTTCTGGTGGCGGAACCTTATCGCGCGACGACCGTCGCGATACTCCCGCTCGCCATTTTTGCCGGTGCGCTGCACGCGTTCCGGACTCATTCGATCGACCAGGCGTTTCTCTTGTTCGCGCGCACGAAGCTGACGATCTTGTCGACCGGGGTCGAGGCCGTCGGGACGGCCGTCCTTTGCTGGGTCGGCCTTGAGGTTGGGGGCGCGGTTGGTGCGGCCGGCGGCTGCATGATCGCTTCGGCGGTTGCGACCGCGTTCGGCATTGCGCTCGCCCGCGTCAAGTTCGGCTTCTATCTGCGCGTCGACGATCTATTGCGCATCGCGGCCGGGAGCGCGGTGATGGCGCTGACTTTGGCGGCCATACCGGATGGCTCGTCATTCACGCGGCTTGCGGCCGAAGTTGGGGGCGGTGCCCTCGTCTATTTCGGCGTGATGGCGATGCTCTATCCCGCGATCTCGCGCCAGCTCATCGACCACTCGAAGGCGCACCTGGCGCGTTTGATTACGGCTTGACGCGCCCCTCCAGCGCGCGCGCAACGGAATTCCACGCAAGCTTCGGCTGCAAGTCCGCATCGAGGAGATGCGTGCGCGGCGCCCGAGCCTTGCCGGAGCGCGCAACGGCCTTGAGATACCAGTCCGCCGAGGCATACCAGCTGTAGCGGTCCGACAAGTGCCAGCAGATGACCGCCGTCACGCGCGGGACCGCCAACACTGCGGCGAGGAAATCGCGGCAGCGCTTCGCGACCACCTGGTCGCGAGCAGCGATATCATCGGGCAGGTGGGAGTCGTCGACGTCCAACTCCGTGATGTAGATGTCGACATCTCGTTCCGCGATCTTCGCCAGATACGCCGCGAACGCTTGATCGTCGAACGGTAGATGCG
>JBGOVA010000226.1:0-6334 GCA_041477875.1 Micropepsaceae bacterium | reverse complement strand
TGGACCCGCACGTGGCTGGCTGGGGTACTAGGATTCGAACCTAGGAATGGCGGAATCAAAATCCGCTGCCTTACCGCTTGGCTATACCCCAATGCGCTTGGAATCGCGTCCGCCGAAGCTTGAGCAGCAGGCGGAAGGCGCGGGACCATAAGGGCCCGGCCCCGCGAACGCAACGCCCTGCAAGACCCGCTCTTGTGCCCGCCTCACCGCGGCGGTTGCAACAGTGCGGGCGGCACGGGCAGCGTCGCGATTCGATCCATCTGCAAGCCGCCGAAATAGAGCAGGCCGTCCCTCTCGTTCACGCTCGTGATCGAGTGGATCGTGCGCCCGCCCGGGTCTTGCAGCGTCGCCACCACCTGGCCGTCGGTGTTGATCGCCACGACGCAGCCGTAAAGCTCGGGCGCGGGCTGCGGCAGAAGGCCGATCGACTGCAAGCGGTACGCGACCCGCCGCATGAACGGACTGCCTGCCTGGTCCTCGATCGACTTGATGCGCGGCCCTGCGAGCGCGACCCAGAACAGATTCCGCCCATTGAACGAAAGGTTGTCCGGATAACCCGGCAGGTTGTCGATGAAGATATCCTTCTGCCCGATCTTCGCGCCCTTGAGCCAATAGCGCGCGATGCGATGGGCCGCCGTCTCGTTGACCAGCACATATTCTTCGTCGGGCCCCAGCGCCACGCCGTTCGCGAACGCCAGCCCGTCGAGGCGCGCCTGCAGCGAGCCCGAGCGCGGATCGAACGAGAACAGCCGCCCCGTCGCCTGGCCCTCCAGAAAATCGAGCGTGTAGTCGTCGATGCCATAGCGTTGCGACGCGTCGGTGAAATAGATCGTGCCGTCCTTGGCGATATCGAGGTCGTCGACGAATTTGAGCGGCCGGTTCTCGAACCGGTCGGCGACGACGACGACTTGCCCCTGCGGCGTGATGGCGAGAAGCCCCTTTTTCGCGTCGGCAACGACGATGTTTCCGAACGGATCGTGTTGCAGGCCGAGCGGACGTCCACCGGTCTCGGCAACCTTCTCGACCGTACCGGGCGTTGCGGCGCCGGGCGGTGGGGCGGCGCCGCCCGGTATCGCGGGCTGGATCGGCGCCGGCCCGCCCGCCGTCTGGCCATCGATCCGTACACGGACGACACGCCCGTCCGCGAGTCCCGTGTAGGCGTAGCCGTCCTTCACCCATACGTCTTCGGGGCCGAGCCCGATCGCCTCGCCGAGCCAGCGTACGCTGCGCAGCGCTTCGTTGGGCGCATAAGGGCCGTTGAAACCTGGATTGGGCCCGACCGTGACGACGACGGGTTCGATGCGCGTCGGCCACGCGAGCACATAGCCCACGCCGGCTGCGATCAGAACAAGAATACCGATCAACACGAAACGCATGGCCCACCCCTATGTATGAACGTGCGCGGATAGCAGAGGAATGCGACGGCATTTTGCCTGCCTTGCCCCACCCCTGACCAGCCTGTATAAGACCGCCCTTCCCGCGCCCGTCGACGCCCGGCAGCTTATATGCCGGCGGTGCAGATTCTGGAATTCGGAGAGTAGCTCAGCCTGGTAGAGCACTGCTTTCGGGAGGCAGGGGCCGGAGGTTCAAATCCTCTCTCTCCGACCAGTGTCCAAAGTCTTGCCTTGACTTGCGCGTCCGCGCTCAGCGACGGCGCCCCGGAGTCCCGCTCTATGAACCTTCGCCCGACACAAATCGTCGGTCTGGTCGCCATCGCCTTCGCCACTCGCAAAGATCACCTCGGTAGCTAACCCACAAATCCTCGCCCGCGCGCATATGCGCATAGTCGAGCGCAACAATGTCGTACGCCGCCACCGGCAGGACTTCGCCGTCACCGCTCGCGTCGTCGCGGTTCGCATCGCGCCACAGCGACAGGCCGCGCAACTCCACGCCGGCAAGGCGCCCGTCGCCATCGTCGTCGAGCGCGCCCAACGCGAGATAGCCGTTGTCCCACGAGCCACCCATGTCACCGACCCGAAGAGCTGAAATCCGCTTGCGACGCGACGGCGGTCGCGGGGATCCCACACGAGCCACGCGGCGTTGTCGGTGAGCCAGCCCAGGGCCCCCATACGCGGGCCAATATGAGCGGCATCATCTTCCGCGTGTCGGCCGCGAAGCTTTCTCGCTCGCCTGGTTCTTAACCGGTTGTTAACGCGCGCAACGCCGATATCCGCGACGCGGATAACCTAACGAATTGGTTACGCGCACTCGTTAAACTCAAACCAACTTCGAGACTGGGTAGATGAGATGCGCGTCGGCTCCACACCGGCAGCTTCGATCCAAAGCTACGCCGCGCGCGTCGAACGCGAGCAGGTGCGCCTCACGTTTGGAACCTGGGTGCAATATGCCGACGGCGCGCCGTTCGCCGTGGCGCTGACCCTGCTGATGTGCGGACTCGTGCCCGAAATCGGCCGTGCAAATTGGATCGCAGGCGCGTCGTGGCTCAGCGCGCAGATCGCGTGGACGGTCGTCGGCTCCTTCGCCTACCGCTTCTACATCAGACACGAGGCTCATTATCCGCCCGCCCGCTGGCGCACGCTCCTCGCCGTCTTGTGGGCCTCCAACGCGGCGGTTTGGGGCGCGGCGCTTCTCGTTTTTTGGGATCAATCCTCACCGGTCAACCAAGCGGTGCTCTGCGCCTTCGGCCTCGGCGTGATGGTGACCTACTTCTTCTCGCTCGCACCCTGCTTTCCCATCCTGTGCATCGCGATCGCGACGATCTCGTCGCTCGCGTGGGTCGTTTTTCTGAGCAATGGCGGGACGCTGCCCTATATCTTCATGGTCGTGTTCCCGCTTTTCGTCATCCTCCTTGTCAATCGCGGAGCGGTCACCGCCAAGAAATACACGCAGGCGCTTCGCTTGCGCTTCGAAAACGAAGCGCTCGCCGCCGCCCTCATGACGGCCAATCAGGCGAAAAGCACCTTCCTCGCATCGATCAGCCACGAGTTGCGCACGCCCTTGAACGGAATCCTGGGCTACGCCGATTTGATCCGGCAACGGACCTTCGGGCCGATCGCGCCCGCGTCGTACGCAGCCTATGTCGAAGACATTTACACCAGCGGCGTGGCTCTCCTGGCGATGATCGACGATCTCTTCGATCTGGCGAAAATCGAATCCGGCAAGCGCGAGTACTTCTTCGCGCCGCTCCACATCCGCGACGTGATCCAGCATGCCGTGGCGCTGGTCGAACCCGAAGCAAGCAGCAGGCTCGTCAGTGTGATGTCGGACGCCGAGCTCGACATCACGATCAAAGCCGATGAACCGGCCGTCAAACAGATTGCGATCAATCTGTTGTCGAACGCGATCAAGCATTCGCGCCCCGGCGGCGTCGCGCTCATCTTTTGCGACGTGCTAGCCGATGGGCGCGTCGCATTCGGCGTCAAGGACACCGGGTCGGGCATGGCGCCCGACGCCCACCAACGCGCGCTCGATCCCGCCGGTCAAACGACGGATGTCTACACGGTCGAGGGCCGCGCGGCCGGCATGGGCCTGCCGCTCGTCAAAGGCCTGATCGAAGCTCATCAAGGCCGCTTGCGGCTCGAAAGCTCGCTCGGCATCGGATCGAAGGTCTGGGTCGAATTCCCGCCCGAGCGCCTTCTGCGCAAGGCCGTGGCTGCGGCCTCTAACTCGACGCTGCCGGCTTGCGCGGCCTGCTGATTGGGCTGAAGCCCAGCCGCTGCCGCCGCGCAACGTCTTTGTCCAGGCTCGAGCGCGGTTGAAACGACAGAGCAACCGCGGCGACCACGCGCCGCAAATGCGCCCGCGCCTCCGGCTCGCCATGACTCGAGCGAATGCGAACGCACGTGTTTTTCGAACGTACGATATTCTTTACACGGAATAGTTCTGCCTCATAGTTCTGCGTCATCTGTGAGTGATCATCCCTATCCGCGATTACACCGATGCAACCGTGCCGCTTACGTCAACTGCCGAATGGAACCGCCGGCGCGAGAAATGACGTACCGCCGGAGATTGGTTGCGAGAAAGTCGCGAATTGGACATTGTTGGAGCTACATCAAAGACGCGCGTATACCACACTCGGGTGATTGCACCGGCCAAATCAGCCAGGTTCTATCGACGGTCCTTGCCATTCAAATCCGAAGAACCACATGAAAAACGGTGATAATTGGCCCGAACTGATCGCTCACTATCGCACGCGTCACAAATTGACCCAGGCTGAGTTCGCCGAAACCCTCAACGTCACCCAGCAAACGGTCTCGCGCTGGGAAAGCGGCAAACAGACCCCCGATCCGGACACGCAGCAACTGTTGCGTTCCGTCGTGGGCTTGACCTCGCTGTCGACCAGAGCCGCTTGGCAGCAGCGCGTCGAGCTGTCTTGGGGCATGGAAGCCCTGCTAGACAAAGGATGGCGCTGCCTTGCAGTCAGCGAACGCATGCTCGAGATCGCGGGCGTCGGCGCCGACGTTCTTTTGGGGCGAATGCTGACGGAGCTGCCCGGCGTGAAGACCCAAGCCGCAGTCTTGAGCCAGATGCCGTTCTTCGAAGGCGGCATCCGCGTCTTGAAAGCGCGGGCGCAGTTTCGCCTGTCGAGCAACCGCTTCGCCGGCGATGTCGAGCTCTGGCCGATACTGACCAGTGGCGACGAAATCGTCGCTCACGTCGTGGCCCATCAGACGCCGGCCACGAAGTCGGATTGGGCGTTCTCCGGCGTTCGCGTCCTCGATTTTCATGCGGTCATGACCGATGGCCGTGTGATCCGCCTGGAGGACGAAGCTAGCACCAAATGATGAACGGCATCCAAGATGCGATGCGGCGCCGAGGTTCGAGATGGAACCTCTGAATGTCCAGCATTCCGTCCATGTCGACGGCTTGCTCGCCAAGCTGCGCGCAGACCATGCGCTGACGAGCGATTGCCTGGCCGCACTCCTCGGCACGTCAGCCGGAACGCTCGCCCAGTGGGAGAGCGGGCGCGTTCCCGTCTCCAGAGCCGTCGAATTCGAAATCCTCCGACTGGCGCGCCGCCTGAGCTTTGCAGGCCTCGAATCCTGGAAGTTCAGAATCGGTGCCGCGAGCGGGCCGGAATTGCTGATGGACCGCTCACTGACAATTTTGACAGTCAGCCCGGCCATGCTCTCGCAGCGCGCGTTCGAAGATGGGTCCCCTCTGATACTGCCGTCCCGTTCTATGGTGGGCCGGCACGTCAACGACATCTTGCCCAATCTCGACTGCAATCTGATCCTCAACCGCGGCGCGGGCTTGAGCGAGCTTCACGACATCGGCTTTTTCCAGAGCCGCGTGCGCTGTGTTCGCATTTGCGTCGAGCTGAATTTCGGCCCGTTCACGCGCCATGGCGTCGGCGAAATCTGGCCGGTCGACACGGTCGATGCCGGCATCGCGGCCCACCTCCTCCTTCACGCCGATCGACGCGCGAAAAATACCCTGCGTGCTCCTGGGGTTATCGTACACTGGAGCCAGATCGTGCCCGCAGAGCCGGGCGAGCCTCACGGAGCCAGTGCATGAGAGCTAACGACGAGTGGCCTGAGTTGATCGCTCGCTACCGCGCGCGCCATGGACTCACCCAGACCGCCTTCGCCGACAGCATTAGCGTCACGCAGCAAACGGTCTCGCGGTGGGAAAGCGGCAAGCAGACGCCCGACCCCGTCGCGCAGCAGCTGTTGCGTTCAGTGATGGGATTGACCGCGCTGTCGTCGAAAGCAGCATGGCAGCAGCGCGTCAATCTGGCATGGGGGACCGAAGCGTTGTTCGAGAAGGGCTGGCGCTTCATCGCCGTCAGCCCGAAGCTGCAACAGACCTCGGGACAGCCGGACGATGAAATCATCGGCAAGGTCTTGTTCGACCTGCCGCCGTTCAAAAGCGAAGCCCCTATGCTGGGCAGGCTGCCGCTCTTCGACGGCGCGATCCGCGTCGTCAAAGCCCGCGCCGATCTTTATCTCTCTGGCAACAACTTTTCGGCGGACATCGACATGTGGCCGGTGCTTACCTGCAGCGACGAGATCATCCTGCACGTCGTCGCCTATCATTCGCCGATGGCGAAGGCCGAGTCCGCGTTCACGGGCGTGCGCCTGCGTGACTTCTACGCCATCATGACCGACGGGCGCATCGTTTCCACCGGCAACGAATCGGCTGCTATATGACGCGCGCGAACCTCGAAGGCGTGGCCCGCGTCAGTGCGCTGCTCGCGCAACTGCGCAGCGATCACGTCCTGACCACCGAGCGCGTTGCCGGCCTTCTCGGCGAACAGCCCGGCGCCGTCGCGAGTTGGGAGGCGGGCCGGGCGCAGGCGCCGGACGACGCCACGGCGAAAATCGAGCATCTCGCCGGCCGCTTGAACTTGGCCAGCCTGCAGAGGTGGAAG
>JBGOVA010000169.1:0-10022 GCA_041477875.1 Micropepsaceae bacterium | reverse complement strand
CGTCGTACACGTCGTACGTCACCGCCTTGCCGCCGTCCGCGGGCTGGAAGGTCATGGTGATCTTGCCCTTGCCGGGAAACCTGAAATCGGTGGCGCGATACTGGTCGCCGAAGGCGTGGCGGCCGATGACGATCGGCTTGTTCCAGCCCGGCACCAGGCGCGGCACGTTCTTGCAGATGATCGGCTGGCGGAAGATGGTGCCGCCCAGGATGTTGCGGATCGTGCCGTTGGGCGACTTCCACATCTTCTTGAGGCCGAATTCCTTCACGCGCGCCTCGTCGGGCGTGATCGTCGCGCATTTGACCCCGACGCCGTAGCGTTTGATCGCGAGCGCGGCCTCCTCGGTGATCTTGTCTTCCGTTTTGTCGCGGGATTCGATGCCCAGGTCGTAGTATTTGATGTCGATGTCGAGATAGGGAAGGATCAGCTTCTTCTTGATGAGATCCCAAATGATGCGGGTCATCTCGTCGCCGTCGAGGTCGACGACGGGGTTCTTCACCTTGATCTTCGCCATGGCTGCTTTCTTCTTGAGGAATTGTCTGTGCGCTGTCGGAAACTTGCGGGTTGTTTAGCGGCCGGGTCCCTGGGGCGCAAGGCTCGGAGGCGTGACAGTTGAACGGTCCGGCGATCATTCTGTCGCATCCGCAACTGGGCGAGAATATCGGCGCGGCGGCGCGCGTGATGTTGAACTTCGGTTTGACGGATTTGCGCTTGGTGCGCCCGCGCGACGGCTGGCCGAACAAGAAGGCGGACGCGATGGCCGTGGGCGCCGTCGGCATACTGGAAAAAGCACGGGTGTTTGCGACGACCGAAGAGGCGGTCGCGGATCTCGGCCTCATCTTCGCGACGACGGGGCGCGACCGGCTGATGTCGAAGAGGGTTTCGACGCCCGACGAAGCCGTGGCGGAACTGGCGGCGGAACTCGCTCAGAAACGCTCCTGCGGCATCTTGTTCGGCGCGGAGCGCATGGGGCTCATGAACGAGGAGGTGGTCTTGGCCGATGCGATCCTGACCGTCCCGACCAACCCGGAATTCGCCTCGCTCAATCTCGCGCAATCGGTCGCCGTCGTCGCCTACGAGTGGTGGAAGGCGACGCACGACAAGCCCGACTTCAAAGTGCCCGCGAAGTACCGCCGCTCGCAGCCGGCCAACAAAGCGGATTTGATCGGCTTCTTCGAGCATATCGAGGGTGAACTCGATCGTGCCGAATTCCTGTTCCCGCCCGCCAAGCGGCCGGCGATGGTGCAAAATCTGCGCAACATGTGGCAGCGCACGGGCCTGACGTACCAAGAGGTGCAGACGCTGCGCGGCATCGTGCGCGCGCTGACTGGGGGTAAGAAGCGGCGCGGCAAGAAAGACGACTCGTAGTCGTGCGCCTACTTGTTGTCGCGCTCCAAGGCCTGCGCGCTCATGCTTCGCAAGAACGCGTAGAGATCGCCGACTTCCTCGTCGGTGAAGTGCGCGAAGCGGCCGCGGGCGACGGGGCTCATCATTTCAAGTTCGCGATTGCCCATCGCCTTGCCCGTGCGCATGAGGTGGCGGAAGTCGGCCTCGGAATACGAACCTGCAATGACGAGGTCGGGCGCCGGATGATCATCGAACCACGGTACGTCGGCGCGCAGGCTGAGGCCGTGGCATTCGTTGCAGGTGGTCATGGCGGTGTACTCGCCGCGCGCAATGCGCGGGTCGGGATCGTTCGTGCGCCGCAGAGGCGGAACCCGACCGACATAGGCCGCAACCGCGTCGTCCCTGCCCAACGCGATGTTATAGTGTATCGACCACGGCAGCGAGGGAAGCGGCAGGTCTTTTTCTACGACCGGCGCGCTGCGAAAATAGGCGATGATCGCGGCCATATCGTCATCGGTCAGGCGGATGAAATTGTACGACGGCATCGAATAGAACGCGGTGCCGTCGTGGCCGATGCCGTGGCGGATTGCGGCTTCCAGCATTGCCGCGCTCTCGCTGCGGGCGAGGCGGGGAAGATTCGGCGCGACGGCGTAACCCCACATCAGCTGCCCGGCGAGATCGTCACCGTGACAGCCGCGGCATCCGCGCGTGCGCACGAGGTGATCGCCGCGCGCGATCGTCGCCGCGTCTTGCGGGATGTCATGTGCGAACGGCGGTGGACGGTTGAACGACCGCAGGTGCGCCTCGCTGGCTGAATAGATCCAGCCGACAAAAACCAGCGCCAAGAAGGCCACGGCGACGAAGGTGCCGCCGATCCAACTCAAGATCATTCGTTACCTTCTTGGTTCAAGCGCGGCCGTGGGCTAGTTAGTCGGAGGTCGCAATAGATTGGCGGCAAATCGGAGGGTGCATGATCCGCCATGGCTTCGCGGAGGTCAACGAACTGAAACTGCACTATGCGGCGAGCGGTCCTGATGATGGGCACCTGCTGTTGTTCCTGCATGGGTTTCCGGAGTTTTGGTATGCATGGCGGCACCAGTTGGCGGCGCTCGGCGACGCGTATCATTGCCTCGCGCCGGATTTGCCCGGCTACAATCTCTCGTCAAAGCCGCCGGAAGTCGCGCGTTACCGCACCAAGCGCTTGATCGAAGATGTCGTTGCGTTCGCCGGGCAGTTTTCGCGGAAGAAGAAGTTCACGCTGATCGCGCATGATTGGGGCGGGGCGCTGGCGTGGGCGTTTGCGATCAAGCATCCGGACTTGATCGATCGCCTCGTCATCATCAACGCCGTGCATCCGGGCGCGTTTCAGCGCGAGATCGCCAAGAACCCGCAGCAGGCGGCCGCCTCGCAATACATACACGAGATACGCGCCGAAGGATCGGAGGCGCGCTATGCGGCGAACGACTACGCGCTGTTGTGGCGGTCGCTATCGAAGACGGCGGAGGCAGGGCACTTGAGCGCTGCGGATCGCGCGCAATTCGTGAAAGCGTGGAGCCAACCCGGCGCGCTCACCGGCATGTTCAATTGGTACCGCGCGATGCGGATGGATCCGCCGAAGCCGGGCGCGGCGCCGACGGCCGAGGTCTACAACGACGATGCGCTGATGGTGCGCGTGCCGACACTGGTGATCTGGGGCATGCAGGACACGTCGCTCCTGCCCGGCTGCGTCGAGGGTTTGGAGCGCTGGGTGCCGAACGTGGACGTGCGCCGCGTGCCGGACGGCAGCCATTGGATCGTGTACGAGAAGCCCGAGCTCGTCAGTCAGACGATCCGCGCGTGGCTTCAGCCGTGACGACGCCGTTCGGCGACCCGAAGGTCAAGGCGGCGTTCGACGCCCATCCGGTGCGATTGCGTTCGCCGCTGCTCAAGTTGCGCGAGATCATCTTCCGAACTGCGGCCGAAACACCCGGCGTCGGAAAGCTGACGGAGACGCTGAAATGGGGCGAGCCGGCCTATTTGCCCTTGAAGCCCAAGATCGGAACGACCGTCAGGATCAATGCGCTGAAGGGCTCGCGCGATCGCTATGGCGCGTTCTTCCACTGCCAAACGACGCTTGTGGCGACGTTCCGCGAACGCTACCCCGATGCGTTCGTGTTCGAGGGAAATCGCGCCCTTGTTTTCACCGCCGGCAAGGACGTGCCGGCCGAAGCGTTCAAGCACTGCATTGCGCTGGCGCTGACGTATCACGCGCGGAAGTGACTTGTACCGCGATTTGACAGGGGCTTGGGGTCCCTCTAAAAGCGCGCCTTCGCTGGGGCTCGCCCCGGCGATGACGGAAGCACCCGCGGCGGGGAAGCCCCCGCCTGTCGGCCCGGACTAAGGGGCAGAGGAGGGCGCGTTTCCTAGACTTTTTGGCACCAAACCCTAAGGAAACTCGATGACGAAGCGCATTCAGGCGAAGCACAAGATCGACCGCCGCATTGGCGACAATCTGTGGGGCCGCCCCAAGAGCCCGCAAAACACCCGCGAATACGGCCCCGGCCAGCACGGCCAGCGGCGCAAGACCAAGACCTCCGACTACGGCGTGCAGCTCAAGGCGAAGCAGACGCTCAAGGGTTATTACGGGAACATTACGGAGCGGCAGTTCCGCAAGATCTATGCGGAGGCCCAGCGGCGCCGCGGCGACACGGGCGAGAACATCATCGGCCTGCTCGAGCGCCGCCTCGACGCCGTCGTCTATCGCGCGAAGTTCGTGCCGACGGTTTTCGCGGCGCGCCAATTCGTCAATCACGGCCACGTCTCGGTCAACGGCCGGCGGTTGAACATCCCGAGCGCGCTGGTGAAGGAAGGCGACGTCATCTCGGTGCGCGAAAAGGGCCGCAACATGGATCTGGTGCTGGTCGCGGTGCAGTTGCCGGAGCGCGACGTGCCCGACTACCTCGAGGTGGATCATTCGAAGCTGACGGCGAAATTCGTGCGCGTGCCGAAGCTCTCGGACGTGCCCTATCCGGTGCGCATGGAACCGAACCTCGTCGTCGAGTTCTATTCGCGCTGAGCGGCTTGCGGCTTCTCCTTTCGATCGCGTTTTGCGCGGCGCTGCTTTCGAGCGGCGCCGTTTTTGCGTCGCCCGCGCCGTGCAACCTGGCGACCACCGCCGAGGTCGAACGGATCCTCGGCGGCCCTGCCGTCAGCGTCCCAGCGAGCGAGATCGGCGAAGAAACCGCGCCGAGCTGTCTGTGGGCGTCGGCAGGACGCCGGGTCGAGGTCAAGCTTTCGATCTGGTCGCGGGACGAGTTGGCGGTCCTTGGGATCGCGGACGCCGAGGGCTATTTCGTAAAGCTCAAGGCGGAGTATGCGGCTCAAGGTCCGGTGAACCCGCTCGCAGGCTTGGGCGAGCGGGCCTTCGAGGCGGGCTTCGCGCCGATGGCCACGCTGAAGGCGAACGGAGCCGTCGTCGTTTTGAAGGCCGGCCGCGTGATCGTGCTCGAATTCGCCAATGTGTCCGCGCGCGACGCGCGGATGTTCGCCGCGCGCGTCGTCGCCCGGAGCTGAGCAAGGGCGCGCCAGCCGCCGGCCAAGGAGATCGTCATGGACCTGTATTTGCGCGGCAAGCGCGTTCTCATCACCGGCGCATCGAAGGGCATCGGTGCGTCGGCCGCGGAAGGCTTTGCGGCGGAAGGATGCGATCTTCACCTCGCGGCCCGCAGCCTCAAGGTGCTTGAGGATATGGCCGCGCGCCTGCACGCAAATCATGGCGTGAAGGTCACAGCGCATGCCGTCGACTTGCGCAAGGCGGAGGACATCGCGCGATTGGCGCGCGATGCGGCCGACATCGACATCCTGATCAACAACGCGGGCGACATCCCGGGCGGGTCGCTCGACAAGGTCGACGAGGCGACCTGGCGGCATGCCTGGCAGCTCAAAGTGTTCGGCTACATCGATCTGACGCGGCTGATCTATGCGCAGATGAAGGCGCGCGGGGGCGGGGTGATCGTCAACGATATCGGCGCGGCCGGCGAGCGGTTCGACTTCGACTACATCGCCGGGTCGGCCGGCAACGCGGCGCTGATGGCGTTCACGCGGGCGCTGGGCGGTAAGAGCTTGCAGGACAACATCCGCGTCGTCGGCATCAATCCGGGACCGGTCGAGACGGACCGCATCATCGCTTTGATGAAGACGCAGGCGAAGACGCGCTTCGGCGACGAGGAGCGTTACCGCGAATTGATGGCGCGCTTTCCGCTCGGCCGTGCGGCACACCCGCGCGAAATCGCCGATATGATGGCGTTCCTGGCGTCGGAGCGGTCCGGCTACACGAGCGGCGTCATCGTCACGATCGACGGCGGAATTTGCGCGCGCGCGTCGTGAGTGCGGCGGCCGGCGGTTTATTTCACAGCTCGAAAATCGCACCGTCGGCGGCGAACTCGTGGTCGGCATCGCGAGTCTTCGCCAGCATCTCGGGACCCATATGCGTCAGCACGATGCGTTTGGCGCCGATGCGGGCGGCGTTCGCGCGCAACGCGGCGTAGTCGAGGTGATGCGGAATTTTCTTGTCGAAGGTGAGCGCCTCGACGATGAACAAATCGGCGTTGCGGCCGATTTCGATCAACGCGTCCGTCCATTCCGTGTCGCCGGAATAGGCAACGGTCTTGCCGTCGCAGGTCAGCCGCAACGCGAGCGGCGGGGCGCCGCAAGCGTGCTTCACCTCCGCGCTTGTCAGGGTCACACCACCGATGCTGCGCGTGTCGCCTGCGGCGATTTCGGTAACCTCCATCTCGAACCTCCGCTTTGCGGTGGAAGAGCCGGGAAAGAACACCTCCATGGCCTCGATCAACCGGGTCGCAAAGCCAAGCGGCCCGACGAGCGTCAGCGGCGTCGTGCGGCGGCTGTAGAATTGGGCGTCGAGGATGAAAAACGGCAGACCGCCGAAATGATCGCCGTGGAGATGGGAGATGAAGATGGTGCGGATGCGGTTCGGGTCGATCGCGCATTTGCGCATCGCGATCAGGCTCGATGCGCCGCAGTCGATGAGGAAGGCGCCGTCCGGGCGATCGACCAGGAAACACGTGTTGAAGCGGCCGCCTGAGCCGAAGGCGTCACCCGATCCGAGGAATTGAACGCGCATGCCTGCCTCCGGCGTTCCGTGGTGCCGGCTATCCTATACTTTTCGCCTCGGCTTGTTCGCCGTCGGCCTGGCGGCGATGCGCCGAATTGCAAGAGGCAATGGGCTCCGGCGTCAGCTTGCGAGGGCGCGGTCGAAGACGTCGGCGTCGACGTTGCCGCCCGAAAGGACGATGGCGACGGTCTTGCCTTTGGCGTCGAGTTTGCCGGCGAGTATGGCGGCGAGGCCGACGGCGCCGCTCGGCTCGGCGACGAGCTTTAGCTCGTAGAACGCGTGCGCCATGGCGCGCAGCGCTTCGTCGTCGGTCACCGCGAGAGCGCTGGCGTTTAGGGACTTCAGTATCCGGAACGTAAGTTCGCCGGGCGTATCGACCATCAGCGCGTCGCAGATCGAGCTAGCGCCGGGCGCGTTGGCGACGCGTTCGCCCGCCTTCAGCGAGCGCCCGAGATCGTCGAAGTTCGCCGGTTCCACAGCGTAGAGTTTCGTCTGCGGCGAAAGCGCGGCGAGTGCTGTCGCAATACCGGAGGTCAGGCCACCGCCCGAGCAGGGCGCGACGACGGCATCGAAGGTGATGCCGAGCGCTTTCGCGTCTTCGGCCAACTCCAACCCGATGGTGCCTTGGCCGGCCATGACGCCAAAGTCGTCGAAGGGCGGGATCAGCGTCAGGCCGCGCTCGTTCGCCAATCTGCGGCCGATGGCGACGCGGTCTTCCTTGGCGCGGTCGTAGAAAACCACTTCGGCGCCGTAGCCGCGCGTGTTGGCGACTTTGAGTTTCGGCGCGTCGGCGGGCATGACGATGGTGGCGCTTGTGCCGATCTCGCGCGCGGCGGCGGCGACGCCTTGCGCGTGATTGCCGGAGGAGAAGGCCACGACCCCGTGCTTGCGTTCGCCGGCGCTCAAGAGCGACAGGCGGCTCATCGCGCCGCGGAATTTGAACGAGCCGGTGCGCTGCAGGACTTCGGGCTTGACGAAGACGCGCGCGCCCGTTGCGGCGCTCGCCGCGCGTGCCTCGAGAAGGGGGGTACGAACGGCACGGCCGCGGATACGCTCCGCGGCCGCTTCAATATCGGAAAGAGCGAGGCTCACGCCGTTTCGAGCGTGACGCCTTGTTCCTCAAGGAACGGGCGGAGCTCTCCGTTCTCGAACATTTCCTTGATGATGTCGCAGCCGCCGACGAATTCGCCCTTCACATAGAGCTGGGGGATCGTCGGCCAGTTCGAGAATTCCTTGATGCCGTTGCGGATTTCGGGATCGGCGAGGACGTTGACGCCTTTGTACTTCACGCCAAGGTGATCGAGGATGTGGATGACGGTCGCCGAGAAGCCGCATTGCGGCATCGCGGGCGTGCCCTTCATGAAGAGCACGATATCGTTCGATTCGACGTCGGCTTTGATGCGGTCATGAACTGGCTGGGACATTCATTTCACGCGGCTTTTCGGCCGTCCTCATCTGAAAAAGCGTTGCGAACTAGGTAGGCCGACGGCTGCGAAGGGTCAAGCTACCCCGTCCGGCGGCAGGGAGGTCTGCAGCGCCAGCGCGTGGAGTTCGCCCCCCATGCGGCCCTTGAGCGCGTCGTAGACCATTTTGTGCTGCTGGACGCGCGTTTTGCCCTTGAACGCGGCGGAAACCACCGCGGCCGCGTAGTGGTCGCCGTCGCCCGCCAGGTCGCTGATCGTGACCTTCGCGTCGGGCAGCGCCTCTTTGATGAGGCGCTCGATATCTCCGGCATTCATAGGCATGCGACGAATCTAGGCCGCCGACATCAGTTTGGGTAGCCACTCTTCGTTCAATTGACGCAGGCGCGCGACCGGAAACGGGTCTTCGCCGTCAATCTTAACCGCAGCGCCGCCAACCGCGCCGAGCTTGAGCGCGGGAACGCCCGCCGCGGTGGCGTCGGCGATGATCTTGCCGGCATCGGCGGCTTTCGCCGTGATCACGTAGCGCGCCTGGTCCTCGCCGAACCAAAAGGCCAGACGCGGCGTGCCTGCGGGGGCGGTCAGTGAGGCGCCGATGTCGGACGACATCGCCATCTCCGCAATCGCGACGGCAAGGCCGCCATCCGAGACGTCGTGCACCGCCGTCACGCGGCCCGCCGCAATCAGTGCGCGGACGAAATCGCCGTTGCGCTTTTCGGTCTTGAGGTCGACCGGCGGCGGGGCGCCTTCTTCGCGGCCGAGGATTTCGCGCAGGTAGATCGATTGGCCGAGATGACCTTTCGTCTCGCCGATGACGATGATGGTGTCGCCCGCGATCTTGAACGGGATCGTCGCGTGCTTGGTCACGTCCTGCATGAGACCGACGCCGCCGATGGCGGGCGTGGGCAGGATCGCCTGGCCGTTCGTCTCGTTGTAGAGCGAGACATTGCCGGAGACGACGGGGAAGTCGAGCGCGCGGCAAGCGTCGCCGATGCCGCGCACGGCGAGCACGAATTGGCCCATGATCTCGGGGCGCTGCGGATTGCCGAAGTTGAGATTGTCGGTGATCGCGAGCGGCGTCGCGCCGACGGCGGTGAGGTTGCGCCAAGTTTCGGCGACGGCCTGCATGCCGCCGATGTAGGGATCGGCTTGCACATAGCGCGGCGTGACGTCCGTCGTGAGCGCGACGGCTTTATTCGTGTTGTGGATGCGCACGATCGCCGCGTCGCCGCCGGGCTTTTGCACGGTGTCGGCCATGACGGTCGAGTCGTACTGCTCGTAGATCCAGCGGCGGCTGGCGAGATCAGGCGTGGCGACGAGTTTGGCCAGCGCTTCGGTGATCGATTTCGCTTCGGGGATCGCGGCGAGCGGGGCGGGGCGCTTCGGTTCTTCCCACGGGCGCTCGTAGAGCGGAGCTTCGTCGGCGAGCGCGGTCACGGGGATGTCGGCGACGGTTTCACCCTTGAACTTCAGCACCAGGCGTTTCGTATCGGTGGTGATGCCGATGACGGCGAAGTCGAGTTCCCATTTCTTGAAGATTTTCTCGGCCTCTTTCTCGCGGCCGGGCTTCAAGACCATGAGCATGCGCTCCTGGCTTTCGGAGAGCATCATCTCGTAAGGCGTCATGCCTTTTTCGCGGCAGGGCACGCGGTCGAGATCGAGTTCGATGCCGGAGCCGCCTTTATCGGCCATCTCGCACGATGACGAGGTGAGGCCGGCCGCGCCCATGTCCTGGATGCCGACGATGGCGTCGGTCGCCATCAGCTCGAGGCAGGCTTCGAGCAGCAGTTTCTCCGTGAACGGATCGCCGACTTGCACCGTGGGGCGCTTTTCGTCGGAGGCGTCGTCGAACTCGGCGGAGGCCATCGTCGCGCCGTGGATGCCGTCGCGGCCGGTCTTGGAGCCGACATAGACGACGGGGTTGCCCGAGCCCTTTGCGGCGGAGAGGAAAATCTTGTTGGTGTTGGCGAGGCCGACGCACATCGCGTTGACCAAAATGTTGCCGTTGTAGGCTGCGTGGAAATTGGTCTCGCCGCCCACCGTCGGAATGCCCATGCAATTGCCGTAACCGCCGATGCCGGCCACGACGCCCGACACGAGATGGCGGGTCTTGGGATGCGCAGGATCTCCGAAGCGCAGCG
>JBGOVA010000164.1:0-10374 GCA_041477875.1 Micropepsaceae bacterium | reverse complement strand
GGATCGGCACGAGGTGCGCAATGGAGAATAGTATCAGCTGGACTACGGCCGGACGGCAGGCTGCAGGCTGACCCTTCTACTATCATTATGGCAGTCGATGACGTCCCCACTCTGGTGGCGGCTTAGACACGCAGGCAAACCCCACGTCGTGGGCAAACGTCCAACGCGCGCCCCAGCGACAGTGGCGCTGTGAAGCGCGACCGTCTCATTCCCGCTCCTATCAGCTGCGTACCTGACCAACTTCTTCGAATTGCGAGTTGTTCAGCAACACGTTCCTCTTTGATTACTCTGTCGGCGTCATCGAGGGTGTGTTCCCAATCCTTTTGATGTGGATTTAGCGGCCCACCCCAGCACAGCCGAACGTCTTGCTCCGCCGCACGGTCAAGTTTGCGACGAATCTCATGGAGCTTCTGCAGAGCGCTGAAACGTTCATCAAGGAGCTTAACAAGCTCGCTCGGCCACGTTGTCTGGTCGTTAGCAATTATGAGTTCTGCAGCGCAAATCCGGACTAACGTGTAACCCCGATGTAACCACGTCCCTCAGATGGCGCTCAAAGTTTTGCTGAATCCATCTGACGAAATTCGTTGGACCCCAGACAAATGGCGGCTCTCCGCGGCTTCTGAGGTGTTTGGAAAAGTGGTGCCGCCTGCGTGACTCGAACACGCGACCCCCGCATTACGAATGCGATGCTCTACCGGCTGAGCTAAGGCGGCCCAAGGGTGGCGGAACATACGGGTTGGCCTGAGACGGCGCAACTCTGGGCTTTGGGCGCGGGTCTCGCGACGATGTTCGCGCGAATGCGCCGATGGCCTTGTCGAGATGGCGTCCAACAGGGGCGGCGTGATTGCGATTCCTCTTCGACGATCACGTGTGAGAGGCGTGCGCCGAAGCTGGGCGAGATTTATCAAAAGAATCGCTTGAGGATCGTTCCGGCCGACCTGCCGAGCTTGAAATTTCGCGACATTAGCGATACTTATAGAACGGATTTTCGCGCCGTTGGTCCGGCGCGCTGCAACTTGACAATTTGATCGGCGAGACTGGCGTGCGGGGTGCAGTCATTTGTGATGTCACATGTGATGGATGCGTGATGGCAGAAATGGCGGTGTTCCGCCAATGTGATGGCGTGATGGATCGGATTGCATCTGATTTTTTTTGTGTGATTCGCCGGGCGCGAGGTACAACATCTAGCGCGAAAGGAAGAGCGGGCGGGACGCCCGCGCTCCCAGGAGGCTTACGGATTGGCCGGGGTTATGGCCGCGGGCGTCAGGAATTCGCGCACGGCGCGGGCGCTTTGCTCGGGGACCTCTTCCATCGGGATGTGGCCGACGTTGTTGTAGACGACGAAGCGCGAGCCCTTGATCGCCGCGTTGTAGGCCTCGCCGA
Source organism: Micropepsaceae bacterium (assembly GCA_041477875.1). GTDB lineage: Bacteria > Pseudomonadota > Alphaproteobacteria > Micropepsales > Micropepsaceae > SZUA-430. Next base: position 8,991 of record JBGOVA010000164.1, on the reverse strand, counting down.
TGTCGCGCGGGGCCAGCGTGTCGAGATCGCCCCACAGGATCAGTGTCGGCGTCGTGATCTTCGTGACGTTCTCGGCGATGTAGGTGTCGGGCGGCAATTGGAAGCGCCTCAGGCTTGCCTTGCGGGTTCCGATACGGCGATTGAGTTCCCAATAGCGGTCGACCATCGCCGGCGTGACCAGCGCATCGTCGGCAATCGCTTTCTTCAAGCCTTCCTCGAACAAAGCGCGCGGCGTGACGTAGAGGAGGACATATTGGATGACGGGCATGCGGGCGATGCGGAAACCCAAGCCCGGATCGCTCGGCACCTTCGGCGGAATTCCGCCGGCGTCGACCAAGATCAACGACGTCAGACGCTCAGGATGCGTCAGCGCGAAGCGCGCGGCGACAGCGCCGCCCATCGAGTTGCCGGCGAGCGCGAAGCGTTCGACGCCGAGTGCGCGGGTGAACTCGCCGACGAATTTCGCCATGCCCTCGTGGCTGTAATCGTCGCCGGGGACGGCACCGGTCAGACCGTGGCCGGGCAGATCGACGCTGATCATGCGGAACTGATCGCCGATCTGCGCGACCCAAGGCTCCCAGGTGTGGAGCGAGGCGTTCGAGCCGTGCAGGAGCACCAGCGGCGCGCCGTTGCGGTTGCCTTGGTCGCGGTAGTGGACGTGGGCGCCGGAGGCCAGGTCGACGAACTGCGAGGGTGGTTGGCCGTATTTCGCGACGAGCGTGTCGGCGGGCACGTCCGGATCGGAGAAAAAGAAAACCGCGCCGACCGCGACGATCGCCAGAACGAAGATCAGGACCAGAAGTCCGCGAAAGAACGCTACCATGACCCACTCCTTCTGCGGCGGCTATCGTCGCCGCTCAATGCATAGTCGTCGGCGTCGGGGCCCGGATCGTCGGGCGCCAGCGGCGGCGTGAAGACGATGTGCTCGTCGGGCGTCGGCGAAACGTCCCGCATGCCTTCCGGCGCCACCGAACGCGACGGCGGTCCGATGTCGTCTTGCTTGACGGTGTCGCGGTAGAGGGCGGCTGCACTTTCCGTCGCCTCCTCGTAGGCTTTGGCGGCTTCGATGGGCGACATGGTTTCGACCGCGCCGCGCGAGCCCGATTGCCAGCTCAGCGTGTCGAAGGCGCCGCACGCGCTGCAGGTCGCCGACCATTCGTTGTGGCTGCGCGCGCAGGCCGAACAAAGCCACTGCGCATCGCGCGGCGCGCGCATCGCGCGCGTCGCCCATTCGCGGGCGATCAACCCGTCGCCGCCGAAGCCGCGCTCGATGTCGGCCATGAGCAGACAAACGCGCGCCACGGGAAAGCGTTCCGCGAGCGGGCGCAAGGTCTCGCGCGCCTCTTCCAGGCGGCCGGCGGAGATCGACACGGCGGCGCTCAGGATCTGGCTCTCTGGGTGTTCGGGGTTCATGCCGGCGAGCGCCCACAGGCGTTTCGCGCGCGCCGAAGGCGATTCCTCAGGCTTCAAGTTGGCGTAAGCGCGCGCGAGGTCGGGATGCGGCTCTTGCGCCCACGCGGTTTCGATCAAGCTTGCGGCCTTCCACTGCCGGCCTTGAGCCGCCGAGTGCTTCGCGGCGACGAGCGCCGCCGGCGCAAAAGCCGGCGCGTGCGAGAGTGCGTCCTGCGCGCGGGTTAGCGCCGTTTGGGCGTCGCCGCTTGCTTCGGCGTCTTTCGCGGCGGCGGCGGCCAAGACCGCGCGGCGGCGTTTGACGATGCTCGCGTCGATGAGCTTCACCTTCGCCTGCGCTTCGAGTGCGTCGGCGGCCTGCGTCCAGGCGCGCTTCGAGATTTGCAGATCGAAGAGGGCGTTGAGCGCCCAGCGCGTCTTCGGACGCAGCACGCGCGCGCGTTCGGCGATCGAGATCGCCTGATCCGTGTCGCCGCGTCGCGCCGCCGCCATGTAGAGACCGCGCAGCCCCAGGAACTCCGTGTCTTTCGACTGGAGCATCTGCGTGTAGTAGCGCTGCGCGCTTTCTTCGTTGCCGTCGAGTTGGGCGGCTTGTGCGGCGAGGAGGAGTGCGAGCGGCGGTTCGCCGATGAGCGCCACAGCTTTGCGCGATTGGCGGCGTGCCTCTTCGTCGTCGCCGGCGGCGACCGCGACGAGGCCACGCGTCAGGGCCGCGAAGCCCTTGCGGCGGCGGCCCATCTGGCGCCAGCGAAAGAACTCGGCCGGCGCGTCGATGAAGGTCGAGACGATGCGATAGACCGTGATCGTGGCCACGGCAAGACTCACGATGACCGCGGCGGCGACCGCCAAGCTCAAATGAATCTCGCGGCCGGGCAGTGCGATCGTGACCGAGCCCGTCAAGTCGGCGACCCATACGGTCCCGAGCGCGACGATTGCGACCAGCACGAAGTATATCAGCGCGCGCAGCATCGACCCATCCTTACGGCGTCGGGAGCTGGGGAACGGCCCCGCTGCCGGCCGCCGTGGTTGGGCTTGAGAGCGCCGCAACCGCGCGCGTGTTGAGATCGGCGAGGAGCGATTCGACTTTCACGCGCGCGAAAGCTCGGGTCAACCACGGCGACAAGGATGCCCCGGCGGGACCTGTGATCGCCGTTAGCTCTTTGACGGCGGCCCTCACGTCGCCGGCCTCCAATCGCACTTGTGCGCGGGCGAGGCGGCTTTCCGTCGACGTGCCCGCCGTCTCGCCAACCGGACGCGAATTGATCAACGACATGGCGTGCGCCGAAAGCGTGGTCCACCAATCTCGGCCCTTTGCATTGACTTCCGCATCGATCGCGGCGTCGGCGGCATTGCCGAAGGTTGCGATCAACGTGCCGATGGTGGGCAGGCCTTGGCGCGCGTAGGGCTCGATCGCAGCAAGGACCTGATCGTTGGGCATCATCTGCGCCACCGCGTCGTACTCCGTCTTGAAGGGCGAGGAGCCTTGTGCGGCACGCGCCAGGTTCGCGATGGCGGTCGCGAGCGAGGCGCGGCTCGCCAGCGCGATCAGATCGGAATTTTCGATGCGGCCAAGGCGTGCGGCGATCGCGTCCACATGCGTCGTCAGCTCGCCGACGCTGGTCGTGAGGGTGCCGATCGCGTCCTTCGCCGCTTGGACGTCGGCGGGCGTTGTCGCGGTCTTGCCTTCGAGAGCTGAAAGGCGCGCGGCGATGTCGTCGACGAGCTTGCGCGTGGCGTCGGCGCCCGCCGGCGTGCCGAGTTGCGAAAGCGCGGTGCCCAAGTTCGGGCCCCCCGGCCGAGTGACTGCCGCGGCGCCGGCCGCCGCCAGATTCGCGCCGACCGTTCCGGCCGCGAGTGCGATCTCGGTGTTGCGCAGGCGCGTCTCGAGTTTTGCGACGCGGTCCTTGAGGGCGGCGATCTCGGGCGCAGATTTGCCTTGCGACAGGCGCTCTTCGATCGAGGCCATGCGGGTGTTGAGATCGCTCGAGGCGCTGTCTTCGCTGGCGGGCCAATAGCGCGCGATCAAAGCGCCAGAGAACGCAGCGACCAGGAGCAGGATCAGAATACCCACGGCGTCGCGCCAGTCCTCGATCAGGCCATGGCGCACCCGCCGCTCGGACGCGGTCTTCGACGATCCGTTCCCGGACGAGCCGGCCGGTGTGAGGTCATTCATTCGAGGTCTCGCGAATGTGCGGGTTCCGCGGGCGGCAGGCTACTGGGCCGTGTCGTTGCCCACAAGGCGAACAACCCTGCGGTCAAATGCCTAACGTGAGGTCAAGCATGGCGTCTGCGGTCGGTTTGGCGGCGATCAGAAGGCGGCGAAAAGCGAGCGGCGCCAACGCTTTGGCGACGGCGTCGCTCAGCGCCAAAGCGGCCATCGCCTGACACGCCGGCGCAAGAGAAGCGCCACTTACAAGAGTTGCGAACAGCTTGGCCGTGCGCGGCGAAAAGAACAACGCGGCGTCGATGAGCCCGGCGCCGAGTTCGGTGGCGAGTGCGCCGGATAGCGTTTCAGCTGCGTGCGCTTCGTAGATTTCCTCCTTGCGCACTGTGAAGCCGAACGGCGCAAGGCTCGCTTTGAGGTCGCCTGCGGTCACGGTTCCGGTGGGGTGGAGGAGGGCGCCTCGGCCGGGTGCCAGCGTGGCGCGGATGTGGTCGGCCAGGCCGTCGACGCCTTCGCCCACGCTTTCGCTGACATTGAGGAAGCCCTGTTCGCGCGCGGCGGTCGCCGTCGTTGGGCCGACCGCCAAGACCGGGAGCGCGCGCTCTTGCGTTCGGTGCGCGGCGGCACGCGCGCCGTTGGCGCTTGTGAACACCAGAGCTTGCACGCCTTGAAGGTCGAGCGGGGCGCCGTCGCGAAGGATGATGTCGAACAGGGGCTCCATGATCGTCGTGTGGCCGAGCGCGTGGAGGCGCGCCGCCAGCGGTTCGGCGTCAAGGCGCGGGCGTGTGATCAGCACGTGCATGCGTTAGACCTCGAAGAAGCTGCGCCCGGCGCGCGACAGAAGTTCGCGGCCGGCGTCGAGGCCGACGCTTTCGGCTTCCTTGGCGTTGGCGACGCTTGCCGTGCGTGTCACGTCGATGCGCGTGCGGCCGTCGGGCGTCAGCACGCAGCCGGTGAAATGGAACGTCGACGGGTCGTGGCGCTCGGCGAGGCCCGCGATCGGCGTCTTGCACGAACCGCCGAGCGCGGCGAGGAACGCGCGCTCGAGCGTGACCGCGAAATCGGAGTCGCGATGGTTGGCGGGCGATATCAGGTCGCGCAGGCGCGTGTTGTCTTCGCGCGCTTCGATGCCGATGGCGCCCTGGGCGACGGCGGGAAGCATTTCGTGCGTTGAAAAAATGTGGCGTGCGTGCGCTTCGGCGCCAAGCCGCCTCAAACCGGCGAGGGCTAGAACGGTGGCCGTAGCCGCGCCCGCCCCGAGCTTGCTCAAGCGCGTGTCGACGTTGCCGCGGAAGGCGACAAGCTTCAGATCCGGGCGCGCGTTCAGCAACATCGCTTGGCGGCGCACCGAACTCGTGCCGACGACGGCGCCGGGCGGTAGCTCGCTCAGGTTTGCGGCGACCTTGCTGACGAAAGCGTCGCGCGGATCCTCGCGCGGCAGATGGCATGCGATGACAAGCCCGGACGGAAGGATGCCCGGCATGTCCTTCAGCGAATGGACGGCGCAGTCGATCGTGCCGGCGAGCAAGCCCTCCTCAATCTCTTTGGCGAAGAGGCCCTTGCCGCCGATGTCGGCGAGGGAGCGGTCCTGGACCTTGTCGCCGGTCGTCTTGATCGCGACGATCTCGGTGCGGGCGTCAGCTTCGGCGTCGCTCCAGCCTTGGGCGCGCGCGAGTGCCGCGATCACCAGCTGGGTCTGGGTCAGAGCCAAGGCCGAGCCGCGAGTGCCGATGCGCAGGCGAGATTGCACGCCGATGGGACCTGGTGTTAGGGGGTGGGCCGGCGCAAGCTACCCAGGTTCGAAGCTTGGCGCCACATTGATCCCCAACCTCGCAAAACGTGGCTGCCGTTGGCGAAGACACTAACCGTTCTGGGCATCGAGACGAGCTGCGACGAGACCGCGGCGGCGGTCGTGCGCGGGGCCGCGCCGGGGCCCGGGGAGATCCTGTCGAACGTGATCGCAAGCCAGATCGAAGAGCACGCACCCTATGGCGGCGTGGTGCCGGAGATCGCGGCGCGGGCGCATGTCGAGGTGCTGGACCGGGTGATCGAGCGCGCGCTCGGCGAGGCCGGCGTTTCGCTTGGCGATCTCGATGGCATTGCCGCGACAGCCGGACCGGGCTTGATCGGCGGGGTCGCGGTCGGGCTGACCATGGCCAAAGGTTTGGCGCTGGCGGCGGGCAAGCCACTTGTCGCGCTCAATCATCTCGAGGCGCATGCGCTGACGGCGCGGCTGACGGCGGGCGTCGCGTTTCCCTTCCTTTTGTTGTTGGTGTCGGGCGGGCATTGCCAGCTTTTGGTGTGCGAAGGCGTCGGCAAGTTCACGCGGCTCGGCACGACCATCGACGATGCCGCGGGCGAAGCGTTCGACAAGACGGCCAAGCTTTTGGGTCTTAGTTTTCCGGGCGGGCCGGCGATCGAAAACGCCGCGCGATCGGGCAACGCTCGGCGGTTTCGTTTCCCAAGGCCGCTGGTCGGCGCCGACGGTTTCGACTTTTCGTTTTCGGGCCTCAAAACCGCGGTGCGGCGGGCGGTGGAGACCGTGGACCTGAACGAACAAACCGTGCGCGACATTGCCGCGAGCTTTCAGGCGGCGGCGGTCGATGTGCTGGTCGAGCGGTCGATCAAGGCGATGCGCGTGGTTGCTACGCGGCGACCGCCGGTCCGGCGCCTGGTGGTGGCGGGGGGTGTGGCGGCGAACAAACAGCTCAGCGCTTCACTGGCGCGGGCGGCCGGGGATGCGGGCTTCGAGCTGACCGTTGCCCCCCCGGCGTTGTGCACCGACAACGGCGCGATGGTGGCGTGGGCGGGGCTTGAGCGTTTGGCGTTGGGGATGGTCGACGGGCTGGACGCGGGAGCGCGGGCGCGGTGGCCGCTCGATTCAAGCCGCCAGGGAGTGCCTGGGGCGAAAGCCTGAGCGCGTCTGCTTCGTTGATTTTGAAATGGAAACGGGCGGCTCGGGGTTACCGGCCGCCCGTTTGCTTTCGAACTGGGTCACTGGGAGGATTAGATCCAGTTCAGGGTATTGAGAAGGAACGCCAGGCCGTACGCGCCAAGCACGAAGCCGGCCAACGTCGTCGAAATCTGGGTCACCAGGTTGCTGCGGTTTGTCATGGAGGTCTCTCCTTTTTGATCCTTGGGCGGGGGCTCTCGTCCCGCGGTGATCTGTATTTAGAGGAGGCCTGATCAGAAATCAATAAATGAAATCGTTTTTGTTCACTCATCACACAAACTGCGACAGTCTGCCGCACCTGCCGGTCGCGCGGCGGGTCGTTAGATCGATACTAAAGTCTCAGATTTCTGCGCTTCTCCGGGCTTTCTGATGCGGTCGCGCCCGGCGCCGCCGTCGTCCAGCCCATTCAGCAGAAGGTGAATAACCCCTTCCAGCTCCCTCTCCAATTTCTCGTAGGGCAGCTTGGAGTGCAATTGGGGGTAGCGGAATTTCATGGTGGCCGACTGGAGCATTTCGGCGGTGAAGACCACGTCTTCGATCTGGAATTCGCCGGAGGCGTTGCCGGCCGCCAGGATCTCCGAAAGGAGGGCGCGGTGGAGCGCCAAGATGCGGTTGGCGAATTGGGGGCGTTCGGAGGAGATGACCCGCGCCATCTCGAACACCTGCTTGTCGTATTCGAGCTGTTCCCAGGTGAGGCGCATATCTGCGAAAACGAAGTCGCGCAGCCGTTCCTTGGCGGATCGGCCGGGGCGTCTCAAAACCTCCCGAAGTTTCGCGATTGCGTGTTCGCCGGCTTCCGTGCTGATCGCTTCGGCGATGTCCAGTTTGCCTGGAAAGTACCGGTAGAGGTTGCCGGGGGACATGTTGCAGTCCGCGGCGATCTCCGCCATCGTCGTCTTCGCGTAACCGTAGTGAACGAAACGCTTCTTCGCCGCGTCTAGGATGTTTCCTCGAACTGTGTCTTTGCACAACATTTGTGCGCAGAATGTATACGTTCCGGGTAAATATTCAACAAAACATTCACACGTCCAACGGCGAAGTGATGGCGGAGCCCGCAAAACAGTGCGGATAAACCATATTGGTGTGATCGGGGCGGGGGCCTGGGGTACCGCGTTGGCCCACGCGATTGCCGGCGCCGGACGGGCGGTCACGCTTTGGGCGCGGGAAGACGAAGTCGCCCAAGAAATCACCGTCCAGCATGAAAACAGCGCCTTTTTGCCTGGGATTCCGCTGAATGCGGCCATCCGGGCGGTCACCGATCTCAGCGAAATTCGGGATGTTCAGGCCGTCTTGCTGGTTTGTCCGGCGCAGCATCTGAGGTCCGTCGTGGGACATACCGGAACGGCCCTCCGTCCCGGTGTTCCCGTTCTTGTGTGCGCCAAGGGCATCGAGCGGACGAGCGGCAAGCTGATGACCGAAGTCGCGCATGAAGCGGCGCCTTCGATGACGGTCGGAATGCTGTCGGGACCGAGTTTCGCCGTCGATGTCGCGCGCGGCCTGCCGTGCGCGGTCACGCTCGCACTTCAAGACACGAAGGCGGCTGACGCGCTCGCGCGCGCGATCGGCACGGCGACGTTCCGGCCCTATGTATCGACGGACGTGACAGGCGTCGCGGTCGGCGGTGCGGTGAAGAACGTGCTCGCGATCGCTTGCGGCATCGTCGAGGGGCGCGGCTTCGGCGAGAGCGCGCGCGCTGCGTTAACGACGAGAGGCTTTGCCGAGATGACGCGCTTCGGCTTAGCCTTGGGAGCGAGGATCGAGACGATGGGCGGCTTGAGCGGGCTTGGCGATTTGATCCTGACGGCATCGAGCCGGCAGTCGCGTAACTTTTCGCTCGGCGTGCGGTTGGCGCAAGGCGGGCGCGCGGATGAAAGCGGGCCGCTTGCCGAAGGGGCGGCGACTGCCGAGGCGCTGGTTATGCGCGCGCGTGCCGTCGGCGTCGAGATGCCGATCGCCGAAGCGGTCGCGGAGATCATCGCGGGGCGCACGCGCGTCGAGGACGCCATTCGCGCGCTGCTGACGCGGCCGCTGAAGAGCGAGCACTAGGAGTGCAGGCATGGCTTATTGGCTGTTGAAGACCGAGCCCGAGACTTTCGGGTGGGATCATCAGGTCGCGCGCGGCAAGAAGGGCGAACCGTGGAGCGGCGTGCGCAACTTCGTGGCGCGCGACAATTTGCGGGCGATGAAGAAAGGCGAGTTGGCATTTTTCTATCACACGGGCAAAGAGAAGGCGATCGTGGGCGTCGTGGAGGTGATCAAGGAAGCCTACCCCGATCACACGGCGGAGGAGCCGTTCTGGTCGATGGTCGACGTCGTTGCGGTCGAGCCGTTGCCGACGCACGTGACGCTCGCGCAAGTGAAGGTCGACGAGAAGCTGGAGGGGATGGTGCTGGCGAAGGCGCCGCGCCTCTCGGTGCAGCCGGTGACGGATGCGGAGTGGAAATACATCTGCAAGCTCGGCGGG
>JBGOVA010000081.1:0-17592 GCA_041477875.1 Micropepsaceae bacterium | reverse complement strand
GCGCTTTCGCTTCGCCGAGCGAACCGGCCGCATACTCGATCAGCAAGTTCTCGTCGGGATGATGATGGGGCATCGTCAGCACCGCAGGTTACGCAAGCGTCGCTCTTTCGAATGACCGCTTTCCTCGATATACGTGTGCGCGGTGCGCGCGGATCAGCCGCGACGCAAGGATCATGCGCAATTGAGCGGCCAAACATTCTTCTTTTATGGTTCGCTAATGGACCAGGAGCTGCTTGAGGCGGTTTTGGGCCGCAAAGCAGACCGCCTGACATTCGCGCCAGGATGGCTGTCCGGATACATCGCAGAGACGGCGGAGGGCTATTCGTTCCCGACGCCGATCGAAAACCGCGCGGGACGCATCCATGGCGTCATCGTCAAGGGCCTGACCGCCGCAGACGTCGAACGCATCGCCTATTTCGAGGACGAGGAATACGCGCCGGTCGTCGCCGACATCATGACGGCGCACACCGAGATCGCCGCGCGGCTCTACGTCGCCACGTCGCGCCTGAAATCGAGCGGCGAACCGTGGAGCTTCGAGAAATGGCGCAAGCATGACAAGCCGCTGCTCCTCGCCGTCACGCGCAAGGTGATGAAGGAACACTACGGCGTCACGCCGATGGCAGAGATCGACGCCGTGTGGCATCGCATCAAGGCCGAACTCGAAGGCGAAATGCACGCGCCCGTCCCGTTGAAACCTAAGCGGCCTTCCCGAACAACCGTTCAGACGCAAGCGCGGCCCCGTCGCGCAAAGCGCGCAGCTTCGCCCACACGACTTCCTCGGGGATCATGACGTAGCCGGCCGACGTCTCGAAACCACAGTCGGTACCGGCCAGCACGCGCGCCGGATCGCCGACCGCCTCGACCGCCCGCATCAACCGCTGCGCCACCACTTCGCGATGCTCGACATAATTCGTCGTCGTGTCGATCGCCCCCGCGACGAGCTTGGCGTGCTTCGGCAAAACATCGCCTTTGAAGAACGCAATCTCATGCTCGTGCCGTGGATTGGCAAGACTGATCACGAAGCCGCCAACATTCGCTTTCTCGATCGCAGGCCAGATATTCTCGAGCGCCTCATCGCACTCGTGCGGCCCGTTGTAGTTGCCCCAGCAGACATGCAGGCGAATACGATCGCGCGCCAGGCCCTCGGTCGCATGATTGATCGCGCCCACGACCGCGCGCGAGAACGCCAGAAACTCCGATAACGGCTTGTCGGCGAACATCGTATGCCGCTCCATCGCCAAATCCGGCGCGTCGATCTGCAAGGTGAATCCCGCATCGACGATCGCGCGATACTCGACGCTCAGCGCCTTGCCCAACGCATCGACATAGTCGGCGATGCTCTTGTAGTGCTTGTTCTCCATCGCCGCGGCAATGATGCCCGGCGACGGCGCCGTCATGAACGCACCGGCCGGTTTCTTCGCAAGCGCGCCCAGATTCGAGCGCAGCCGCGCGACTTCCGCCTTGATCGCGCCGTCGTCCTTGTACGAAACGTCGCCGACCGCCTGGGGTGGTGCCAGCAAGCTCACACTCTCGCTCGCCGCCCGCACCTGCAGGATGTATTGGAGAAAGCTCGGATACATCGTGATGTCGCGCATCGGCATCCGCGTGCCCCGCCCGCCGAAGCCGCGCATGCGATGCTGCACATAGGTGAAGAAGCTTTCGCGCCCCACTTCACCGTCGTTGACGATATCGACACCCGATTCGATCTGCTTGGCGATCACGTGCACCGTCGCCGCCTCGACCTCCCGACCCAGCTTGTTCGGATCGATCGCCTCCCCGCTCGCCTGTGCCGCAAGCAGATGCACCAACGACTTCGGGCGCGGCAAACTACCGGCATGCGTTGTCAAAAGGCGCGGTGCGGTCATTTCGGGTCCTCCTAAGTGCTGGATTCTGAGGGGCGCCGGGCCAGACATTGCTTGAAGCGGCCCGGGCCGCCACATAGAACACCGTCAACGACATTCCGGTCTAGGCTCCCGCCCCATGGACATCTGCAAAAGCGTCATCGACGCGATCGGCAACACACCGCTCATCCGCTTGAGACGCGTCTCCGACATCACCGGTTGTGAAATCCTCGGCAAGGCCGAGTTCATGAACCCCGGCCAATCGGTCAAGGACCGCGCCGCGCTCGGCATCATCCGCGACGCGGAAAAATCGGGCCGCCTCAAACCCGGCGGCACCATCGTCGAAGGCACCGCCGGCAACACCGGCATCGGCCTTGCGATGGTCGGCCGCGCGCTCGGCTATCGCTCGGTGATCGTCATCCCCAACACTCAAAGCCAAGAGAAGAAAGACACGCTGCGCCACATGGGCGCCGAGCTGATCGAAGTGCCGGCCGTACCCTACAAGGACCCGAACAACTACGTGAAATATTCCGGGCGCCTGGCCGAAGAGCTGAACGCGAAGGAGCCGAACGGCGCGATCTGGGCCAACCAATTCGATAACGTCGCCAACCGCCAGGTGCACATCGACACGACAGGCCCGGAGATTTGGAACCAGACCGACGGCAAGGTCGACGGTTTCACCTGCGCGGTCGGCACCGGCGGCACGCTCGCGGGCGTCACGGCGGCACTCAGGGCGCGCAATCCGAAAGTGAAGATCGCCCTCGCCGATCCGATGGGCGCCGCGCTTTATCACTACTACAAGCACGGCGAACTGAAGGCCGAAGGCTCATCGATCACCGAAGGCATCGGCCAGGGCCGCGTGACCGCAAACCTCGAAGGCTTCACCCCCGACGAGGCGTTCCAGATTCCGGATTCCGAAGCGATCCCCTTCTGCTTCGAACTGCTCGACCAGGAAGGCCTCGGTCTCGGCACGTCGAGCGGCATCAACGTCGCGGGCGCTTATCACCTCGCGCGCGCCCTCGGCCGCGGCCACATCATCGTCACGATCCTCGCCGACTACGGCACGCGCTACGCCTCGAAGCTCTACAACCCCGACTTCCTGCGCGAGAAGGGCTTGCCCGTCCCCGCATGGCTGGAGCGCAAGCAATGACCGCGCTCGTCTCGACCCAATGGCTCGCCCAGCACTTGAACGCGCCCGACATCCGTGTCGTCGATGCCTCGTGGTATCTGGCCGATGCGAAGCGCAACCCGAAAGCCGAATACGCCGAGGCGCACATCCCCGGCGCCGTGTTCTTCGACATTGACGAGATCCGCGATACGTCGTCGCCCTATCCGCACATGCTGCCGACGCCGGAAAAATTTGCCGCACGCGCGAAAAAACTCGGCCTCGGCGACGGCAACCGCATCGTCGTCTACGACGGGGCAGGCATGTTCTCCGCCGCGCGCGTGTGGTGGATGTTTCGCGTCATGGGGCACGAAGACGTCTCGGTGCTCGACGGCGGCTTCCCGAAATGGCGCGCCGAGGGCCGCCCGACGGAAGATCTTCCCCCGACACCGCGCGAGCGCCATTTCACCCCGCATCCGACCCATCTGATCCTGCGCGATGTCCGGCAGGTGAAAGAGAACCTCACGACCAAGCGCGAACAGGTCGTCGACGCGCGCTCACCCGCGCGCTTCCATGCGCAAGAGCCCGAACCGCGCCCAGGCGTGCGCGGCGGGCATATTCCCGGCGCGAAGAACCTGCACTACCAAAAGCTGCTCAGTTCCGACGGCACGATGCGCAAACCGGATGCGCTCGCCGCGGCGTTCCGCGAGGCAAACGTCGACGCCTCGAAACCCGTCGTCGCAAGCTGCGGCTCGGGCGTCTCCGCTGCGATCATTCTGCTGGCGCTGAACCAGATCAACGCGCCCGCCGGCGCGCTCTATGACGGCTCGTGGAGCGAATGGGGCGCGCGCCACGACCTGCCGCTCGAAACATGACCAAAGCGCCGATCCAGTACACGATTACAAAACTTGAAATGAAGGCGCGCCCGCCGGCCCTGCGCCCGCAGCTGCGCCACGACCAAGACGGCGGCCGCGTGATGCTCTTGAAGGTCAAGCATCCGCCCGTGCACTTCTATCGCTACCTCTACGAGACGGTCGGCAAGGATCATGTCTGGGTCGAGCGCCGCCGCATGAGCGACGAGATCTTGGCCGGCATCGTGCAGGATGCGAACGTCGAGCTCTACGTCCTCTTCTGCGAAGGTGCGCCGGCAGGCTACGCAGAGCTCGACTTCCGCAAAACGCCCGATGCCGAACTCGCTTACTTCGGCTTGATCCCCGATTTTATCGGCCGCGGCCTCGGAAGTTTCCTCCTCGCCACTGCGATCGACATCGCCTGGTCCAAACCGATCGAGCGCCTCTGGGTGCACACAAATACGCTCGACCACCCGCGCGCGCTGCCGCTCTATCAGAAGATGGGCTTTGTGCCTTACGCCCAGGAGAAGGGCCAGATCGTGCCGATGGACTAGGGGGTTACTGCTTGGCCTCCTTCTCCAGCACCGCCGATGCAAGACTCGGCGTCCCTTCAAAAGCCGCAAACCAGCCCAGGATCAGCTTGCCGGCATCCACGCGCACAATAACCACCCCGTCGATGCAGCTGCCGCCGTCATCGTTCGCGACTTTCTCTTTGTAGATCACGTACCCGTCCTTCGTTTCGCCGATGCGCGACCAGGTGCCGCCGCATTTCAGCGTCGGGTACGAGCTCGTGCCCTTCGTTCCTTGAAGCACGAGCGTCATGGGATATTTCGATTCCCCGTCGGGATCGATCTGGCGCATCTCGCCCGACCAACTGCCGGCGACCGCGCTCCCGCCGGCCATGGCGGGCGAGGAAGCGGCGACAGCAACGGCGACACCGACGGCGAGCGAAATTGAGGCGAACACATTCATGGGCGATTCCCCTGTCTGTTGAATTGGCAGATTAAGCGCGAACACGAACACGCAAAACCCATGACTTTTGCCGACTCCGTGATGTTTGCGCACGCGACGCACGCTGCAGTGCGCAAACTTGCAACGCCACGTTGAACCTGGGCATTGTCGCCCGGGGAATGTTTTCTTGGGGGGACGACGTGACGCTCGAGTCCGTGCTCGCGTTCGCGCGCGACTTCGACTGGAATTGGTTGTGGCTGCTCGCCGCGATTCCGGTTCTCTATATTCTAGGCGTCGTCGCGGACATACGCGCGCGCTTCAGGAAACGCGAACGCGACGCGCGCGAGCGCAAGGAGCGTCTCGCCCGCGTTCAGGCACGCCGCAAAGCGCGCGTCATCGCCATCATCCATCGCGAAGAAATGCTGCCGGGCTTCCCCGTCCCGCTGCGCGGCTTCATCCGCCAGGACGACGCAGAGGACGTGCTCGCCGCGATCCGCGCGACGAACCCGAATAGGCCGCTCGACATCATCCTGCACACGCCGGGCGGCGTCGTGCTCCACGCCCTGCAGATCGCGCGCGCCATCAAGGCGCACAAAGGCAAGAAGACGGTCTTCGTGCCGCACCTCGCGATGTCGGGCGGCACGCTCATCGCGCTCGCGGCCGATGAAATCGTCATGAGCGAGCACGCGGTCTTGGGCCCTATCGACCCGCAGATCGGCGGCGCGCCCGCCGCGTCATGGCTCAAGATCGTGAAGGACAAGCCCATCGCCTCCGTCGAGGACGAAACGCTTCTCCTTGCCGACGTCAGCCAGAAGGTGCTCGACCAGATGCGCAGGCAGGCCTGCGAACTCATGCAAGGCAACTATTCGCACGACGGCTCTTGCGCGATCTCCGACCTGCTCGCCAGCGGCAAGTGGAGCCACGACTATCCGATCACGGTTCCGGAGGCGCAGGAACTGGGCCTCCACGTCTCGACCGCGATGCCCGCCGACATCATCGACCTCGCCGCGCTCTACGCGAGATCCGATGTGCGCCGAACCAGCGTCTACTACACGCCCGGCAAAGTGTAGTTCCCAGCTCCGCAACGAAACCAACGCAATCGGCAAATCCACGCTTGACAAATCCGCCCCGCGCCAATACTTAAGCACATGCTTAACCAATCGACATCTCTCGATCTCATGTTCCAGGCGCTGTCGGACCCCACGCGCCGCGCCGTGGTGGAGCGGTTGAGCCGCTCGCCCGCTTCGGTCAGCGAACTCGCGAAGCCGCTCGCGATGTCGCTTCCCGCAGTGGTCCAGCACCTTCAGCTGTTGGAGGCGAGTGGCCTGGTGCGCTCGGAAAAGGTCGGGCGTGTACGCACATGCCGCATCGAACCGAGGGCTCTGCGAATGGCCGAGCAATGGATCAACGAACGCCGCACCAGTTGGGAGCGCCGCTTCGACCGCCTCGGCGAATACCTCGCCGAAACGCGCGACGAACCAAGCAAACGCACAAAACCAAGGAAATAGGCCCATGACCAAACGCACCGTCGTCCACGCGATGTTCACCGTCGAACGCACCTACGACGCGACGCCGGCGCGCGTGTTCGAAGCCTTTTCGGACACCGCCGCCAAGCGACGCTGGTTTGCAGAGGGCGATGGCTGGACAATTGACGAGTTCGCCGCCGACTTCCGCCCCGGAGGGATCGAACTAAGCCGCTTCCGCTATCGCGACGGACCGCCCATGCGCAACGACACGGTCTACCAAGACATCGTGCCCAACGAGCGCATCATCATCGCCTACTCGATGATGATCGGCGACGACCGTATCTCGTCCTCGCTGGCCACGATGGAGTTCAGGCCGGCGGGCGGCGGCACGCGCCTCATCCTCACCGAACAAGGCGCTTACCTCGACGGGCACGACGACGTGCCTCAGCGCGAGGAAGGCACGCGCGGCCTCCTGGAGGCGCTGGACAAGGAACTCAAGCGCAAGCGCGCCTAGGACACGAGAGAGCAAGCCATGACCAAGCGTGACGTCACCCACACGACCTTCACCATCGAACGCACCTACGACGCGACGCCCGCGCGCGTCTTCGAGGCCTTCTCAAATCCCAAAGCCAAGGCGCGCTGGTTCAGAGGCCCCGACGAATGGACCCGCGGTAAAGTCGAAATGGATTTCCGCGTCGGCGGGCGCGAAACAAACGCGGGCGGCCAGAAAGGCGGACCGGTGCACACGTTCAATGCGATCTATCAGGCCATCGTGCCGAACGAGCGCATCATCTATAGCTACGACATGCATATGGACGCCAAGCGGATCTCGGTCTCCCTCACGACGATCGAGTTCAAGCCCGCCGGCAAAGGCACGCGGCTCGTCTTCACCGAGCAAGGGGCTTTCCTCGACGGCTACGACGATCCCGCCGGCCGCGAACGCGGCACGCGCGATCTGCTGGACGCCCTGGGCGCATCTCTGCACGAATCTGTTTGAAGGAAATCACCCCCATGTCTCTAAGACTCTATTTCCACCCGCTGTCCTCATTCTGCCAAAAGGTGCTGATCGCGCTATACGAGAACGACACGGCGTTCACGCCGCATCTCGTCGACTTCGCCGACGGACCCTCGCGCGATGCGTTTCTGAAGTTATGGCCCATCGGGCGTTTCCCGGTCCTGTACGACGAGACCGGCGACCGCACGATCCCGGAATCGAACATCATCATCGAGTATCTGGCCGAGCATTATCCGGGCAAAACGAAACTCATGCCCGCCGACGCCGATCTCGCACGTCAGACGCGTTTTCGCGATCGCTTCTTCGACCTCTACGTGAACGTGCCGATGCAGAAGATCGTGACCGACCGCCTGCGTCCCGCGGGCAGAAACGATCCCGAAGGTGTCGACCAAGCACGGGCATTGCTGAAGACCGCGCTCGACATGATCGAGAGCGACGTCGGCAAACGCACCTGGGCGATGGGCGATGACTTCAGCATGGCCGACTGCGCCGCGGCACCCGCACTCGCGTACGCAAATGCCGTGATGCCGTTCGCCGAAACGCACAAGGGCGCGGCGGCATACTTGGACCGGCTGACCAAACGCCCATCCTTCGCCCGCGCCCTCAAGGAAGCGGAGCCCTATCGCAAGCTGTTCCCGAAATAGATTATCGCTTCATCACGGCCGCAGCGTCGCCGCCGCGCGGCCGAGGAGCACCTCGCGCTCGCGGGCGTTGCGGGTGAGGGAGGCGGCGCGTTCGAACTCGGCGCGCGCTTCGTCGAGGCGGCCGAGTTTTTCAAGCAAGTCGCCGCGCACGGTCGGCAGAACGTAGTAGGTCTTGAGCGATGGTTCGGACGCCAGTTCGTCGGCGAGCTTTAAGCCCTCTTCCGGCCCGAACGCCATGCCGATCGCCACTGCGCGATTGAGTTCGATGACGGGCGAGGGTGATATCTGCCCCAGCGTCTCGTAGAGCGTGGCGATCCGCGCCCAATCCGTGTCCCCGGCCACCAGCGCACGGGCATGGCAGGCGGCGATTGCGGCTTGCACCGCGTAGGGCCCGAGCGGCTGGCCTTGCGCGCCCGCACGCAGCAGCGCCGCGAAGCCGCGGCGGATGAGAAGCTGATCCCAGCGTGAACGATCCTGTTCGAGCAGCAGGATGGGTTCGCCCGACGGGCCGACGCGCGCCCGCAGGCGCGAAGCTTGGATCTCCATCAGCGCGACGAGGCCGTGGACCTCGGGCTCCTCCGGCGCGAGCTCGGCCAAGATGCGCCCGAGACGCAGCGCCTCGTCGCACAGCGCGGGGCGCGTCCAGTCGCTGCCCGCCGTCGCTGCGTAGCCTTCATTGAAGATGAGATAGATGACCTCGAGCACCGACGACAACCGCGCGACGAGTTCGCTGCCGCGCGGCACTTCGAACGCGACGCGTGCCTCCGACAGCGCCTTTTTCGCGCGGACGATACGCTGGGCCACCGTCGACTCGGAGACCAGGAACGCGCGCGCGATCTCATCCGTCGTCAACCCGCCGAGCTGGCGCAGCGTCAGAGCGACCCGCGCCTCGGTGGACAGGATCGGATGGCACGACACGAACACGAGCCGCAGAAGGTCATCCCCGACGTGGTCGTCGAGCGCGGCTTCGAGATCGGGCGTTGCCATCTCCTGCTCCGCGAGCTCGCGGCCGATTTCTTCGTGCTTGCGCTCGAGCCGCGTTCGCCGGCGCAACGCATCGATGGCGCGATTCTTCGCGGTCGCCATCAGCCACGCGCCGGGATTGTCGGGCACGCCGGTTTCCGGCCATTGCTTCAACGCGGCGACAAGCGCGTCCTGCGCCAGTTCCTCGGCGACGCCGACATCGCGCACGATCCGCGCCAAGCCGGCGATGACCTTCGCCGACTCCATTCGCCAAACGGCATCGATGGTGCGGTTGATATCGGGCGTGCTCACACCCGATCACACCATCATCGACCCCTGGCCCGCAAGCCGAGGCGCGGCGCCGTTATGGCTGGCCGAAGTAGTCGATCGGCCGCACTTCTATGCCCCACCCCACTTGTTCGCCAACATGAGCCGCCGGGTGGTTCGACGCGATCGCGATCGCCTCCTTCGGGTCGTTCGCCTCGATGATGAAAAACCCGCCGATCAATTCCTTGGTCTCGGTGAAGGGTCCGTCGGTCACGGAAACTTTACCGATTCTCGGCCGAATGCTCATAGTCGCCTGCGGCTCGCCGAGAGAGGCCGACATGATCAAACGCCCGGTGTTGCGCAGCGCCGTGTCGTAAGCCGGGCACTTGCTCTCGAGCGCCGCGAACTCGGCCTTCGGAAACTTTTTGAACTTTTCCTCGTCGTAGTAGGCCAGGCAAAGATACTTCATGGCTCTCTCCTATCGCGGCGCACGATTCAGCGTTGCCCGGTCTTCGCCTGCATCTCGGCAAAACCGGCCGCCGCCTCTTTGACGTCGGCGGGAAAATCCGACATCTCCTGAACCTGGCGAATCTCGATGGTGCCGTTCTCGTCGCCGGGGCAGCGCTTGGCCCATTCGATCGCCTCTTCCTTCGACTTCACCTGGATCATCCAGTAGCCGCCGAGGACTTCCTTCGCCTCCGCGAACGGCCCGTCGGTGACTTTGGCCTTGCCGCCGGGAAACGTCACGCGCGCGCCCATCGACGGCGGATGCAGTCCATCGAGCGCGAGCAAGACGCCCGCCTTCTGCAGAGACTCGTTGTATTTCATCATGGCCGCGACCGCCTTGGCGTCCGGCATCGTGCCAGGCTCCGCCTTCTCGTACCCCTTCGGGATCATCAACATCATGAAGCGCATGGCTCTATCTCCCTCAAGTCCTACCCACACGTCGAACGAGCCTGCGCCCGTTCGACGCGTTCGCGAAAATCATTTGCGACTAGGCTTTCTTGCCGATTTGCGCGCGCAGGCGATCCTCCTTCTCGCGCAGTTCCGGGGTGAACTCGGCGCCGAAATCTTCGGCCTCGAACACCTGGCGAATCTCGACGACGCTCTCGCCGATCATCGGGTTCGGGCAACGCTTCAACCACTCGACCGCCTCGTCCATGGACTTCACCTTCCACATCCAGAACCCGGCGATCAGTTCTTTGGTCTCGGCGAAGGGTCCGTCGATGACCGCGCGCTTGGTCCCGGAGAACGTGACGCGCTTACCCTTGGAGCTTGGCTGCAGCCCCTCGCCGGCCAGCATGATCCCGGCCTTCACCAGCTCCTCGTTATAGTTCCCCATGGCCGTAAGCAGCTTCTCGTCCGGTAGGACGCCCGCTTCGCTGTCTTTGTCGGCTTTGATCATCACCATGACGCGCATTGTCGTGTCTCCTTTGTGACCATTTTGAGCGGGTTTTCGCCCTGTCTCTGCCATAACGTCGAACGAGAGTCCTTGGGATCGACATCCGATCTCTTTTTTGAAAGAAACTCTTGCCCCCGCCCCATCACAAAGGCCCAAAATGCTCTACGCCATCCTCTGCTACAAACCGCCGGGCGCCGTCGAAGCCTGGGCCAAGGAACAGGACGACGCAGTCATGGCCGGCCTGTGGGCCGTCGAGCAGAAACTGATCAAGGCGGGCAAGCTCGGCCCCGCGGTGCGCTTGATGCCGACAGCTGCGGCACGCACGCTGCGCAAAAACGACCCGGCCGTTGTGACGGACGGACCGTTCGCCGAAACCAAGGAGCATTTGCTGGGGTTCTATCTGGTGGACTGCGCGAGCCTGGACGAGGCGATCGAGGCGGCGAAGGATCTGGGTCGCGCCAATCCGGGCGGCTCGTATGAGGTCCGCCCGGTCGCCGTCTATCATCCCGGCGCCGCCGAAGCGGTCGCCAACATGGGCTAGGCATGAAGGTCGTGTTCGAAATACTCGGCCAGGCACTTTTCGAGGGCCTGTGCTACGTCTTGGGAAAGGCCATTGCCGTGGTTCTCTTCCCGTTTTGGAGGGTGGAGCCACTCTCGGAACAAAGGTCCTCGAGTGGCTGGGAATGGCGCGGCTTCACCTATCAGAAGGGTCGCCATCGCTACCTCTACACCGAGTCGATTCAGCTTATCGGAGTGGTGGCCCTAATCTTTGTGCTGGCAGCGCTGGTCCTCATCGTGCGGCATGCGACCTAACAAGTGTTTGGTGCTGGAGCGTCAGGTGAACGCGCGGACACTTCGGCGTAATGTCCGCGCAGCACAGAGACAGCGTTAGCGTTCGGCCGCTGCTTTCATGTCGGCGAGCCCCGCTTCGAATTGGCCGCCGACCATCTTGTCCGTGCTCACGAACACATTCATGAGCTTGGGGACGAAGGCCATGGGACCGTGCATCGCCCACGTCACGTTCGTGGCATCGCCCTTCGGCTGCAGTGTGAATTCGACGACGTTGTGTCCCTCGAACGGCTTCACGAAGTCGAGCTTCAGGACGACCTTGGAAGGCGGCGCGGTGTCGACGATTTCCATGCTGCCCACGCCCATCTTGCGGCTTTCCCACGCGTAGGCCGCGCCCTTGCCGCTCGCCGCGCCGCTGTAGCTCAGCTTCATGTCGGGGTCCATTTTCGCGAACGGATTCCAAGTGTTGAACCCGTGCAGGTCGTTGATCAGCGGAAAGATCTTCTCCGGCGGTGCTTTGATGCTTGTTGCGCGCTGAACGCGGAACGTATTGGGCCTCGTCGCGACAAACCCCAGGAAGGCTGCGACCAGGACGACGATGACGATAAGGGCGGTGACCATGACGTTCTCCTTAAACGGTGTGGGTTTTACTTCACGGCCGAGCGCGGGGCCAGCGGCGGCCCGCTGAACTCGGCTTCGATCACGATCTGAACGTCGTCGCTGACGCCCATTTTGGTGCCGGGTGCTGGCACGCCGAACGCGATCCCGAACGCCGAGCGCTTGAGCTGACCGTGCGCGGAGAATCCGATGCGGGCATGCGGGTCCATCGGATGACCGGCATAGCCGCCGTTGAACGTTGCATCCAAATCAACCGGACGCGCGATGCCGTGCAACGCAAGCTCGCCGTGAATGCGCGCCGTATTCGGTCCGGTGAGTTCGATCCTCTTGGAGCGAAACGTCAGCTGCGGAAACTGCGCCGCGTTCAGCCACTGCGCGCCGCGCAGCATGTCGAGGAATCCGGCCGGCGGATTATCCGATTCGATCGATCGCGGATCGATGCTTGCCGTGACGCTCGACGCGGTGGGATTGGCCGGATCGAACTGGAGCTTCGCGTCGAACCGCGCAAAGCGCGCCGTGTAATTCGAAAACCCGAGATGGTCGAGCCGGAAGATCAGGCTCGCATGCGACTTGTCGAGCGTATAGGTCCCGGCCGGCGCGGTCTGCCCCGCAACCGAGGCGGCGGTTTGGGTGCCCTGGGTGGCGAAGGCCTGGTTGCCGGCGGCCGCCAGGGCGACGATGGCGCAGGCTGTCAAAAAGCGTGTCATTGTTAACTCCTCTCGATCTGACCAGGAAGACTGGCTCCACTGACACGTCGAACGACGTTCAGCGGGATCGACAGGCTCAACAAAATCTTTTTAGCCCCGGATTCCGGCGACCGGCCGGCCGAAACGCTGGGCGGCCCGTACCTTCGCCTTCGCTGCCTCGACGGCCCGGTCGCGCGCCGGGGCTTCAGTCACGAGCGCATCGACCAAATGGCGCGCAACGTGAAACACCTCGTCGATGGCTGTGTTGAACGCCGCTTCGTTCGCCTTCGACGGCGCGTTGAAGCCGCTGAGTTTGCGCACGAACTGAAGCGACGCCGCCCGGATCTCGTCGTCGGTCGCAGGCGGGTCGAAGTTGAAGAGCGTCTTGATATTCCTGCACATAGATTTCACCTCCGCCGGCGATCTTAGCAGACCGTCAGCGCACTGCAGCCCCGTTCGGGGACGCAATGGCGGCCCTGCCGGCCGCCATCTCGCTTGTCGTTTCGGCGCGGGCACCGCCGATGCTTCCCGCAAGGGCGATTGACCCGACAAGAAAGAGCGCGAACGCGCCTCTCAAAAACGCAATGGTGATCGGGTTCATCGCCGGACCTCCCCTCACATCAGCGGGCGCACGTCGATTTCGACGTCGCCAACCAGCCCCGCGAACCGCGGTGCCCATTCCAATGCCTCGTCGAGCGACTTCACCTCGATGAGAGCGAACCCCGCGATCATTTCCTTGGCTTCCGTGAAGGGACCGTCGGTGACCGTCATTTTTCCGCCGTCGAAGACAAGGCGCAGGCCCTTCGAGTGGGACCCGAACCCGCCGGTCGCAATCATAACGCCAGCCTTCGTCATGTCCTCGATCAGCTTGCCCATCTGAGCCATGAGTTTCGGGCTCGGCGGACCTGCCGGCGTCGGTTTCCTCATTTTGTGCATCATCATCACGCGCATGTATCTCTCCTTACGGTTCAGAAGCCGGATTTCCGGCGCCTCTATCATCACGTCGAACAAGGGTCGGTCGGATCGACAGCCCGGTTGAACTCTTTTTCAGCCGATCGACCGGATCACCAAGCCTGGGCTTGCATTCCTCGAGCAAGATCATCGTCGCGACCGCCGTGACCAGCTTCGAGGTGATACGGAAGATCGTGTCGTGTCGCGTCGCATCGCATCTCGCGGCTTTCGTGCCGATCACGTCGACATGCGTTTCGCCGCGGCGGCTGACGAGACGTTGTGTCGAAGGGCGCTTCGAATGCGACTGTCGTTTTTTTGCCAGGTCTCCTTCCATATGCGAAGCTCGCCTTGAATCCGGACATGCTTGATCTAACTCGCCTTCGTTCCAATACCCGCAGACCGACCGACAGGATCTCCACATGAGCGCGACAGACAGCGCCGACATTCAGAACGTCCTCAAACTGCCTGCGCGCGAAGCGCCGCAAGCCGCGCCGTTAAGCCGTGTCGAAAAGCTCGCTGCGACATCGCCGATCGTTTCCATCAAAGGCCTGACCAAGACCTATGCCACGGGTCTGCATGCCCTGAAGACCATCGATCTCGATATCAAAAAAGGCGAAATCTTTGCACTTTTGGGCCCGAACGGCGCCGGCAAGACGACACTGATCAGCATCGTGTGCGGCATCGTCACGCCGACCTCAGGGACGATCACCGCCGACGGCCACGACATCCAACGCGAATACCGCGCCGCGCGTACGAAAATCGGCCTCGTGCCGCAGGAACTGACCAGCGACCGTTTCGAAACCGTGTGGGCGACGACGACATTTAGCCGCGGCCTCTACGGTCGCCCGCCCAACCCCGCCTATGTCGAAAAGGTGCTGCGCGACTTGTCGCTCTGGGACAAGCGCAAGGACCTATTGCAAACGCTGTCGGGCGGCATGAAACGCCGCGTGATGATCGCCAAGGCCTTGAGCCACGAACCCACGATTCTCTTCCTCGACGAGCCGACCGCCGGCGTCGACGTGGAACTGCGCCGCGACATGTGGAACCTGGTACGCCATCTGCGCGACAACGGCGTGACGATCATCCTGACCACGCACTATATCGACGAGGCGGAGGAAATGGCCGACCGCATCGGCGTCATCAACAAGGGCGAGCTGATCCTGGTCGAAGAAAAGACCACGCTGATCAAGAAGCTTGGCAAGAAGCAGCTGACCCTTGTCCTCCAGGAACCGATGAAGACCGTCCCGCCCGCGCTCGGCGAGTGGCGGCTGAGGCTGAAGGCCGACGGCCATGAACTCGAATACACCTTCGACACCAACGCCGAGCGCACCGGCGTCCCCTCGCTCCTCAGGTTGCTCAGCGATCTTGGCATCGGTTTCAAGGATTTAAACACAACCCAAAGCTCGCTCGAGGACATCTTCGTGAGCCTCGTGAGCGATCGCCCAAGGACGCACGCATGACCACGATGACTTTCAACCGCTACGGCGTCTGGGCGATCTACCGATTCGAGATGGCGCGCGCCTTGCGCACGGTGTGGCAGAGCCTGGTCACCCCGGTGATCACGACCTCGCTCTATTTCGTGGTCTTCGGCGCCGCGATCGGCTCGCGCATGACCCATGTCGACGGCGTGCCCTACGGCGCCTTCATCGTGCCCGGCCTCATCATGCTCTCGCTCTTCACGCAGAGCATCTTCAACGCCTCGTTCGGCATTTACTTCCCGAAATTCACCGGCACGATTTACGAGCTGCTGTCGGCACCCATATCCTATCTTGAAATCGTCGTGGCCTATGTCGGCGCGGCGGCGACGAAGTCGATCATCCTTGGACTCTTGATCCTCGCGACGGCCTCGCTCTTCGTGCCGCTGCATATCCTGCATCCTTGGTGGATGATCGCATTCCTGGTGCTGACCGCAACGACCTTCAGCCTCTTCGGCTTCATCCTCGGCATCTGGGCGCTGGGCTTCGAGCAGCTGCAGATCATCCCCATGCTGATCATCACCCCGCTCACGTTCCTGGGCGGCGCGTTCTATTCGATCGACATGCTGCCCGAGGGCTGGCGCACGGTCGCGCTCTTCAACCCCGTCGTCTACCTGATCTCAGGCTTCCGTTGGAGCTTCTACGGCGTGGGCGACGTCGCCGTCGAAGTCAGCCTCGCCGCGACGCTCGGGTTCCTGTTCGCCTGCCTCGCCATCGTCGCCTGGATCTTCAAGACGGGCTATCGGCTGAAGACCTGAAGGCGGCGCGCTTGTCCCGCCGTCCTCAATCCCGCGTAAGACCCTCCGCGGCCCCCAGCCGCGACCTGGAGCCTTGGCCACGCAGCGTGCAGCACTCCTTCCAGGCCTTGACGCAAGTTCTATCCTCGTCGGACGGGCTCCGGCAGCCATACCAATTCGCCGTGCAGTGATCGTCCAAGAGCGCGAGCGCGACGCAGTCTTCGACGCGCGTCGGCGGTATCGTCGAAGGTACCGCGCTCGCCACGCGCTGCGGCGGCTCGGCACAGGCGCTGAGCGCCAGGGCAACGACGAGGATAATTCCGTAACGCATGACGACCTCCGCGCCTCTCCCGGCGGGAGAATGGCGAGTCCGCAATATACGCAATATAGACGCGCAATCATCAACCCGCTTGGTAAACATCGCAACCGCAGCGCCGCCTGGGAGACCGCACCGCGTGGCAACGCACAACAGCGCCCCTGGTTGCCGCAGCCCGCACGAAGCCTACCTCAATATCTGCCCCAAGAACTCCTTCGTCCGTTCGCTCTTCGGGTTGTTGAAGAACTCGCCCGGCGGCGCCACTTCGACGATCTCGCCGTGGTCCATGAAGACGATGCGGTTGGCGACAGTGCGCGCGAAGCCCATTTCGTGCGTAACGACGAGCATGGTCATGCCGGTCTCGGCCAACTCCACCATCGTCTCCAAAACTTCCTTGATCATCTCCGGATCGAGCGCCGAGGTCGGCTCGTCGAACAGCATGATGCGCGGCTCCATGGTCAGCGCGCGCGCGATCGCGACCCGCTGCTGCTGCCCGCCCGAGAGCTGCCCCGGATATTTGTTCGCCTGTTCCGGAATGTGCACGCGTTCGAGATACTCCATCGCCAGCTTCTCGGCCTCGGCCTTGGGCATCCGCTTGACCCAAATCGGCGCCAGCGTGCAGTTCTCCAAAGCCGTCAGATGCGGAAACAGATTGAACTGCTGGAACACCATGCCGACATTGCGGCGCACGGCCTCGACCTGGCCCACCTCTTCGGTCAAGGCCGCGCCCTCGACGATGATCTTGCCTTCCTCGTGCCGCTCGAGCCCGTTGATGCAGCGGATCAAGGTCGACTTGCCCGAGCCCGACGGCCCGCAAATGACGAGCCGCTCGTTGCGCGCAACGGCCAGGTTGATGTCCTTCAAGACGTGGAACGCCTTGAACCACTTGTTGAGGCCGACGATATCGACCGCGCACGTGCTGTTGCTGTCGCCGCTCACCGCCGCTCACCCGCCTCCAAGACCTCTTCCATGTGCTTTGCGTAACGCGACATGCTGAAACACATCGCCCAAAACAACGCGCCCACGAACACATAACCGGTGAACCCGGTGTTGGGCGTCGCCCAACTCGAATCCGCCGTGCCCGACTGGACGATGCCGAGCAGATCGAAAAACCCGATGATCGAAACCAGCGACGTGTCCTTCAAGAGGCCGATGAAATTGCCCACGATATTGGGAATAGCAAGGCGCAACGCCTGCGGCAGGATGACGAACCCCATGACCTGCCAATAGCCGAGCCCCACCGCATGCGCCGCCTCGTATTGCCCCTTGGGAATCGCCTGCAGGCCACCGCGCACGACCTCGGCCATATACGCGGAGGAAAACAGCGCCACGGCAATCAGCGCACTCAGCAATTTGTTGATCGTCATCCCACCCGGCAAGAAGAGCGGCAGCATATTCGCCGCCATGAAAAGCACGGTGATGAGCGGCACCCCACGCCAGAACTCGATGAAGACGATGCTGAGCCACTTCACGACCGGCAGATCCGACCGCCGCCCGAGCGCCAGCAGAATGCCG
>JBGOVA010000005.1:0-50935 GCA_041477875.1 Micropepsaceae bacterium | reverse complement strand
GCCGCGAGTTCGCATGCCTCGACGATGGCGGCAGCTGTGCGGCCGCTCGCCGAACTCGGCTGGGAATACGCCAAGCGCGCGGGAGCCAAGGATTGAGTTTTGCTCCCGGTCCCGTTCGCGCCGCGCATCGCTTCGACGAGGCGACGCTCGAGGCCTATCTGCGTAAACAGATTCCAGACTTCGGGGCGCCGCTGACCATCCAGCAATTCGGCGGCGGGCAATCGAACCCGACGTTTCTGCTGACGGCAGGCGGCAAGCGCTACGTGCTGCGCAAGAAGCCGCCGGGGCAGTTGCTTAAGAGCGCGCATCAGGTCGATCGCGAATTCCGCATCATGAAGGCGCTGGCTCGGACCGACGTGCCGGTGCCGCGCATGCATGTGCTGTGCGAGGACGAGAGCGTCATCGGCACCGCGTTTTATGTGATGGATTTCCTGGAGGGACGGATTTTTCGCGATCCGCAATTGCCGGACGTAGCGCCGACAGAACGCGCGGCCATCTATGACAGCATGAACGATGTGCTGGCGCGGTTGCACAAGGTCGATTTCGCGCGCGTCGGGCTCGGCGACTACGGCAAGCCCGGCAATTACTTCGAGCGGCAGATCGCACGCTGGATCACGCAGTATCGCGCAGCGCAAACGACCGACATCCCGGACATGGAGCGGCTGATCGAGTGGATGCCCCGCCATATTCCCGACGACGGCAGCGTGAGCATCGCGCACGGCGATTATCGACTCGAGAACTCGATCTTCCATCCGAGCGAACCGCGGATGATCGCGGTGCTGGACTGGGAACTGTCGACGATCGGCCATCCGCTTGCCGATCTCGCGTACAATTGCATGGGTCATCACGTGATGAACCCGCGCCAGGGCGGGCTCGTCGGCATCGACCATGCCGCGATGGGGATACCGACCGAGCGGGCGTACATTGCCAAATACTGCGAGCGCGTGGGACGTCGGGAGATCAAGAACTGGTCGTTCTATGTGAGCTTTTCGATCTTCCGATTGGCCTCGATCGCGCAGGGCGTTTACAAGCGCGGGCTCGACGGTAACGCCAGTTCTGAAAGCGCGGCGACCGCCGGCAATTCTTGCCAATTCCTTGCCGCGCATGCGTGGCGGCTTGCCAACACGCGGCTTTGACGTGCGCGAATACTCAGCCCGCGGATGATTTTTACCCGGCGTTAGCTTCTGGCAGCCAGTGCTTCAAGCGTTGTTTACAGCACCCGGCGTATGGTTGATGCGCGCGAGGCGACCCTTCGCGTGCGCGTATCGCTTTGGGGCTTCATGACCGAGACGCCGGCCGCGACTAAGGAGACGGGCGCAGATTCGACGCTCGCCGCCGAGGCGCGTCTCAAGCAAATCGAGGCGCAGTTCGCGCTTGCAGAACGGGCGGCGCGCATCGGCTATTGGCGCCATGAGGCGGGCGCGAAATACCCGACGTGGTCGCCCGGCTTCTATGCACTTCTCGAAGTCGATCCGAAGGACGTGAAACCGTCGCCGCGTTGGCTGATGGACCGCATGCATCCGGACGATCGCGGCGAGGTCGCGGCGAAGTTCACGAATGCGATGACGAACGGCGTGCCGTTCTACTATCGCACGCGCGGCACAAGGCCGAACGGTGCGGTCCACCTCTACGACACGCATGGCGATATCGAGCGCGGACCCAACAACGAAATCATCGCGCTGATCGGCGTGGTGCAGGACGTCACGGCGAAGGTCGAAGCCGAGAAAGCGCTGAAGGACAGCGAGGCCGCCTATCGCTTCATGGCGGAGGAAGCCTCGGACGTCATCGCGCGTCATTCGGCGGAAGGAAAACTCGTCTTCATTTCGCCGGCAGTGACACGCATTTTGGGGTTTCGGCCCGAAGATATGGTCGGCAAGGGTCCCTTCGATGGCGCCCACGCCGACGACATCGACAACATCAAAGCGACGCTCGGCGAGGCGGCCAAGCGGAAATTGGGGACGGCGAACTACACCTACCGCGTTCTGCACCGCGACGGTCACTATGTGTGGCTCGAGACGCATCTGCGCTTCGTGCGGCATCCGCAGACGGGCGTATTCGAGGGCGCGATCTCGGTCTCGCGCGACGTAACCGCGAGGAAAGCGGTCGAAGACGAGCTCACGCGCGCGCGCGAACGCGCCGAGGCGGCAAGCCATACGAAGTCGCGCTTCCTTGCCAATATGAGCCACGAGCTGCGCACGCCGCTCAACGCCATCATCGGTTTTTCCGACATCCTGGCGCGCGAGATGTTCGGGCCGATGGGCAGCGAGCGTTACACCGAATACGCCAAACTCATCAACGAATCCGGCGCGCTACTGCTCGATCTCATCAACGACCTTCTCGACATGTCGAAGATCGAAGCCGGCAAGTTCGAACTGCACTATGAGGACGTGATGGTCGGCGAGACGATCGCCGGCAGCGTGCGCCTTGTTTCGAGCCGCGCGGACGAGAAGGGCATCGAAATCTCCACCGGCGTCGAGCCGGAGGCCCTGCGCATGCGCGCCGATCAGCGGGCGCTCAAACAGATCCTTCTCAACCTGCTTTCGAACGCGGTGAAATTCACGAACACCGGCGGCAAGATTGCGGTCAGGGCGGCGGTTGCCGGCTCGAAGCTGCAGCTCAGCGTGCGCGATACGGGGATCGGCATTCCGGCCGACGTGCTGCCGCGGCTGGCACGGCCGTTCGAGCAGGCATCGAACGATCCGGCGCGCGCGCATGGCGGGTCGGGGCTGGGGCTTGCGCTCGTGAAGTCGCTGACGCAGCTCCACGGCGGCGAGTTCGCAATCCAAAGCAAAGAGGGCCAGGGCACCGAAGTGACCGTGACCCTGCCTTTGGAGCCCGCAATGGCCGAGCGCGCCGCCTAGCTGCCTTGCTTCATGTACTCGGCCAGGGCGGCGCCCAATTCCTGAACGATCTTGGCTGCGTTCGGATCGGATTGGATGGCTGCGTAGTAAGCCTTGACCTTTGGCCCCATCAAATTGCTTTGACCGAAGACCGGACCAATCGCGCTGACGAAGAACAGCACCGGGACCAATGCGCAGTCGGCCAAAGTGGGGGTTGACCCTTGCGCGTATTTCCCGCCGGAGATGAAGTGTTCGAGGCCACTCAGTGCTTTGCTGAGATCCGTCAGCGCCGCATCGACGATCTTCGCGTCGCGCGTCGCCGGGTTTGCTTGACCGAACAACTTGAACAGCGGGAGCAGGACATACTGGTCGGCGATGTTGAAAATCACGCGCATCTTGGCGCGCTCCTTCGCGTCGGCTGGGCGGAGCGACGGGGTGGGATGCGTGTCCTCGATATATTCCCCGATCGCGCTTGATTCCGGCAGGTAGAAGCCACCGTCGTCTAGGGTGGGAATGCGTTCCAACGGATTGATCTTGACATATTCCGGCGTGTGGGAGCCGCCGGCTTGAAGGTGTACGAGCTCCGCCTTCAGTCCCTTGATGTAGAGCTGCATGCGGACGCGCGAGGCGTAAGGCGAGAGATTGGCGTTGTAGAGTTTCATGGTTTTTGGTCCTCGTGATTGTGGTTGTATCCGGGCGCTTTTGTCTTGGCAGGTCAATTACCTGCGAGATCATGGCCGAGTGTTTCGGCCATGATCTGGAGGTGGTCCCGGCTCGCGCTTCGCTCGGTCGGGATGACAGGTTTTATTGAGCCGCTTCCTGACGCAATTGGTTCGAGTACTTGCCGAACTCAAGGCGCGCGATCGTCCGGTTGTGGACCTCGTCCGGACCGTCGGCGAGGCGCAGCGTACGCTGGCCGGCGTAAATGCGCGCGAGGCCCGAGTCCGTCGTCACGCCGGCGCCGCCCCAGGCTTGGATGGCGTCGTCGATGACCTTGAGCGCCATGCGCGGCGCTGCAACCTTGATCATCGCGATCTCGGTGCGGGCGACTTTGTTGCCGACCTTGTCCATCATGTCGGCGGCCTTGAGCGTCAAGAGGCGGCACATGTCGATGTTGGTGCGCGCCTCGGCGACGCGCTGTTCCCACACCGAATGCTCGGCGATGCGCTTGCCGAAGGCTTCGCGCGTCATCAAGCGCTTGCACATGAGTTCGAGCGCGCGCTCGGCCGCGCCGATCGTGCGCATGCAGTGATGGATGCGACCCGGACCCAGGCGCCCTTGCGCGATCTCGAAACCGCGCCCTTCGCCGAGGAGCAGGTTTTCGGCTGGAACCTTCACGTTCTCGAAGAGGATTTCCGCGTGACCGTGCGGCGCGTCGTCGAAGCCGAAGACGGGCAGCATGCGCTTCACGTTGACGCCCGGCGTCTTGGTTTCGACCAGGATCTGCGATTGCTGGCGGTACTTGTCGGACGACGGATCGGTCTTGCCCATCACGATCATGATCTTGCAACGCGGATCGCCCATACCTGACGACCACCATTTGCGGCCGTTGATGATGTAGTGATCGCCCTGGCGCTCGATGCGCGTGCGGATGTTCGAGGCATCCGACGAGGCCACCTCGGGCTCGGTCATGATGAAGGCGGAGCGGATTTCGCCGGCCAGAAGCGGCTTCAGCCACTTGGCCTTTTGCTGGTCGTTGCCGTAGCGCTCCAATACTTCCATGTTGCCGGTGTCGGGCGCGGAACAATTGAACACCTCGGACGCGAAGCCGACCTTGCCCATCATCTCGGCAAGCGGCGCATATTCGAGGTTGGTCAGACCGGCGCCGTGCTCGCTCTCGTTCAAGAACAGATTCCAGAGGCCCTGCGATTTCGCCTTGGCCTTCAGCTCCTCGACCACCGGCACGACGATCCAGGGGTTCCCCTTGGCGCGTGCTTCGGTCATTTGGTCGTTGTAGATTTTTTCGGCGGGATTGACGTGGCGGTCCATAAAGTCGCCGACGCGCCTGATCCATTCCTTCATTTTTGGCGTGTAATCGAAGTTCATAACGGCTCTCCCGTGGTCCTTTGCGAATGACAATGTGGGGACTCTAGCGCCCAGGCCCGCTTCACTCTAGCCGGATTGTTTGCACCGCGACCGAGGGAGGCATAAAGTGAGCGATCATGGACCAGCGGCTGCGCAAGCTTGCGGACCATCTGCTGCGCAAACGCGACGCCGCCGAGTTCAACCCCGCGGCCGTAGCGGCCGATATATTGCCTCATCTCTTCGTCCTGGAGATCGAACCTTCGGCCGATGCGGTACGATTGCACATCAGATTGGTCGGGACCGCACTCGACGCGGCCTTTGAGCGGCAGCTTTCCGGGCATTATCTCGAGGAGTTCATCCACGGGCCGCGTGGAGCCGACGTTGTTGAAGGGTTTCACCATTGTGCCACGACGCATGAAGCCATCTGGATGCGGCAAGTGGTGAGAATTCGCGGTCGGCTGCCGCGTTTTGTGGAGGGGATGGCGGTCTATCTCGCGCCGGACCGGGTCTATGGCGGGCTCGTCATCGGCGAGTTGCCCGCGGACGTTGAGGAAGGCAGTTTCGAGAGCTATCCACTGTATCCAAGTTAGCGCCGCGCGCGGAAGAAGGCCTTGAGAAGGCCTGACGCCTGGGCTTCTTGGTCACCCTGCTTTTGCGCGATTTCAGGCCGGTGATGGCAGGTCGCCTGTTCGAAGAATCTCGGACCGTGAGCCACGGCGCCGCCTTTCGGATCGGGCGCGGCGTAGACGAGCCGTTTGATGCGGGCAAACGAGATTGCGCCCGCGCACATCGCGCAGGGTTCAAGCGTCACATAAAGCGTCGCGCCGACGAGGCGTTCGTTGCCGAGCCGTTTTGCCGCGGAACGGATGACCAACATCTCGGCATGCGCCGTCGGGTCGCGCAGCTCGATCGTGGCGTTGCCGGCGGAGGCGAGCATCTCGCCGGGGTCGGGACCGACAAGGACCGCGCCGATGGGCACCTCGCCGCGCGCGCCCGCGGCCGCGGCCTCGGCCAAGGCGACGCCCATCCAGCAGTCGTCTGCGGCTTCGTTCACGCGCGCATCAGGTCCAGGAGATCGTCCGTGACTTCCATCAGGAGTTCGGGACCGTAGCTTACCTCGATGGCGTCGCGGAACATTTTTCCCGCTTCCTTGTCGTCGTGGGGGAATTTCGCGTCGTAGACGCTTTGCCACAGCTCTTCGCTGGGCCATTGCGCATAGCCGACGAAATCGCCCTCGCGGGTGCGGTGGAGGCGCGAGCCGAAGCTGCCGTGGCGGCGGCGGATCGCGACCGTGCCGCGGCGCCAACCTTCGCGGAATTGCTCTTCGAGGCCAGCCTTAACCTTCCAGCGATAGACGGCGATGAACATGTTCGTGCCTCCGAAGCGGCTCGCCGCTGGAGCCGCTTGGGCTCCAGCTTGTTCTTGGTTGATGCGCTTTCAACGGCGAACCGGCATTCCACTTCGCCTGAAAGCGCATTAGAACGCGCGCATGAGCGATAAAGTTCAAGATACTTCGGACGGCGACCGCATCGCCAAGGTTCTTGCGCGCGCGGGCGTGTGTTCGCGTCGCGATGCGGAGCGCATGATCGCCGAGGGGCGCGTCGCGGTCGACGGCAAGGCGCTGGCGACGCCGGCCTTCAAGGTGAAGCCCGGCGCGAAGATCACCGTGGACGGGAAGCCGGTCGCCGAGCCGGAACGCGCGCGGCTGTGGCGTTATCACAAGCCAAAGGGGCTCGTCACGACGCATCGCGATGAAAAGGGGCGCGCGACCGTCTTCGAACAGTTGCCGTCGAGCATGCCGCGGGTGATCTCGATCGGGCGGCTCGACTACAACTCCGAAGGGTTGCTGCTGCTGACAAATGACGGCGAGTTGGCGCGACGGTTGGAACTGCCCGCGCACGGATGGCTCAGGCGCTATCGGGTGCGCGTGTTCGGCAAACTGATGCAGGAAGATCTGGATGCGCTGAAACGCGGGGTCGAGATCGACGGCGTGAAATACGGTCCGGTGGAAGCCAATCTCGATCGCCAGCAGGGCGGCAATGCGTGGGCGACGATCGCGCTGAAAGAAGGCAAGAACCGCGAAGTTCGTCGGCTGATGGAGCATATCGGCGTGAAGGTGAACCGCTTGATCCGCACTTCGTTCGGACCGTTCCATTTGGGGCAGTTGAAAGAGGGCCACGTGGACGAGATTCCGAACAAGACACTGCGCGAGCAATTGGGAATCAAGAAGGGCGTGGGTTGGGCTTGAGCCATGCGTATTGTGGCGGGGAAATTTCGGGGCCTCATTCTCGCGTCGCCGAAGGACGAGCGCGTGCGGCCGACATCGGACCGCGTGCGCGAGGCGGTGTTCAATGTTCTTGTACACAACGATTTCGGAATCGGATTCCGGCTCGAGGGCGCGCGCGTGTTGGATTTGTTCGCGGGGACCGGCGCCATGGGACTCGAGGCTTTGTCGCGCGGCGCGCGCTACGTGCTTTTCGTCGACGATCACGCGGAGAGCCGCGGGCTGATCAGGCGCAATGTCGAGACCGCGCACGCGACGGGTGCCACGAAGATTTGGCGACGCGACGCGACGGGTTTAGGCCCTCTGCCTCCGAATGCAGGCGGGCCTTTCGAACTGGTGTTCATGGACCCGCCTTATCGCAAGGGTCTCGTCGCGGGCGCGCTAACTAGCATGCGCAACGGGCAATGGCTAACGCCGCGTGCGCTCATCGTCGCCGAGATGGCCGAGGGCGAAATGTTCGCGGCGCCGGACTGGGTCGAAGGCGTGGATGAGCGCGTTTATGGCGACACGAAAATCGTGCTGATGACGGCGGGACCGCTTGGTCAGAGCTGACTCCACAGCGGGTCGTGGAAATTCCTAGTCACGATCGCTACATACGCCAGCGCAATGGCGAACCAGGCGAAGGCGTTGAGCAGCAACCACCGCCAGACAATCGTCGTGTTATAGCGCGCGCCGAATGGCACGTACCCGTTCCCGATCAGAGAGCCGACTATGAAGTAGGCACCGACCGCGACGAGCCACGGCGTCTGATCTTTGGACTTGATCACCATGTACTCTAACGGCACCGCCAAAAGAGCGAATGCTATCCCGAACTGAACGAGACGCTTGAACACGTTGCCTTTGTGCCGACCGGATCGCGTTGCTTAGGACAGCCTGTTCGGTTCTATCGCAGGTGGCGCGATTGGACTAGACTGCGTGTTCTGGAGGGACTGACGTGTCAGCCAAAATCGAGCCGCTCAAGGCACCGTCGCGGCGGTTGCTGTTGCTTGAGCCGACGGGGCTGATCGACATCCCGGCATTGTTCGCCGCCGCGCCATTCCTGTTGACGGCGACGCGCGGGCGCAAGCACGGCGTCATCGTTCTGCCCGGCATGGGCGCGGACGACAATTCGACGTTCCCGATCAGGCGCTATCTCTCGCATTTGGGCTACGACGCGCACGGCTGGAAGCGTGGACGCAACATGCGTTCGCCCGGCGCCGATGTCGCAGCAGTCATCGAGCAGATCCAAACGCTGCGCGAAAAGACCGGCTTGCCCGTGACGCTCATCGGATGGAGCCGCGGCGGCGTCATGGCGCGCGAGATCGCGCGGCGCGTGCCGGACAATGTGCGCATGGTGATCACGCTGGGCAGCCCGTTCGCCGACCTGACGGCGAACAACGTCAGCGTCATCATGAAGTTCTTGACCGGGCGCGATGCGCCGACACCGCCGTTGCAGTTTCGCGATTTCGCAAAACCTATTCCGGTGCCTGCGACCGCGATCTACACGCGCGCCGACGGTATCGTGGCGTGGCGCGCCTGCCTCGAGCAAGAAGGGCCGCATGCCGAGAATATCGAAGTGCGTTCGACGCATATCGGATTGGGCTTTCACGCGCCCGCACTGTGGGCGATTGCCGATCGTCTGGCGCAGAAATGGGGCACGTGGAAGCCGTTCAAGCCGAGCGCGATCGTGGCGCCGTTCTTCCCGCGTCGGGCCGCCTAACGGCGGCCGAAGAGTTTTTCGACATCCGCGAGTTTGAGTTCGACGTAGGTCGGGCGGCCGTGGTTGCATTGACCGGAGAGCGGTGTTTGCTCCATCTCGCGCAGGAGGGCGTTCATTTCTTCGAGCGTCAGACTACGGCCGGCGCGCACAGCGCTGTGGCAGGCCATTGTCGAGCAGATTTCGTCGAGGCGCTCCTTCAGCGACAGCGCGTCACCGTATTCGGCGATCTCGTCGGCGAGATCGCGCACGAGGCCTTTGACGTCGCCGCCCTTGAGGAGGGCGGGCACCTCGCGCACGAGCACGGCGTCGGCGCCGAAGGGTTCGATGACGAGGCCGAGCTCGGCGAGTTCCTTCGCGCGCGAGGACAGGCGATCGACGGAGGGGCCGTCGAGATCGACGATTTCCGGGATCAGGAGCGCCTGGCGTTCGATGCCTTGCGCCGCGATGGCGCGCTGGAGGCGATCGAGCATCAGGCGCTCATGGGCGGCGTGCTGATCCACGATGACCATGCCGTCGTCCGTCTGCGCGACGATGTAGGTGTTGTGCAGTTGGCCGCGCGCCACGCCCAGGGGGAAACGCTCGAGACCGTTTGTCTGCGCGGGTTGCGTCAAGGGGCGGGCGAGCGGGGCTGCGTCGACGAAGGAGGGTTGGCGCGGCTCAGGCGGCGCGTAGAAGGCCGCGGCTTCGGCGAGGCCGCGCGGGGAAGCGGCTTGCGCGAAGGCGTAAGACGGCGCGCGCTGCTCGGGGCGGAAGCGATCAAGCGTGCCGCTGGCGACCGTCGTCGAGGCGCGACCCGAGCCACCGAGGATTGCGGCCTTCAGCGCGCTGACGATCAGGCCACGGATGAGTTGGGAATCGCGAAAACGCACTTCGGTCTTCGCGGGATGGACGTTCACGTCGACTTCGTGCGCGGGCAAATCGAGGAACAGGGCCACGATCGGATGGCGGTCGCGGGCGAGCACATCGGAATAGGCGCCGCGCACGGCGCCGAGCAAGAGCTTGTCGCGCACCGGGCGGCCGTTGACGAAGAGGAATTGCTGCGCCGCCGTGCCGCGCGAGAATGTCGGAAGACCCGCATAGCCGGTAAGACGCACATCGCCGCGCGCGGCATCGACGGGGAGCGCGTTCTCGGCGAAGTCGGCGCCGAGCACCGCGCTCAAGCGGCGCAAGCGGCCGTCGAAGAGATCGCCGGCTTCGGCCGCGGCGCGCAGGACCGTGCGCTCCTCGGTCGCCAGGCGAAAACCGACGTCGGCGCGGGCGAGCGCCAGGCGCTTCACTGTTTCAATGACGGCGGCGGATTCCGCGCGCTCGGACTTCAGGAATTTCAGACGCGCGGGCGTCGCGTAGAAGAGATCGCGCACTTCGACGATGGTGCCGTGGCCTGCTCGGCCTTCGAAAGGCGCGGGACGGACGGCGGCGGCGGAGCCGCCATCGATTGTTATCGCGAAGGCCTCGCGCTCTCCCCGCGCGCGCGATGAGAGCGTGAGGCGCGCCACCGCGCCGATCGACGGCAAAGCCTCGCCGCGAAAGCCCAGGGTCGCGATCGAGGTCAGATCGTCGGAGCCCGCATCGTCGCGCGGAAGCTTCGAGGTGGCGTGGCGTTCGACGGCGAGCGCCAGTTCGTGAGCGTTCATTCCCGCGCCGTCGTCGGCGACACGAATCAAAGTCATGCCGCCGCCGGCGACGGCGATGTCGACGTTGCGCGCGCCGGCATCGATGGCGTTCTCGACGAGTTCCTTGACGGCGGAGGCAGGGCGTTCGACGACCTCGCCGGCCGCGATGCGGTTGATCGTGCCTTCGGCGAGTTTGCGGATTCTCACTTCGGCGCGCCCAGATATCGGCGCGTCAGGATCTTGCCTTCCTCGACCGCAGGTTGGCCGAACGGGTCGACGCCCCACATGCGTCCGGCGATCAGCGTCTCCAGGATGAAATGCATCATCAGGGCGCCGAGGCCGTGTTCGTCGAGCGGCTGGGTCAGCGATATGCGGCGCACCGGGCGGCCGCGCGCGGCGAGCGTTTGCGCGGTCGCCTTTACTTGCGCGGCGACGACGTCGTTCATTTCGCGCCCGGCGTAGAGGCCGAGACCGTGTTTCGTCGCCCAGTTTGCGTTCGCTCGGGCGCCGGTCGCCGGCGGCACGTCGATGAGCGTGAAAAGCTTGTCGTTGGGGCCGTCGAGATAGAGCTGCAGCTGCGAGTGCTGATCGACGGGCCCGAGCGCCGTGACCGGCGTCGTGCCCTGCCCGCTTTTGCCCAGACTTTCGGCCCAGAGCTGACACCACCATTTGGCCAGGCGCGCGAGGCGATCCGAATAGGGCCACATCACGCTCATCGGAAGGCCGGCATCGCGAGCGGCGACACTCAACGCGGCACCTTCGACTGGTATAGCGGTCTCAAGAACATCGCGCGCGCCGGCGCGGATCGCTATTGGATCGAGGCCTGCAAGCATTGCGGGCACGAGGCCGGTCGCGAACGCGGAGTAGCGACCGCCGAGGTCGGGGTCATGATCCAGAATCGGCGCGCCCATGTCGGCGAGAATGACGCGCAGAGGATTTGAGCCCAGTTCGACCTCGCCCGCGAAGTGATACCTCAGATACTTGCCGCCGCCCGCCGCTTCGAGCGCTTCGATCGCGGCAAGCAACTGCATCAGCGGTTCGGTCGTCGAACCCGACTTCGACACGACGTGGAAACGCGTCGTGCGCAAATCCAAACGCTTCAGCAGCGCGGCAAACGTCGCGCCGTCGAGATTGTCGACGATGTGGAGACGCGGATGGCCTTCGCGCGGCACATAAGCGGGCGTGCCCCAGAAGGCGAGTTGCGCCAGGGCTTGCGCGCCGAGACTCGAGCCGCCGATGCCGAAGACCACCACAGCGCTTGTGTTCTTCGCGAGATGCGCAACGACGGCGCGCG
This sequence comes from Micropepsaceae bacterium, assembly GCA_041477875.1. Taxonomy (GTDB): domain Bacteria; phylum Pseudomonadota; class Alphaproteobacteria; order Micropepsales; family Micropepsaceae; genus SZUA-430. The sequence continues at coordinate 39,180 of JBGOVA010000005.1, read as the reverse complement.
CGGCCTCGATGCCGCGATCGGCATCGAGGGACCGGCGGATGGCCGCGAAGTTCGGACCGCTCGTCCCCCGCCAGTGCGCAAGGCCCTCGCGCGCTCCGGCAAGCCGGCGTTCGTATGCGGACTTGAGACCGGCATGCGCGGCGAGCGCGGCCGATATGTCGTGCGAATAAGGGGTCATCGTGGGTCGCAAACTATCAGAGCGCGCCGGCGGCGGTCAGTCTTGGCGCTTGGCCGACGCTCGAAAACAAACGGGGGCAGAATTCTGCCCCCGTCACATATCCACAAGTAAAGCTCCCTAATCAGAACCAGTCGAACCAGCCGCCGGAGTCCTCGTCCTTGGCGTCTTCGGGCTTGGTTTCGGGCTTTGCTTCCGGGACCGCGGGCGCGGGCACGGTGGTGTCGACCTTTTCGACCACAGGCTCTTCCTGGCCGGCGGGCGCTTCGACCTTCGGCATCGTCGCGCTGACGCGCTGTGCTTCCTCACCGGGGTCAATCGGCTGGCCCGGGTCTTCCTTGCGGCCGCGCCAGAACAGGACCGTATCGGCGTAGGACTTGCGCTTGCGCGCTTCGCGCACTTCCTGACCGAGTTCTTGACGGACGGCCGGATCCGCCGTGCTGGCACCGCTCGCCGCCAGCAGCGCTTTCTCGCCTTGGGATGCCGGCGTCGCCTTGGGCGCTCCGCCCAACACACGCTGAGCAGCGGCGGCCGCGTCGGAGTCCTGCGGGCGGGGCGCGCCGGGTTGGGGCGGCTTCAGATCGAATGTCGCGGGAACGACCAGCGGCGCGCGCGTGGCGATCGCCGTTTCGTCGGGCATTTGTTTCGACGCGCCGATCGAGTCCTTGAAGCCGGAGCAACCAGCCAGGCCGAACGCGACCGAGGTCGCAGCAATAATGGAGAGAGCCTGCCCGCGTGAAGCAAGCCTACGCTGAACTGAGATCACGTCTGGTCCTCCTTCGCGCCGTGCATACGGGCCCGCCACTCGCTCAACGCGAGGTCGATGCCCATGACCGCCACACCCATCACGACGGCCGTATCGGCGACGTTGAATACATACCAATCATAGCCGAAGGCATGCAGATGAAAAAAGTCCGCAACGGCGCCATAGAGTATGCGATCGATCACATTTCCAATCGCACCGCCCACGATCAGGCCGATGGCCTGAGCGAGCCGTAGATCCCGCACGCCGCGCAGCCACCATATGAGGAAGCTGATCACGCCGATGGCGAAGAGGGTCAGAATCCAACGCTCGAAGGCGGACGATGCTTGTAACAATCCGTAAGAAATGCCCTGGTTCCATACCATCACGAAGTCGAAGAAGGGCGTGACTTCAATCGGCTGTATGGGCAGTCCGCTCAGGCTGTTGATCCAACCCAGGCCGTAGAGAAAGACAGCCTTGACCACTTGGTCCAAGCCCAGCACCGCGGCGGCAACCAGCAGGCCTTTTGCGAACGTGCTCATGACCTGGCGTCGTGCTCCGCGACCGCTGTCTCGCACCGCAGACAGAGATGAGGGTGCGCGGCGCTTTTTCCCACTTCCGGCAGGATACGCCAACAGCGGGCGCATTTCGACCCTGGCGCCTTGGCGAAGGCCACGGCCGCGCCCGCCACGTCGTCAAGCCTGAAGGCGCCCGCGGGCGGCGGTCCGACCACGACGCGGGCGGCCGAGGTTATGGTGATCTCGGCCAGGTCGAGGCCGGCCAGCAGCTCGGCGTCTTTACCATCCGCCAGATAAAGCGTGGGCGCAGCTTCGAGGCTGGCCCCGATGACCTTGTCGCGGCGGGCGACTTCGAGCGCGCCGGTGACGACGCGGCGAAGCTCACGCAGGCGGGCCCATTTCTCGGCGAGCGCCTTGTTGTGCCAGTCCGCGGGCACGGCCGGGAACACGCGTAGATGGACGCTGTCGCCTTCGGCCTTGTGACGCGTGCGCCAGACCTCTTCCATCGTGAAGCACATGATCGGTGCGAGCCACGCGGTCAGGCTGTTGAACAGATGATCCAACACCGTGCGCGCCGCGCGGCGGCGCAGCGATGACGGCGGATCGCAGTAGAGCGCATCCTTGCGGATGTCGAAATAGATCGCCGAAAGATCCGTCGTGCAGAAATTGAAGAGCGCAGTGAAGACGCGATTGAAGTCGAACGCGGTGTAGCCTGCGCGCACCACGGCGTCGAGTTCGCTCAGGCGGTGCAGGATCCAGCGTTCGAGTTCGGGCATGTCTTTGACCGCCACGCGCTCGCCGTCCTTCCACGCCATCAGATTGGCGAGGATGTAGCGCATGGTGTTGCGCAGCTTGCGATAACTCTCGACGTTGGCCTTCAGGATTTCGGGGCCGAGGCGCAGGTCCTCCGTGAAGTCGGACGCGGCGGCCCAGATGCGCATGATCTCGATGCCGTTCTGCTCGGCGACTTTCTGCGGCTCGACCGTGTTGCCCAGCGACTTCGACTGCTTGTAGCCCTTCTCGTCGAGCACGAAGCCGTGGGTGAGTACGGTCTTGTACGGCGCGCGGCCGCGGGTGCCGCAAGCCTCGAGCAATGACGATTGGAACCAGCCGCGATGCTGGTCGGAGCCTTCGAGATAGAGGTCGGCGGGCCAGCCTTGCGTAGGGTTCGGTTCGATGACGAAGGCGTGGGTCGAACCCGACTCGAACCAGACGTCGATGATGTCGTCGACCTTCTCGTAGTCGGCGGCGTTGTATTTGTTGCCGAGAAATTCTTGCGGGTCGGTCGTGAACCAGACGTCTGTGCCGCCGCGACCGACCGCATCGGCGACGCGTGTGTTCACGTCGGCGTCGCGCAGGATCTCGCCGTCCGATGTGCGCACGAAGATCGGGATCGGCACGCCCCAGGCGCGCTGACGCGAGATCACCCAGTCGGGACGCTTCTCGACCATCGCACGCAGGCGGTTGCGGCCTTGGGCGGGCACGAAGGTCGTGTCGTCGATGGCTTTGAGCGCGAGCTCGCGCAATGTCTTGCCGCCGAGGTTCGCGATGGGTTTGTCCATCGCGATGAACCATTGCGGCGTGTTGCGGAAGATGACCGGCGCTTTCGAGCGCCACGAATGCGGATAGTCGTGGCGCAGCTTGCCCTTGGCGAGCAGCGCATTCACCTTCACCAGCTCGCCGATGACCGCGCCGTTCGCATCGCCATCCTTGCCGTCGGCGGTGAGCACCTTCTTGCCGGCGAAGATCGGCACGTGCGGATAGAACGAGCCGTCTTCGGAAACCGTGTACGGGATCGGTACGTCATCCTTCGGGTGCCACTTCGGATTCTGCATCCAGATTTCAAAATCTTCCTCACCATGGCCGGGCGCGGTGTGCACGAAACCGGTGCCGGCGTCATCGGTGACGTGGTCGCCAGCGAACAAGGGCACGGGGAAGTCGTAGCCGTGGCCGTGGAACGGATGCGAGCACACGAGTCCCGACGGATCGACATCGGCGACGCGATCCCATCCTTCGATCTTCGCGGCGCCCTTCGTCGTTTCGGCGAGCGTGTCGGCGAGGAGCAGCAGTTCCCCAACTTGCGCGCCCGCCCCCTCGCCCACCGCGGTCACGCGATAGAGACCGTAGACGATCTTCGGCGAATAGCAGATCGCGCGATTGCCGGGGATCGTCCACGGGGTCGTCGTCCAGATGACGACTTTCGCTTTCGCGACGTCGGCCGGGTGTCCCTTCGCGCTGTCGGCGCGTACGGGAAACTTCACGAAGATCGTCGGCGAGAGTTTCTCGTGGTATTCGACTTCGGCTTCGGCGAGCGCTGTTTTTTCGACGACGGACCACATCACCGGCTTCGAGCCGCGATAAAGCGCGCCGTTCATCACGAATTTTTGGATCTCGCGCACGATGATCGCTTCGCTCGCGGGCGCCATGGTCGTGTAAGGATTGTCCCACTCGCCGGTCGCGCCGAGGCGCTTGAATTCGTTGCGCTGGACGTTCAGCCAATAGGTCGCGAACTCGCGGCATTCCTTGCGGAACTCGATGAGGGGGACCTGGTCCTTGTCCTTGCCTTCCTTGCGATACTTCTCCTCGACCTTCCATTCGATGGGCAGGCCGTGGCAGTCCCAACCGTGGATGTAAGGCGTGTCCTTGCCCAGCATGCCTTGCGAGCGGCCGACGAAGTCCTTCAGGATCTTATTGAGCCCCGTGCCGAGATGGATGTTGCCGTTCGCGTAAGGCGGGCCGTCGTGGAAGATGAAACGTGGGCGACCTTTGGCGACTTCGCGCAGACGGGCGTAGAGGCCGATCTTCTCCCAATATTCCAGCCACTGCGGCTCGGCCTTGGGCAGGCCCGCCTTCATGGGGAAGTCGGTGTCGGGAAGGAACAGCGTGTCCTTATATTCGCGCGCGGGCGTGTCGGCGGTGGTCATGAGAATGCTCTTCGATTGGACGAGTTGGTCGGTGCGTGGCTGCCCGCGACTCGCGCGGGTTTCTTGAGCGATTCGCCGTTAGGCGATCGCGCCGGTAATTCGCGCCAGCCGCATCGAAAAGAGCGTCATTGCGTGTTCCATTTGCCATCCCCCTCGGGACCCAGGGCGAAGGGGCTTCTAGCAAAGCCCGCGCGGCCGGTCAAAGTGGCGGAGCGCCTCGGCGACCGGCCAACTGGTCGGAATCCGCGATGATGCTCTATGCTCAAAAACCGGGGTTCGATGCGGGGGCGTATCATGAGAAATGCACTTTGTGCAGGCGCGCTGTTGTCCGCGCTAGCTGTTGGAACCACCGCGAACTGGGTCAGCTGGCAGCTATGAGTGGGAAGCGACGGGCGATGATCGACCATTTTGCAATCGCCGCGGCTGATGTGGACCGCGGTGATTCCAGCAGCACGGCAGCGACCCGTGCCTACTTTGCGTTCGGCCTGGCCGCCGACTGGCGCCGAGGCGTCACAATCACAGAACGAGTGGGGGCGACCAACGACAGCCTGCTACCGTTTGCCTGTCCGCGGCACTGAGCTATTTCGCGCGAAGCGACTCGGCGACCTTCACTCAGCCGCCGATGCTTGCGCCGCGAGGGCGAAGCCCTCGTAGCCGTTCGCAACAACCGTCGCGCACTTCTCGGCGTAAGGCGGGAAGCCGACATAGGCCGGGAAGACGCGCGGCTTGCCGGGGATGTTGGCGCCGACGTACCAGGAATTGCAGGCGGGAAAGAGCGTCGAGTTGGCGACCATCTCGACTTCTTTGACCCACGCGTCCTCAGCCTCGCGCGACGGTTCGATCGTCGCCAGTTGCCGCTTCGCGAGGAACGTCATCGCTTCCGCGATCCAGTCCACGTGGTGTTGGATCGAGACCATCATGTTGGTCAACACGGACGGACTCCCGGGACCCGCGATCATAAAGAGGTTCGGGAAACCGGCGATGCCGAGCCCGAGGTAAGAGCGCGGGCCGTCGGCCCAGGCGTCGCGCAGCCGCGCGCCCTTGCGGCCGCGAATGTCGATGCGGTTGAGCGCGCCCGTGATCGCATCGAAGCCCGTCGCCAGAACCAGCGCGTCGATCGGATGGAACGAGCCCGCCGTGCGGATGCCGTCCGGCGTGATCTCCTCGATCGGCGTTTCGCGCAAGTCGACCAACGCGACGTCGTCGCGATTGAATGTGGCGAAATAATTCGTGTCGACGCATAGCCGCTTGCAGCCGACCACTTGCGGCGGTGAGAGGCGCGCGGCGGTCTGCGGGTCTTTGACGATGCTGCGGATCTTGCCGCGGATGAACTCGGCCGCCTTGTCGTTCGCGGCCTTATCCAGCACGAGATCAGAGAAGGCGCCGAGGAAGCCGAGGCCGCCGCGCGCCCAGACGGTTTCGAAGGCGGCGTCGATCTCTGCGTCCGATGCCGACGCCGCGGGTGTCTCCGACATTTTCATGTCGATCGCGAAGCCCTCCGCCAAGGCGCGCTTGCGCTTGGCCGGATACTCCGCTTTCACCGCGCGCTGTTCTTCGTCGAAGAGCGGACGGTTGTGCGCCGGGATCGAATAGGTCGGCGTGCGCTGAAACACCGTCAGGTGCTTGGCCTGCTGCGCGATCAGTGGGATCGATTGGACCGCCGACGAGCCGGTGCCGATGACGGCGACGCGCAACCCCGTGAAGTCGACGCCCTCATGCGGCCAGGCGCCAGTGTGGTAGATCGGTTTCTTGAACGTCTCGATGCCTTTGATCGGCGGCAGGTTGGTCACCGAAAGGCAGCCCGTCGCCATCACGCAGTAGCGGCCCGTCAGCCGGTCGCCCTTGTCGGTCTCGATGGTCCAGCGGCTGTGCGGTTCGTCGAACCTTGCAGCGGTGACGCGCGTTTCCAGTACGACGTCGCGACGCAGGTCGTATCGATCGGCCACATGATTGATGTATTTCAGGATCTCGCCTTGGGGGGCGTAGCGCTCCGTCCATTGCCATTCTTGCTCGAGCGCCGGATCGAACGAATACGAGTACTCCATGCTCTCGACGTCGCAGCGCGCGCCCGGATAGCGGTTGAAATACCAAGTCCCGCCGATGCCGCCGCCCACTTCGAACACACGCGCTGTGAGCCCCGCGTTGCGCGCCTTATGCAGCATGTAGAGTCCCGCAAACCCGGCGCCGACGATCACGACATCGACATCTTCGCGTAACGTTGCGCGGGCGGTCTTGGTCACAGGTCTCACCTCTCGGAGGGTCGACCATTTTGCGCACAATTCCGTCTAGGGGTCACCTTACAAAACTCCCGGCTTCGCGAGCGAGCGTGCCGCGGAAATTGGTATCTTGCCTTCCAGCAGACAAAGGGAGAGACGGCATGGGTGCGTTTCGGGACGCCATGCGCCGCGTGGTCACCGGCGACGATACGGACGGTAAATCGGTTGTCATCATCGACGGCGGGCCATCGTCGAGTACGGGAGATCCCGATATCGGCGGGTTGTTTGAAATTTGGGAAGACGCGGCAGCGGGCGCGCTCGATCCGTGCAATCACCAGGATCTCGGTGCACGCCGGCCCGTGCTCGGGCCGCGCGCCGGCAACGTACAGGTTCGCTGGTTCGTTGTGTCGCCCCTTCCGGAGGGCGTGCCGAAGGCGCAGCTCGACGCGGCCACGCGCGATCGGTTCGCCGCGTTCGACGGCGCGCACCACATCATCGACCAGACGCGGCACCCGGCGATGCACGAGACGGAGTCGATGGACATTATTTGCCTGCTCAAGGGCGACGTGTCGCTCATTCTGGAAGGGAGCGAAACGCGATTGAAACCCGGCCAAGTCGTGATACAGCGCGGTACGAACCACGCTTGGCAAGCGCATGGCGGGCCGGCGCTGTTGCTTGCGGTGCTCATCGACAGACCGCTCACTCGGCGTTAACCGACGTCGGGTTCGCGCGATACGTGCGAAAAATCACAGTGTGCGGCTTTGGGTTGAGCTGCCGACCATAGCGACGCGCAGCGGTGGCAGCTGGCTCGAGCGAAGTTGACGCGAAGTTGATGAATGTCCATTGCGGCGCGCATGTCAGGCTTGCTGGCGGCGGTTCGCGCCTTACATCCATTTGTCCGCGTCACCAGGATTGTTCGATGGGCGAGCTGCCGTTGCGAAGGCTTGCGACGATCGTCGCGCTCGATGTCGCAGGCTACTCGGCGCTTACGGAAGCGGACGAGGCGCACGCGACTGCCGCGGTGGCAGAGGTGCGGCGACTCATCGAGGCAACCGTCGCCAAGCATGGCGGGCGTCTTTTCAACACGGCGGGCGACGGGTTCATGCTCGAGTTCGCGTCGAGCGCAGGCGCCGTCGAGGCGGCCTGCGAGCTGGCCGCCGCTTGCGAGCCCAAAGTCCGCGTCGGCGTGCATCTGGGCGACGTCGTCGTGCAGCCGAACGGCGACCTGCTCGGCCACGGCGTAAACGTCGCGGCGCGGTTGATGGCGCAAGCGGCGCCGGGATCGGCGCTGGTGTCGGCGGACGTCAAGCGCATGATCCGCGGCGCCTTGAGCGACCGGCTCGTTTCGCGCGGCGTCATCAAGCTCGACAAAATGGCCGAGACCATCGAGGCGTTCGCGACGGGCGCGGGCTTCGTGGCGCCGGAGGGCGCAGCCCCAGTACTTGCGGTGCTGCCCTTCGACGATCTCGCCAACGATCCGGAGATGCAGTTCTTCTCCGACGGGGTCGCTGAGGAGATCCTGCAGATCCTCACGAACCACAGCGGCGTCAAGGTCATCGGGCGAACTTCGGCATTCCAATTTCGCGGCGCGCGGAAGGCCTCGGCCGCGCGCGAGCTCAAGGCGACGCATGTGCTCGACGGCGCCGTTCGAAAGTCGGGCACGCGCATGCGGGTGACAGTCCAGCTCACGGAAGCGGCGAGCAGCACGGTGTTGTGGGCCGAGCGGTTCGATCGCGACATCGCCGACGCATTCGTCCTTCAGGACGACATTGCAGCGAAAGTCGCCGGCGCCTTGCGGCAGACATTGACGCCCGCGCGCCATGCGGCGCGGATCGATCCCCTCGCCTACGAGCTCTATCTCAAGGCGCGGCCGCTCGCGACGGCATGGGGTCCGATGGCGACGCGCCGCGCGGCTTCACTGCTCGAGCAGGTCGTCGCGCGCGAGCCGCGGTTCGCGCAAGGCTGGGCGATGCTTGCGGCGGCGCGCGCCTTCCTGTTGCCGGCCGCGCGCGACGCACAGGGCGAGCCCGATCATGACGCGGCACTTGCGGCCGCTCATCGCGCGCTGGCGCTCGATCCAAAATGTGCGGAGGCCTATCGCGCGCTCGCCATGCTCAAACCTGCCTTCGCGGAGCACGGGGAGAAGATCCGCCTGATCGAGCACGCGCTTTCCTGTGCACCGGATGATCCGCTCATCGCGCACGCCGCCACGATCGCCTACTGCGCGGTGGGGCGTTGCCGCGACGCGCTCAACATCGGCGAGCGGACGCGGCGCGCCGAACCGATGTCGCCGTTCGAGGCCTCGATTTACGCTCATAGCCTGCTCGACGCGGAACGCGTTGCGGAGGGCAAAGCGGCGATCGACGAAGCTTGGTGGCAATGGCCCAAGGTTGCCTCGGTCTGGTACATGCGCTGGCTCTTCTTCGCCTTCACCGGCTGCCCGGACGAAGCCGCGCGCATGGCGGCCACCGACGCGGCGCTGCCTGAGGGCATGCCTGCGGGCGCGATCGACGTGATGCGCCGGAACGCGGCCTTGCTGCAGCTCGAGTGCGGCGCGCGGCGCGCCGAATTGGAAGTGTGGTTCAACACGCAGGGTGGGGTTGTGCCCTTGCGATGTTGCGAGTTGGCCGCCGCTGCCGGTCATCCGGACCTCGCCTTCAAACACCTCTTCAAAGCGTTGGATGAGAGCGGCACGATCGTGACGCATCCGGTGCAAGTTGCGGCATCGGGCGTTGCGCGTGCCTATACGCTCGCCGATCTTTTCCATTTCCACAGTGCGGCGCTGCGACGCGACGTGCGCTTCGCCGAGCTTTGCGCGCGGTTCGGTCTCGTCGAATATTGGCGGACGAGCGGCAAGTGGCCGGACTGCGCGGAGCAGGTTCCCTACGATTTCAGGGCTGAGTGCGAGAAGGCGGCAGGCGCGGCCAAAGGCCTCGGGTCTGGTGTATAAGCGCGATCCAGCGCACCGGAGCGCGCGTACAAATCCCCGGAAACGAGGACAGCATGGCGAGCATCGAGACGCCTGAATTGGTCGTCATCGGCGGCGGGATTGCGGGCGGCGTATTTGCGACCGTGATGGCGCGCGCGGGGCATTCGGTCTTGATGCTCGAAATCACCGAGCAGCATCGGGATGTGGTGCGCGGCGAATGGATGGCGCCTTGGGGGGTGAACGAGGCCAAGGGGCTTGGCCTTTACGACCTCTATCGCTCGGATGGAGCGCATCACGTCAAGCGTCACGTGACCTATGACGAAGACATGCCACCCGGCATCGCCGATGCGAAGACGATCGAATTCGCGGCGATGATGCCGGGCAGCGATGGGCCGCTCACGATCGGGCATCCGCGGCTGTGCGGCATTCTCGACGATGCGGCGGTGGTGGCCGGCGCGAAATTCCTACGCGGCGTGCGCAAGACCCAAGTCGTGCCGGGCACGCCACCGACGGTTCGGTTCGAGCATCAAGGCGTCGCGCATGAAATCCGCCCGCGCCTTGTCGTCGCCGCCGACGGACGCCACGGCAAGACGGCGCGGCAGGCGGGGATCAAACTTCATGCCGATCCGGTCCATCACTGGTTTTCCGGCATGCTGATCGAAGACGCGCATGGCTGGCCCGAGGACAAGCAGACGATCGGCACGGCGGGCGACTTCAATTTCTTCGTCTTTCCGCAGGGCAACGGGCGCGCACGCCTTTATCAGGGCGTGGCGCTCAACGACAAAGAGCGCTTCATGGGCGAGGATGCGCCGCGACGTTTCGCCGACGCCTTTCGCCTAGCGTGCGTGCCGCAGTCGGAGGCGATCGCCGCGGGCAAGCCCGCGAGCCAGTGTTTCGTTTATCCCAACAACGACACGTGGGCTGACGAGCCGTTCGTGCCGGGCGTCGTGGCGATCGGCGATGCCGCCGGACACAACGATCCGATCATCGGACAGGGCTTGTCGATCTCGCATCGCGACGTTCGGATGGTCAGCGACATTCTGAAGGCGACGTCGGTCTGGTCGACGGCTTCGTTGCACGATTATGCGGTCGAGCGGCGCGAGTTGATGCGGCGGTTGCGCCTGGCGGCGCGGCTTGCGGCCGTGCGCGACTGCGAATTCGATGCGCAAGGGCGGGCGCGGCGGGCGCGCCTGCACGGGATGTTCATGAGCGATCCCATGATCACCGGGCTGATGATGGCGCCGATCGCAGGACCCGATGCCGTTCCGCCCGAAGCGTTCAACGCGGCGGCGCTCGATGCCGTGCTAACAGGTGCATGAGGCGACCGCGGAGGCGTTTGCCTCCGCGGCCGCGTTGGAGGTCGATCAGCGGACGGGCTTGGCGTATGCCCAACGCTGGCGCGACATGTCGTCGTCGTAGAGCGCGCTGACCAGCGGTGCGTTGACTTCGCTGATCGCTTCTTCCGTTGCGACGCGCACACATGCCTTGAATTGCGTGCGCTCACGAAGCTCCCTTATGTCGGGCAGACCGCCGCAAACACGCGTGGCCGCGAAGTTGATGCGGTTCAAGATTACTTCAGCGCCCGCGGGGTTGGACAGGTTCAGGTCACCGTAGAACACATCCAGGCTCTCCAATCTCCCCCATCCATCGACGGGCTGGGCATGCGCGACCAGAGGAAGGCTCGAGAACGCGAAAGCACACGCAATCAGCGACTTCTTCATTGGCTCTCTCCTGCGGAAAATCAGCGAAGCGTCAAAGCCCGCCGCGCCGGAGAGATGGGGTGCGCGGATCAAAACTGCACGACGCGGGAATGATTTTCCGATGACAACGCATCAAGGTTTGACCGTCGTCACGTCTGGACGTGAATCAGATTGCGGGACGACGAATCCTGCCCAACTGTGACGGCCTCAAAGCGCCGGCGGTGTCCGAGATGTTGCCTTGAGCAGCTTGCGCGCGGTTTGGCCGTCGGCGGCGATTTGGGTCTTGAGCGCGTCGAGGCCTGAGAATTTCATCTCGGGGCGCAGGTACGAGACGAACGAGACGATGATCTGGTGGCCGTAGATGTCGCCGGCGAAGTCGAAGATGTGGACTTCGAGGAGCACATCTTTCTTGTCGAAGGTCGGGCGGCGGCCGTAGTTCGCGACACCATCGTAAGGCTTGCCGCCGACGTCGACGCGTACGGCGTAAACGCCGAGCGCCGGTTCCAGATAGCCTTCGAGCGAGACATTCGCGGTCGGGAAGCCGATGGTGCGGCCGCGCTTTTCGCCGGGCTGCACCCTGCCCTCCACCGTCCACCAATGGCCGAGGAGGCGTGCGGCGACTTCAGGCTTACCATCGCGCAGCGCTTCGCGAATGCGGGTGGAAGAAATCTTCGCGTCCGCGCCGGCGCCGACGGGATCGAAGACGCTGACAGCGAAGCCGCGTTCGCGGCCGCGCGCCTTCAGGAGTTCGACGTTGCCGCCCCGGCCCTTGCCGAATTGGAAGTCGCTGCCGACGACGATGTGCTTCGCGCCGATGCCGTCGACCAACACTTTGGCGACAAATTCGTCGGCTGTCAGCGAGGCGAGGCTCGCGTCGAAGTGGAGCGCGTAGAGGACGTCGCTGCCGAAATGTTCGAGCAGCCTTGCCTTGGTGCGGAAGGGCGTCAGGCGGAAGCGCGGGCTGTCGGGCTTGAAGTATTCCTGCGGGTGCGGTTCGAACACCAGGACGCCGAGTTTCGGGGCCAGCGTCTTGGTGTGCGCGATCAGCGCCTGGTGGCCGCGGTGGACGCCGTCGAAATTGCCGATGGCGACGGCGGCGCCGCGCGCGGCCTCAGGCAGGTGCTCGTAGTGCCGGAAGATCTGCATCCGAGGTTCCGGCACGCCGTTTCTATTTGCCGCGCGAAGGGACCATGATCATCGCTTCGCCTTCGATGACCACGGTGTCGCCGACCTTGCAGATCGTCGAGAGGACGGCGCGGCGCTTTTCGGGGATGATCTCGGTGACCGTGCAGGTCGCCGTCACGGTGTCGCCGATCTTGACCGGGGCTTTGAAGCGCAAGGTCTGGCTCATGTAGATGGAGCCGGGGCCGGGCAGCTTCGTGCCGAGAACGGTCGAGATGAAGCCCGCCGACAGCATGCCGTGCGCGATGCGCGTCTTGAACGGCGTTTGGGCCGCGAAGGTTTCATCGATGTGCACGGGGTTCGTGTCGCCCGAGACACCGGCGAACATCACGATGTCGGCGTCCGTCACGGTCTTCGCGAACGAGGCAGAGATGCCGGGTTTCAAGTCTTCGATGAAATAACCGGCGACGGCCGTCATGGGGGCAACCTTTCAAGTCAGGGGAGGATCGTTCGGGCGCAATCTATCGACGCGGTCGGCGCCTCACAAGGCAGCGTCACTGGGCGGCCTCACCGGGCGGCCTCACCAGACGAGACGGCGCATCGCCGCTACGGCGGTGAGGCCTTGCGCGGTCAAGACGGCGGCAATCTTCGCGGGATCGGGTGCGTTGTTGGCGTCCGACAGTTCCGGCTCGTGAACGCCGCCCGTTATCAGAAGAGCGTCGATCCCGGCGCGCTTGGCGCCCGCAATGTCGGTCTTCAGACCGTCGCCGACGGCGAGCCATTTCGCACGCGGAATGTCGCGGCCTGCAGTCTCCGTCAGGCGGGCCGCGACAAAATCGTAGACGGGCAAATGCGGTTTGCCGAGATAGACGACCTCGCCGCCCTGGCGCTCATAGTCCTGCGCGAGGGCGCCCGCGCACGTGACGAGCTGATCGCCGCGCTGGACGACGAGATCGGGGTTTGCGCAAAAAAAGGGCAAGTGCCGGGCGAGCGCTTCGCGCCAATAGCCGCGGTAGTCGTCGGGACCCTCTTTCGTGTCATCGAAAGGGCCGGTGCAGACGATCGCATCGGCCTGGGCGATGCCGACGCGTTCCACGTTCAAGCCTTCGAACAGCGGCAGATCGCGATCGGGACCGACGTGATGGACTCTGAACGGTTTGCCCGCTCTCGTCCGCTCGGCCAGCAGGTCGCGCGTCAAGTCGCCCGAGGTCACGATCGTATCGTAAGCCTGGGAGGGGATGCCGAAACCCTCGAGTTGGGCGCGGATCGGCGCGCTTGGACGCGGGGCGTTCGAAAGGAGCAGGACCGGCCCTTGCCGGCGAAACTGGTTGAGGCATTCCACGACGCCGGGAAAAGCCTCGCGACCGTTGTGAACGACGCCCCAGACATCGCAGATGAGCGCGCCGTACCGGGGCGCGAAAGCGTGAAGGCCGGAGATGATGGGAACCGTCGCCATGGGCCGCGCGAAGTGGCAGATTGCAGACTCAAGGTCAACGCATTTCGCACGAGCCGATGCCCTCCCCGCTAGCCCCTGCCGTGTTTACGTCCGCGTTGGCCGAGGCCAAGCGCGCGCATCTTGCAGGCGACTTCGCTGGCGCGCGGCGGCTCTATGAGAACATCTTGGCGCACAATCCGGACGAACCGGGGCCGCAAGTCCTGTTGGCGGAACTCGACATGCGCGAGGGGCGGCTGATGACCGCAAGAGGGCGGCTTGAACGCGTGGTCGCCGGCCATCCGGAGTCGTTCGAAACGCGAACGGCGCTGGCGAACGTCCTTGAAGAACTCGGCGACGTCACGGCGACGACCGCGCTCTACCGCGAAGAAACCGCGCGCGAACCCGACTCCAAAGATGCGTGGGTCAAGCTTGCGACCGCGCTTCAGACCGCGGGGAAGATCGAAGGGGCGACGAAGACCTTTCGCTACGCTCTCGACCGCTGGCCGGAAGGCGTGGCGGGCTATCACGGGCTCGCGGCGATCGATCCGGCGCTGCTTTCGACCGAGGAGGTCGATCGTTTGCAGGCGATCGCCGCCGACGAGCGCAAGGCGATCGACGAACGCATTCACGCCTATTTCGCGCTCGGCAACGTGCATGAAAAACACGAGCGATACGATGACGCGTTCGCGGCGTTCGCGAAGGGAAACAGGCTGCGGCGCGAGAATCCGAACCTCTATCCCGAACCGCCGGAATGGATGGAAGCGCTTCCGGGCGGGCAGCCGGTCTTTACCTCGGTCGAACAGGCCGAGCGCCTGCACGACAATTTCGTGCGCGAAACGATGCGGGCGTTCACGCCAGGCTATCTCGCGAAGTTCGCCGGCGGGGGCGATCCCTCGCAGGAGCCGATCTTCATCGTCGGCATGCCGCGATCGGGGTCGACGCTGCTCGAGCAGATCCTGTCGAGCCATCCCGGTGTTCAGGGCCTGGGCGAGACGCAGGCGCTTTCGCGCACCTTCCGCGCGGCGCTGGCCGAGGTGCAGCGCAATCCCGCCGGCGCCGCAACGTTCTACCGACGGATGGGCGGGGCTTATCTTGGCGCGCTACGCGAACTCGGCTGGGACGGGAAGCGGCGCGTGATCGACAAGATGCTGGGGAACTACATCAATATCGGCGTCATCCATTTGGCACTCCCCAACGCGACCGTCCTGCACAGCATGCGCGATCCGGTGGATACCTGCCTGTCGTGCTTCAGGCAATTGTTCGGCAAGAAGAACGAGACGAGCTACGACCTAGGCGCGATCGGACGCCAGTACGTGCGCTATCGCGAGATGATCGAGCATTGGGATCGCGTGCTGCCGGGGAGGGTCGTTCATGTCCAGCACGAGCGATTGATCGCCGACGCGGAGCAAGGCATCCGCAGCCTCGTGTCGGCGTGCGGGCTTACGTGGGACGATGCGTGCTTGCGCTTCAACGAGAACGAGCGGACCGTCAGGACGGCCAGCGTCAGCCAGGTGCGCCGCCCGATCTCAGGCGCGGCCGTGCAGCGGTGGCGCAAGTACGAGAAACACCTCGGGCCGCTGTTCGAAGCCCTCGGTCCTTACGCGCCGGCCCTCTGAAAGCGAAACGACGGCCCCGCAGGGCCGCCGCACTCAAGCTCGGATGCCGATGCGACGCTAGAAGTGCGTCGTGACCTGGAAGAACACTTCGCGGCCCAGCGAGTCGTAGATCACCGGATAGCTGTTCGCGTTGCCGAACGGCGGGGCGGAAACGCCCAGGATGTTGGAGTCGAGGATCGGCGGATCCTTGTCGCCGACGTTGTTGACGCCGCCCGTGAGTTTGATGTTGTCGGTGATCGCCCAATCAAACGCGATGTCGAAGTAGTTCATCGCCGGGATCGTGGCATCAGCCGTATCGATGAAGCCGTTGCCCAAGGACGAATCCGTCGTGTTGCCCTCGTACTTCGTCTTGGAGATGTAGCGCCACGCCAGAGACAAGTTGATGTCCCACGGCGTTCCCCACGTCGCGCGCAGCTTGTGACGCCAATCCGCGACGGGTGATGCGGCCCCGACGGTGCTGCCGCAAATCGGTCCGAACAGGCCGACGCAATCATAGATGTGCGCGCCGGGCAACGGCTCGGCCTCCTGCGTCAACACTTTGGTGCCGACCAGGCTGAACGTCAGGCTGTTGTTGGGCATTCCCCAATCGTCCAAATCGAGCCGGTAGGCCGAATCGAAGTCGATGCCGGTGGTCGAGATCGAGCCCAAGTTCTCGGTCGGGCTGTCGATGAAACCCGCGCCGAAAATCACGCCGGTCGTGGCGGCGCGGTGTATCTTCGAGCACAGCACCGAGGCCGGATTGACGGCGCAGGTTTGCAGGATAACCGCCTGCGGGACGACGCCGATGACTTTGTCGACGAAGATGTCGTAGTAGTCGACAGAGGCGTTGAAGCCCTTGAGGAACGTCGGCGTCAGCACCACGCCGAACGACTTCGTATCCGATTCCTCGGGCTTCAAGTTCGGATTGCCCGAGAAGCGCGCCGCGCATTGCGCGGAGGGGCAGGAGAAGTTCGGACTGGCGGCGAAGGCCGCGACTTGGCCTGGCGAAAGGCCGAGATTTCCGCACTGCACCGCATTGAACGCCGGCGGCGAGCTCGTCGTCGACGCGCAAGGATCCTGGCCGCCCCACAGACCGAGGAACGACGGGCCGAACAGCTCGACGATGTTGGGCGCGCGGACGGCGCGCTGGAACGTGCCGCGGAAGCGCACGTCGTCCGTCGGCATCCACGACAGACCGTACTTGTATGTGTGGGTGATGCCGGCGTTCTCGTAGTCCGACAAACGATAGCCGCCATTCAACTCAAGCAGCTTGGCCCACGGCGCATCCTGCACCAGCGGCACGACGACCTCGCCGAAGAGATCGACGACGTCGAACGAACCGCTGACGGATGGCGTCGGACCGCCTTGACCGGCGAGGTCGCCGGTCGCGAACGCGACGTCCACCCGATGCTCCAGTTTCTCGAGGCGGTACTCGCCGCCGACCGCGGCCGAAACCGGGTCCGACGCCCACGGGAACGCAAAGCCCAGATCGCCGGTCAGCGATCCGTTCACGACCCACTCGGACGTCGTGCCGATTTGGAACCCCGGCGTAGACAGGTAAGTCAGCAGCGTTTGGTTCAGGGTGCCGGTGCGGAAAATGTCGAAGGGCAGGCAACTCGGGTCGCTGCCGTCAATGAACGATTTGCACTGTGCGGTGCCCGTCGTTGGAAGCCCCGGACGGGTGTCCGTAAGGACTTGCAGCGACTTGGCGATGCGCGCCAGCGAAACGTCGTTCAGATACGTCCGCGATTGGACCGTTTGTCCGTATTGAGCGTAGACGTCGTAATCCCAGCCGAGGTCCTGCAACGTTCCCTTCATGCCGAGTACGGAACGGAAGGAATCGTGACGGAAGTCATCCTGACGCGGGCCGCCTTCGACGAACCGGCGTCCGATGTCCAGCGTCGCCTGCCCGGTCGCGCCGAGACCCGCGGCAAGACAGTAGACGTCCAGCGGACGATCGGGCGCGGCAACGCCGGCGGGCGTCATGAACGGGTTGTCGCAATTGATGACGTAGTTGCCGCGCGCCAAGCCTGACCCGCGGAACAAGCCGGACGGCGCGATCTGGGCGATCGTGCGGTCGTCCACGAATTGGAATTCGGCGTAGAGGTCGGCATCGGGCGCAAGCTCGTAATGGGCAAACGCGCCGAGCGTGTAGCGCTCGTCGGGACGCTGCAGATAGTTCGTAGGCCCGAAGTTGAAATTGTGGAGCGCGCCGACGAAACCGGCTGCCGGCAGGGCCTGCGAGCCCGTCGCCGTCTCGATGCGGGCAACCGAGCCCGTATCGAAGCTCGCCAGGCGGCCGAACGCGGAGTTGCTCGATCCCTGGCAGACATGGACACCGTGGCCGCCGCCGTTCGTACTGATCGAACAGGCCGAGAAGTCGCGCTCGGACTGGAGAATCGGCTCGGCGTGGCGATACTGGGCGAAGATGGTCACGTTGCCCTTGTCGTCGCCTGTGTTGGCGCCCATAGCGCCCCAGACTTGAACGATGCGGCCGTCGTTGACGTGCGTGTCGGGCAGCCTGAACTCGTTGGGATTGCTCGCGGCGGCCGTGGCGATCAAGGCCCGCGAGACGGCGTCGTCGTTGTCGTGGTCGGTGAAGCGATATTGGCTGCCG
The DNA here is from genome assembly GCA_041477875.1 of Micropepsaceae bacterium. Lineage (GTDB taxonomy): Bacteria > Pseudomonadota > Alphaproteobacteria > Micropepsales > Micropepsaceae > SZUA-430. The sequence continues at coordinate 21,207 of JBGOVA010000005.1, read as the reverse complement.
ACTTCGACGCCTTCGAAGTCCCGGCGCATGATGAAGTTGACGACGCCGGCGACCGCATCCGCGCCGTAGACAGCCGAGGCGCCGCCGGTAAGGACTTCGACGCGCTCGACCATAGCGATGGGGATGTTGTTGAGATCGGGCGTGGGTTGCGTCGAACTCGCCGGATTGAGGCGCCGGCCGTTGATGAGCACCAGAGTGCGTTGCGGGCCGATACCGCGTAAGTCGATCGTTGCCGTGCCGCTCGAACCGTTGGAGACCTCGGCGCCCTGGTTTGCCAGCACCTGAGGCATGTTGTTGAGGAGTTCTTCGGCGCTCGACGTGCCCTGAAGTCTCTGTTCGGTGTTCGTGATCGTCGAGACGGGCGAGACCGCCGTCAGGCCTTTTTGCGGTATGCGCGAGCCGGTCACGATGACCTTTTCGACTTTGTCCTGTGCGTATGCGGGCGCGAACCCCGCCACCGTGGCGACCGCCGCACCGGCCAACAACGCAGACTTGAATGTCCTTCTTCCAGCACCGTTCAACACGTCTACCCCCTCAAAAATACGCAGCCCCGGCAAGGGTTTTCGCCCTTCCGCCTGTGGCTGTTATCCCGCTGTCGCAAATTCACCGCCCCCCGCAGTTGGAGGGGTGAAGAGACGAATCTCGGTGAGGTGGCGCAATTAGAGCGCGGTGTGATGCATGCTCGCAACGATTGCACCCTGCGCGCGACGCGCACGATCCGGCCGCCAGCGAGGCGACCATCCGTAACGCGCTTGTCGTCTAAAAGTAGATGCGCGCGCCGTTAGGAGGCGACGAATCGTTCCGGGAAGCGGATGGCGAGCTGGGTTTTCGCGGCGTGCCACTCGCGTTGCGGGCGCTTCCACTTGCGCAGCGAATCGCGCACGACGAGATACATGAGCGCGGTCGCGTCTTCGGCCGAGGTCATGTGGCCGTGTCCGCGCAAGGTGCGCTTGTAACCGCGGCGCAGCGCATCGGCCGCATATGTCGAGGCCATAACGCGGCGGACTTCGAGCGGGATGTCGAAGAACGACACGAGTTCGCTCCAATGGCGCTGCCACAGCGGTCCGATCGCCGGATATTTTTGGCCCAAGCGATCGTCCATGAAGCCGAGCAAGCTCTCATGGGCGGCCGCGGCCGTACGCGCGCCGTGGATGGCGCGCAGCGCCTTGGCGATCGCCGAGCGATCCTTCGTGGTCGCAAGCTCGAGCGATTGGCGGACATAGTCGCCGATGTTCGCGATCACCATCGCGCGGGGAAAGAGGCGCGCCTGCGCGCCGGCAAGATTGGAGCTCGAGCCCAGTATATAGAGAGCGTCGCCGACGCCGCGGTCCTTGAGATCGCTCAGGACCTGCGACCAGAACTGGCCTTCGTCGCCGTTTTCGAACCAAAGACCCAGAACCTCTTTCGGTCCGTGCGATTGGAAGCCGATGGCGAAATGGCAAAGCCTGTTCTGAACGGCGCTCGCGTCGCGCCATTTCACGCGCATGCGTTCGAAGACGACGATGGGATAGCTGGGCTCGAGCGCCCTGCTCTGCCAATCGAGCGCCTCGCGGCGTACGTCGGCGAGCAGCGTCGCGATCACCGCCGTCGGCACCGGCTGGCCGATCAGCATCGACGCGCGGCGCTGGATGTCAGCTTGGGAGTGGCCCTTCGCGTGCAGTGCGACGATGCGATCGCTGAGATCGGGAAAGCGGAATTGAAAGCGCGCGAGGTCGGCGATGCCGTCATCGTCGAGGCGGTCGCGTTCGGCATGCACGCTCGGGTCCGGTTCGACGACGCGGGCGGTCGTGTCCGATAGCGGGCGCGTGCCGGTGCGGTATTCGGGAAAACGTTCGGTGAGCGCGAGGCGCAGCTTGTCCAGGATTCCATCGCGCTCGAACACGGCGTGCGCGTCGCGGCCGGCGACGAGTTGTTCGATCAATTCCGGTTCGAACGAAATGCTTCGGGCGGTTCTCATGAAGGGCTCCAACTAGATCGGCAACAGGAGGGCACCGAGACGCGCAAGGTCGGCTTGCGAGTTGACGCCGAGTTTTGCGAACAGGTTGCGCACGTGCCAGCGAACGGTCTCGACGCTGCGGCTCATCCTCGCGGCGATGGCGGGAACGTCGTGGCCGTCGACGAAGGCGGCGAAGATCGTGCGTTCGGTCGGCGTCAAATCGGTGAAGCCGTTGAGCATCGTCTCGCGGGTTTGGGACGCGGTGTTGAACGGCGTCAGCGCGATGATCACCGCCGTCGCCGACGCGGCGGGCGCGCGCGCCTGCGAAAGCTGCACGATCCACGTGCGCCCGACTGCGCCTTCGACGACGAACGCATAGGCCTGGGCGGCGCCGTTCGACTGAGCTTCCGCGCGCGACATCAGCTCGAACGCGGCGTGGACCCTCGTGTCGTCGAAGCGCAACTTGCCCGCGGCAAGGCCGATCGGGCGACCGGCGCCGAGCAAAGCGGCGGCCGAGGCGTTGCTTTTTTCGATCGCGCGCTGGCGCGTGACCAGGATGGCGATCGGATTCTGATCGAACATCGCCGCGTAGAGTTCATCGATGGCACTGGCTGCCACGGAACTTGGCGGCGCCTGCGCCGGAACATCCGCAACGTACGCGAGCAGCGGTACGCCGTTCATCGGTGCGCTGTTCACTCTTATCGCACCCTGACGTGTCTCGACCATGCGAATCAGCGCCCCCGCTCCAGACTCAAGATCGAGCGGAGTTTGCGTCGAGCGGCGCGCAAGAGTCGTCCGGGTTTCATCAACTTTCGCTATTGAACGGATCAAATTTTTCTAAAGCGGATTCGCGCGCCAGTTTCGACGCGCGCATCAGTCCAGTTTTCCGTTCCAGATTTTTCTTTGCGCGCGGTCCAGTTTGGCGAGCCAGATTCCGTGCACGCGCCGAAAACCGCGACAGCGGGTCACAACGGCGTGATTCACGCGTGAGAGTTCGCATTGGTTTGTTGTGTGATGCCGACTTTACATCCTATTGATGACGCATGCGGGCTCTGGGGAAGCGGCCATGAAGTGGCGTATCGGGGAATGGGTGGCGTGCAGCGACACCGACACGATTCGGACTAACACCGGTCGAACCGATGCGTCTCAGCACAAGCTTGAACGGCGCGCGATGGAAGCGCTGGTCGTTCTGGCCGAACGCGCCGGCGAGGTGGTGAAGAAGGACGAATTGATCGCCGCCGTGTGGGGGCGCCTTGCGGTCAGCGATCATTCGGTCGCGATGGTGGTGAGCCAGCTCAGACGCGCACTCAACGACGACGCGCGCGCCCCCCGCTATATCGAAACGATCACCAAGCGCGGCTATCGGCTGATCGCGCCGTGCGAGGCCGTGCGCGAGGTAGCGCCGCCGGAACGCGGTGTCGCGCGTTTGCATTTGAGCGACCGAGTACCGCGTCCCTTCGGGTTGCTTTCGGCGGTGTTTGCGGTTCTGGGGGTCAGCGCGATATCGGCCCTGCTGCTCTGGCCGGCATGACTTAGTGCATGCTGCCGGCGACGGCGCGTGGGCGAAACGGCACGGCCGAGGCGTGCACGCCTTTCGGCTGCGGTTGCGCGAAAATGGATTCGCGGATCGGGCGCGGTTCGCCGAAGAGATAGCCCTGTCCGAAGTCGACGTTGTAGTCGAGGAGATCGACGACATCCCTCTCTTGCTCGATGCGCTCGGCGATCAGGTTGAGACCGAAGCGCGCGAGCAGGTCCTTGAGGTCGGCCGGATGGACGCGGGCGCCCGCCTTCGCGGGATCGCCCAAGAGAAGGCGCGCCGGCACCTTGAAGTAGCGCACCTGGCGCGCACGCGCCGCGGCGAAATCGATGTCGAGCGTCGTGACCTTGTCCATCGAGAAGGTGAAGCCGAGATCGGCGAGATAGGTCAGGTTCGAAATTTCCGTCGGACCCAGATTGTCGAAGGTCGCTTGCGAGATCTCGAAGATCAGAAGCGAGGCGAGCTCGCGGTGCTGCTGCATGAATTCGATGAACTGGGTGAAGAAGCCGGCATCCTGCAGCGTGCCGTGCGAGATGTTGCAGAAGACGCCGATGTCCTTGCTGCGCTGGGTCCATGAGCGCAGCACCTGGATGCAGCGGAACAGAAGCACGTTGTCGACGACAGACATGAGGCCCGCGGGTTCGGCGACGCGGATGTATTGCGAGGGCATGATGATCGTGCCGTCGTCGGCGCGCAGACGCGACAGCGCTTCGTAGAAGCGCACCTTGCGCTGCGGCAAGCTGACCACCGGCTGGAGATAAAGGTCGACGCGGTTGTCTTCGAGCGAGCGGCGGATGACTTCGACCATCGCGTCGTCGGACACGACGCGGGGTCCGCCGGCTGCGGGGGTGACGAAGGCTTCTTCAGCGTCGGGTTCGTGGTCCTTGGATCGGTCGGCGATGTTTTCGGCCAGACGGCGGACCAGCGACTCCAGGACTTTGACCTCAGTGACGACGCGGTCGTTGCGGGTCGCCATCTGGTCGTCGAGATGGAGTTTGAGTTCGACGACGGCGCGGCGCGTCAGGTCGGTGTCGGCGCGCAATTGGTCGTGGGCTTGGTTGACGTGATGGAACGCGGCCTGCACACGCGCTCGCTCCGCGACGCGATCGAGCACCAGGTCGCAGTAGGAGGCGAGGATCGCGACGAACCCCGTCACGAGAACGCTGCCCACGACATCGGTGGCGCCGACGCGATAAAGCACGGCCGCAATCACGATCCCCGCAAGGAGCGCGATCCCTGGCACCACGATCTGGTCCAAGCGCGGCACTGGGCTTTTTCCCCCGATTCTCTTGTCTTGCCAGTGTTCGACTGGAGATGTTTACAAGGTGTTAACCAGTGGCGCGCGCCGGCCTATAAGAGGCGCCGAGGACACATACGGGAGACAGAGATGACGAATGCTCATGCGTTTTCGTTCACGTCCATCGAGGGCAAGCCGCTCGCCATGGCCGGGTACAAGGGGAAGGCGGTCTTGGTCGTGAACACGGCGAGCGCCTGCGGGTTCACACCGCAATACAAAGGACTCGAGGCGCTGTGGAAGGCCTATAAGGACAAGGGGCTGGTCGTGCTCGGCGTGCCGTCGAACGACTTCGGCGCGCAGGAGCCGGGCCAAGAGCGCGAGATCAAAGAGTTCTGCGAGGTGCGCTACGGCGTCGACTTTCCGCTGACGAGCAAGGTGCACGTCACGGGTGGGGCCGCCCATCCGCTCTATCAGTGGATCGCCAAGGAACTGGGCGAAGGCGGCGCGCCGCGCTGGAACTTCCACAAATTCCTGATCGGCAAGGACGGAAAACTCGCGGGCGCGTTCAATTCGAAGGTGGCGCCGGAAAGCGCGGAGCTGAAACAGGCGGTCGACGCGGCGCTGGCGTCCTAATCGTTGGGCTGGCGCGCAAAGCAAAACGCCGCCGGGTTTTGCCGGCGGCGTTTTGCGTTCGATGCGTCGGAGAATTACGACGTGAGCGGAATGATTTGGATTTCCACGCGGCGGTTGCGGGCGCGGCCGGCGGCGTTGGCGTTGGAGGCGACGGGGCGCGACTCGCCCATGCCGATCACGTACATGCGCTGTGGCATCACGCCGTTTTGCGACAGGACGTAGGCGACCGCGCCGGCGCGGCGCTGGGAGAGATCCTGATTGTAGTCGTTCGCGCCGGTCGAGTCCGTGTGGCCCGACACTTCGATCGTGGTGCGATTGTATTCCGCAAGGACCTCGCCGACGGCGGCGAGCGTTTGATAGAATTGCGGGTTCACCTGATCGCTGTCGACGGGGAAGGTGATGTCGCTCGCCATCACGAGAACGATGTTGTTGCCTTGGCGCTGAACGGAAACGCCGGCGGCGCGCAGGCGATGGCGCAGCTCGGCTTCCTCATTATCCATGTAGCCGCCGATGGCGCCGCCCGCGAGCGCGCCGATGCCGGCACCGATGAGCGCGTTGCGCGCCGCTTGGTTGCCGTGCGACGTGTTGGTCAGCGCGCCGACGCCCGCACCCAGCAGGCCGCCGATGATGGCGCCCTTGGTCGCGTTGCTCGTCTGTTGCTCGCCCGTGTAGGGGTTTTGTGTCTGGCAGGCGCCCAGAACGAACGCGGCGCAGATCACAGCGGCTATCGCTTTACGCATGAAAAAATCCTCTCTTGAAAGCCCATGTCGCTTCGCGAGGGGCTCAGGGAAACCGTGGCGTCATAAGGCTTGAACCCTGCCCAGGCAAGCCGCGCCGGTCATAGCGCAATCGCGCCCTGGGGACAGGGAAAAGTTCATTTTGCTTGACGGCCGTCGCAAGGCGCACTCATTTCCGGAAGACGAAAGAACCTGTTCAATTTGTCATTGCAGGAAGGACACGAAACGCCATGCAGCTCTTCGATCTCAGCGGGAAAATTGCCGTCGTCACGGGCTCGACGAAAGGCATCGGCGAGGCCATCGCACATCGCATGGCCGAGCACGGCGCGAAAGTCGTCGTCTCGAGCCGCAAAGCGGAGGCCTGCGACAAAGTCACCGCCGAGATCAACCAGAAGTGGGGGCGCGGAAAAGAAGTCGCCTTAGCGGTGCCGTGCAACATCAATCACCGCGAACAGCTGGAGCAGCTCGTCGCCAAGACGCGCGCCAAATGGGGGCGCATCGACGTGCTCGTCTGCAACGCGGCGATCAATCCGGTGTTCGGGTCGATGTCGCAAATTCCGGACGAGGCCTTCGACAAGATCATGGGCGCGAATGTCATGGCCAACCATCAGTTGTGCAATCTCGTGATACCCGAAATGGTTGAGCGCAAGGACGGCTCGGTCATCATCGTCTCGTCGATCGGGGGATTGCGCGGATCGCAGGTGCTCGGCGCCTACTGCATCTCAAAGGCCGCCGACTTTCAGCTTGCCCGCAATATTGCCGTCGAATACGGGGTGCATAACGTGCGCGCCAACTGCATCGCGCCGGGCCTCATCAAGACCGATTTCGCCAAAGCCCTGTGGGACAATCCTGCGATCCTGGAACGCTCGACGTCGTCGGCGCCCTTGCGGCGGATCGGCGAGGCGGACGAGATCGCGGGGGCGGCGGTGTTCCTCGCCTCAAAGGCTGCGGCCTTCATGACCGGGCAAGCTATGGTTATCGACGGCGGCGTTACCATTGCCTAGAAGGAGCGCCCGGCGGCGTGCGTTCAAATTAGGGCTTTGCTTTCATGGAGCGTTCATTGAAACATGCGTTCGATGGTGCGGAACCGCTGATGACGAAGAGGAGTGGCATGGCGTCGACCGCTGAAGCGCAGCGGGCGGACTTCACGCTTGCGGGGAACAAGATGCTGGCGCCGCTCGACCGGGCGGCCATCGCACGCATCGAAAACCAATGCACGTGGAAGGTCGCCCACGCAGGCGAGCCGATCCTGAGCCGCGACTCCGATTCCCGCGACGTCTTCTTCGTCGCCAAGGGACGCTGCCGCATCGTGAATTTTTCGCAGTCGGGGCGCGAAGTCGCCTATGCGGTCGCGGGTCCAGGCGAGTTCTTCGGCGAGATGGCGGCGATCGACGGATTGCCGCGTTCGGCGACGGTGGTGGCGCTCGAGGATTGCGTGCTGGGGTCGATCACGCTCGCCGCGTTTCGCGACATCGTCGAGCAATATCCCAAGGTCGGGTTCGTGATCATGGAAAAGCTCGTGCGCATCGTGCGAACGAGCGACGACCGGATCATGGATCTGGCGACCCTATCCGCGTATCAACGCGTTTATTCCGAGCTTTTGAAACTGATCAAGCCCGATCCCGTGCGCCAGGGCTCGTGGCTCATCTATCCGCTGCCGACGCAGGCGCAGATCGCGGCGCAAGCCTCGACGACGCGCGAGACGGTGGCGCGCGTGCTGTCGCATCTCGCCAGCGACGGCGTCGCCGAGCGTAAATCGAAGACGCTCTACGTGCGCCAAGTCGACCGGCTGAAGCAGCTCTGCGACAAGACGCCGTCGCACATACGGGCTGACGGGGAATAGCGCACCTCCGCGTGGGGCAGCGAGCCATGACCACATCATCACCGCACAACGAATGCCGGCCCGATCTCGAAGTCGTCACCGTGCGGCCGAACGAGGCGGTTGCGACGCTGCAGCGCCTGCCCTATTTCATCGGCGTTTCGGGCCAGACGAGCGGCGCGAAGGCGCTCTCGATGGACATGGTCGTCATTCCAGCGGGCGGCGCGGCGGAGCCGCATTATCACTGCGGCTATGAGACCGCGATCTACATCCTCAAGGGCCGCGTCCTGACGAAATACGGCGAGGGCCTGAGACGCTCGGTCGTCAACGAGGAAGGCGATTTCCTCTTCATCCCGCCCGGCCTGCCGCATCAGCCGGTGAACCTGAGCGCCACCGAAACCGCACTCGCCATCGTCGCGCGCAACGATCCGGGCGAAGTGGAGAGCGTGGTCAAATACGATCCGCACGGGGCGAGCGGTGACTGAGCCGGCGAACGACACCGGCCCCCTCAAGCATTTCTCCTGGTTGGTGTTCGGCGTGGTGCCGACGATCCTTCTCGCGGTTTGCATTGTTTTGGCCGCGATCGCGACGATCGTGCTCGATCACGTCATCTTGGGTCGCGACGCGGAAGGCTGGCCGGTGTTGTACAAGACGCCGCTGCTCAGGCACGCGGTCGAGATTTTCCACTTGGAGATTGTCTATGCCCTTCCGGCTGTTCTTGCGGTCGCCTTTCTGACGTGGGGCCGGCGGGCTGGCGCCGGACGATTTTGGGTTCTGCTCGGCGGCGTGCTCGTTTGCGCCTTCGGCAGCGTTCACGTCATCGAGGCCGCATGGACCGGCGTGAAAGGGACGTCGCAACTAAGCATCGGACTTGTCGAGAGCGCCGGGGTCGCCGCCGCCAGACTGGCCGCCAACCTTGCGATCTATGCCGCCGCAGTCGCCGTCCTGCGACGCTGACCAGGGTCGATCACAAAAATTTGGACGCCAAAACGGGGTGTTTTCCGTTAGAGACATCGCCCGCTTCGAACACAAGCCCGCACATGGAGCCCCCTCATGAAACTTGCCGTTTTCAGCCTCGCCTGCGTCTTGGCCCTTACCGCCGCCGCCACTGCGGCGCCCGTTCCGGTCGCCATCGTCGTCTACGAGAAGCCGAATTTCGAGGGCCGGGCCTTGACGCTCGTGCGCGCGACGCCGGATCTCGCGCCGCTGAACTTCGACGATCGCGTGGCGAGCCTTGCGATCCAGGGCGCGGACGACTGGGTCTTGTGCGAGCACCGCAATTACGCCGGGCGTTGCGTGCGCGTGCAAGCGAAGGCGGCAGATTTGAAACTGTTGCAGATCGGCGGGCGCGTATCGTCGCTCTATCCTGTCCCCGCAACACCTGCTCCCGCAACGCCAACGGCGGCGCCGGCCGCGAAGCCGTAGTCGCGCTCCTTACGGACGCAAGCGAAGTTGGAGCCCGTCCTGTCGGGGAGAGCAGACGGGCTCCGGTTCCGCAATACCGCTCCAAGACGCGAACGCTGCTCCGTCGGGGGGGTGAGGAGCGGTTACACAACGCCGCCGCCTTCGAGTCGTTCCCGCGGGCGCTGCGATTGGGCTCGCTTTCGCCGCGCGGGAGGCGCATGGTCCCGGCATTAGCGGCGAACCATTTCACAGGCATCGCTAACAGAGAGCCCGTCTCAGTGCTCCCCCTGCAACAAGGAGCACCGATATGACCTCCGCCCCATCGCCACTGTTGAATCACGGGCTGTTCACCGCCGCCATGAAGGCCTACGACGACGCGTTCCAATCGCTGCCGCGCTATCCGTCGGACCGGATGTGCGATCTGCTGGCGACGCGCATCATGGAGTTGGCGGAGAGCGGCGAACGCGACCCGACCAAGCTTCGCGATCACGCGCTCAGAGGCAGGCTTTCGCTCGTCAAGGCCGGGTCGCCGCCGGAGTCGCGCGCTCTCGCGGATGACCCCGTGCCAGCGGCGCGCGCCGGCGCTATGGCTTGAATTTTTCGGGAAACTGCTTGGCGATGCCGGCGCTCAGCGTGTCGGCGAACATCAGCATATGGGCGTGGCCGTCGTCGTAGGCTTTGATGTCGCCGGCCCAATCGTTCTTCAGGCGGGCGACGACTTCGCCGGTCGTCAGTTCGAGATGCTTTTGCAGATCGGCTTCGAGTGCAGCCTTGGGCCAATTCGGATTTGCGGCACTCAGGAATGCGGCGATGTCGCGGCCGTTGGCGGACCATTTCGCCTGGGCCGCGGACAGATCCTTGCTGTTGGCCTTTGCGGCCTTCACCACTTCGGTCGCGATCACGATGTGGTCGCGCAGCAAGGCGGTCAGCTTCTTGCCGACGTCGGCGCCATAGTAGGGCACGATCGCCGCGCCGATTTCGTCCTGGTTTTTGAGAAGGCGCCCGGCCACTGCATCGGTGTCGGGCAGATCGGCGAGCGCGCTGACGATGTAGTTTCGCGTGTAGGTGATGTGATCTTCCCACAGCTTTCGCATCGTGGTTCGAAGCTCGCCGGTGGGGTCGGACTTGATCGTGGACGCCGCCATCGCGACGCCAGGCGCGGAGGGTTGATGTACTATCGCAACCGAGCCGACCAGAGCGGCGACAGCGAGCACCGCGTAGAGCGTTTTCATGACGGAATTCTCCGTGAAATCAGGGAACGTTTGAGTAACGCACGAGCGAGCCAAAGAGTTGCATGTCGGCGAAGTGCAAGCGCCGAGCACTGGGGGCTCGGCGCTTGCTGGGTCACGTGCTTGGAGATGCGTCAGAGGTAACGCGAGGAGATCACGCGGCCGGAATAGGGATTGAGGCGCAACACGACGCGCCGGCCGTGCCAAGACGCCAACGCACGCCAGTCGCTTTCGCGGTGGATCTGGCGCAAATCGTGGACCCGCCGGTAGCCTTGATGCTCCATCCGGCGGATCATGTTCGCGCGCGACAGAACGTCGTGGCGTGCTGTGCTCCGGTCGTAGCCCCGGTCGCTCTCGTGGGCGTAGGATTCCGCGTAGGGATGATCGTTGTGCTCGTCATAGGCGCGATCGGCCCGGCGGTCGTTGTTGTCGGCGTCGTCGCGATTGCGATCAGCGTAAGGGCGATCGCCGCTGTCGGCGCGCTCGTCGTTGTCGCGGCAGACCAAGCGGCCGTCGACGTTGGCAATGTCACCGGCGCATTCGACGTCTTGCAACCGCGAACGCACCCATGAACCGTCGCGCGTTTGGCATTCGGCCGTCAGCGATTGGTTCTCATGCTGCTGGATGTCGCGGCACGTCTGGCGGTAGCTGCCGTTGGGGGCGGCGGAGGCGGGTGTCGCCATCACAATCGCGATCAGCGCCGCGCTTGCGCGCTTGCGAGAAGCGATATCTTCGTTCTGGTCATCATGTCCTTGGCTCCGGGTTCGTCGGCTCGGGCGCGCGGGTGCGCGTGCGCGAAGCGAATGCAAGAGTTCGAGAATTGTGCGGGGGCCGCGCGGCCCCTCGGGACGCGCTCACCGAACGCAACCCGCGAAGTCTGGAATGGTTGCCTGCGCGCGCTTTGGAGTGAAGTCGGAGCCCGTCGGGTCGGGGGGCGAATGGACGGGCTCCGATGCTGCAAACTCGTTCAAAGACGCGAACGCTGCTCCTTGGGGGAAAGAGCGGCGACGTAACGCCGCCGCTCCCAAAAGAGTTCCGAACGATCTATGCGTGCTGGCGGTCGCCGCTCAGCACCGTGCGCTTGACGATGTAGAAGACGGTGATGACGATCAAGTAGCCGACGTAAAGGGTCAGCAAGTAACGCCAGTAGTCGCCATCGACCAGCGGCGGCAACGCAAAGGCCGCGTGGTTCGCGAGCACGGGAAGCATCACGTCGATGATGACGTGCACGACCACTGCGCCGATCGCGACGATGAAGACGTTGCTCCAATTGTACAGGAAGTAGGCCGCGCCGATCGCAATCAAAAGACCCTGCAGCACGTTGATATGCGTGAAGCCCGCCTGCACATAGACGTTCACGTCATTCCAGAAATTTTCCATGCGTATTTCCTTTGGCCAGGCCGATGGGAACGGGGCCCGCCGCCGGTCAGAGCGCCAGCAATCCAGGCGCGACAACCGACCTTGCATGGTTACCGCAACGACTCAACGCCCAGGCGCGCAAATGAGTTGCATCAACTGAGGGCGCCTGCGGCGATGGCGCACTCGAAGCCAGCTCCACGCCTGCAGCACGGAGCGCGCGGCGGCGCGGTGGAATTGGGCGAGCTAGTACCGGCGCCTGCCGCGAAGCCGTAACCCCTCTTCAGGCCGCGCCGCTCAGGCGCTTCGTCACCGCTTGGATGCGGGTGGCGACGCCGAGCTTCATCTTGGCGTTGTTGATGTGGAAGCGCACGGTGCGCGGGCTGATCTCGAGGATCTTGCCGACTTCGTTGTCCGTCTTGCCGTCGGCGACCCAGTGCAGGCATTCGGATTCGCGCGGGCTCAAGGGGCTTCGCGGCGCCTTGGCGTTCAGCAGCTGATGAAAGAGCGAATAGCCCGCATGCACGGCAGCGCTCATCACGGCTTGCGCAGCGGGCGACACGTCGGCCCTCGATCCCGCAAAGGCCGCGCACCACGCAAGCTCGCCCTGATCATGAACCGGAACGACGATACCGTCGGTATCCCTGAGCGAGGCGGGAAGCATCGACCACCATCGTTCGTCGTCGGCCGGACCCATCGCCTTGCGCAACGCGGACATCAGGAAGGAACGCTCGGACGCGCGCGCGCGCTGCGTGAAGGGATGACTGAGGAACGGCCGGCGCTGATCGAACGCCTCGATCGCCCCGCGGGGGTGGCTTGCGAAGATGAGCGCCGGGCCCACGCGATCGAACAATTTGGTCGTGTCGATGATCAAGGCGTCCTTGAGGCGAAATTGGCCCGCGACGCGAAGAAGCGCGCGGCCGATGTCTTCCGTCGACGCGGCCAACGACAATTGCGCGGAGAGATCCTTCAGCGCTTCGTGTGCGGCCATGGCGCGGGTGCCCTTTTCACGGTCCGACGCATGCGCTGAAGTTTCCTCCATCGCCCTGCGCGGCACAATGGTCAATCGCTCGCGCGCGCGGCGCGCTCAGCTCCACGCCTGCAGCACGGCGCGGGCGGCGGCGCGGTGGAATTGGGCGAGCTCGGCGGTGGAGAGCGTCGCGTCTTCGATGAAGAGGACGATGACGATCTTGCCGCCGTTCTTGTGCGTGGCGAGACCGGCGTCGTGGAAGGCGGCGGTCGTGCCCTGCACGGTGCGGCTGGTGCCGCCGCGATGGGCGAACGTCCAGCCGGGCAAGAGGCCGCCCTTCAAACGATCCTCGCCCGTCTTGGTGCGGCGCATCAGATCAAGCAGCAGCATCGCAAAGCGCGGCTGGATCAGATGGCCGCCGATCACCTTGACGATGAGCGTTGCGATCGCGCGCGGGCTTGCGGTGTCGCGCGGGTCGCGCATGTAACGCGCGAGCGCGTCCTTCTGTTTGGCTTCGTCCAGCGCGTTGAACGCCGCTTCGAGTTTTGCCGGATCGGCGAAGTTGGGGTTCGGTTCCAGGCCCAACGCTTGGGGTTGGAGATCGCGCTCATAACGATCGACGCGCAGGCCGTCGATACCAAAGGTCTTGATCGCGGCCTGAATCTTTTCCGGGCCGCCGGCAAGCTTGAGCAGCGCGTCGGCGGCCGTGTTGTCGCTGTTCAAGAGCATGTGGTCGAGCAGCTGGCGCGCGGTGAAATCCGTCGGCTTCTGGCGCAGGCGCTCGGCCATCGGCGAATTGCCGGGCGCGATGTCGGCTGCGGTCAGGCGCACTTTGGTTTCGAGCCGCGCCTCGCCGCGCTGAACCATGCGCAAGAAGGCAACCGCGATGGGGAGCTTGTAGACCGATTGCATCGGGAAGAGCTCGCCGCCGCGCACGAAGGCGGTGCGGCCCTTGGCGACATCGACCGCGGCAAAGCCGACCTTGGCGAGGCCCGCTTCGTTCGCGAGGCCTGCGATCTTCGCCTCGAGCGCGGGGTCGGGCGCGCCGAGCGCGGCGACGTCCTGCGCCAGCGGCGGCAACTCGTCTGCCGCGCGCGCGACGGCCGGCGCAAGAGCGAATGCGGCGGCGGCCGTGAGCAGGCTGCGGCGGGTTAGGATCAGGCGCAAAGTCCGGATGCTCCAAGCCTCTGTCGCGGGCAGATTAGCGCCTCAGCGCGCGACATTCAGTGACGGAATACCCGCAACGCGTCACAAGCGGTTCTCGCCGCGGAACGTTCCCACCCCGCGCGGACGCGTTCGTTCGTGAGTGTATGGGCGATCGCGTGCGTGTCGCATCACTATCTGTTGAGCGCGCGTTCCGGGGGTGTGTATTCGCGCTTCTGGAAGTCGGCGACGGCTTGGTAGGTGAGCGCGCCGCGGTGGATGTTGAGGCCTGCCATCAAATGCGGGCTCTCTTTGCAGGCGCGGGCGTAGCCTTTGTCGGCGAGGGCGAGCGTGAAGGGGAGCGTCGCGTTGTTGAGGGCGAAGGTCGAGGTGCGCGCGACCGCGCCCGGCATGTTCGCCACGCAGTAGTGCACGACGTCGTGGACTTTGTACGTCGGCGCCGCATGCGTCGTCGCGTGCGAGGTTTCCGAGCAGCCGCCTTGGTCGATCGCGACGTCGACGAGGACCGAACCCTTCTTCATACGCTTGACCATGGCGTCGGTGATGAGTTTCGGCGCGGCGGCACCCGGCAATAGAACCGCGCCGACGACGAGGTCGGCAGAGAGGACGTATTCCTCGATCGCGTCGATCGTCGAATAGATCGTGTTCAGCATCGCGCCGAATTGGAGGTCGAGTTCGGCAAGGCGCGGCAGGCTTTTGTCGATGATCGTCACGTGGGCCTCAAGGCCCATGGCCATGCGCGCGGCGTTGGCGCCGACGACGCCGCCGCCGATGATCACGACCTTCGCCGCCGGCACGCCGGGCACGCCGCCGAGCAACATGCCGCGACCGCCCTGCTCCATCTCCAGGCAATGCGCGCCGGCCTGGATCGACATGCGACCCGCGACCTCGGACATCGGCGCCAGCAACGGCAGACCGCCGCGCGTGTCCGTCACCGTCTCGTAGGCGATCGCCACGCAGTCGGATTTGACGAGGCCTTCGGTTTGTTCCGGATCGGGCGCGAGATGGAGATAGGTGAAGAGCAGCTGGCCCGAGCGCAACATTTTGATTTCTTGGGCCTGAGGCTCCTTCACCTTCACGATCATTTCCGCTTTCGCGAAAACGTCGGCGGCGGTCGGCAGAACCTCCGCTCCGGCCGCGCGATACATGTCGTCGGTCAAGCCGATCGCGGTCCCGGCGTTCGTTTGCACGACGACCTTGTGGCCGTGTTCGACAAGCTCGCGCACGCTCGAGGGCGTGAGGCCGACGCGGTATTCGTGGTTCTTGATTTCCTTTGGAACGCCGACGAGCATTGTCTCTCCCCTTTTTCGCGTCTTGTTTCAGGTTAGGCGGCTGAGCACGCGTTCGACGCCAGCGACCAGCCGCTCAATGTGACTTTGTTCTGCAATGAGCGCGGGGCCCAAGGCAATCGTGTCGCCACCGACGCGCAGAACGATGTTTTCCTCGAAGAACGCGCGGCGGATCGCTTCGTGGCCGCGCTTGCCCGGAGCACCGGTCGCGGGCTCGATGTCGATCGCGGCGGCGGCACCGGAATTTCGGATATCGGCGACGAAGGGTGAGCCCTTGAGGCGATGCACGGCTTCCTCAAGCCAGCGCTCGATCAGCTTGCCGCGCTCGGACAGGTTTTCGTCGCGGTAGAGATCGAGCGTCGCGAGCGCCGCTGCGGCGGCCACCGGGTGGCCCGAATAGGTGTAGCCGTGGAAGAGTTCGATCTGCCAATCGTTCTTCTGCGCGAAGGCGTCATAGACGCGCTTTGAGGCGATCACGCCGCCCATCGGGATCGCGCCGTTGGTCACGCCCTTGGCAAACGTGATCATGTCGGGCGTCACCTGGTAGCGCTCGGCCGCCGTGGCATGGCCCATGCGGCCGAAGGCGGTGATCACTTCGTCGAAGATCAGCAGAATGCCGTGCTTGTCGCAGAGCTGGCGCAGGCGCTGGAGATAACCCTTGGGCGGCGGCAGCACGCCGGTCGAGCCGGCCATCGGCTCGACGATCACGGCCGCGATCGTGTCGCCGTGAAGGGCGACGAGTTCCTCTAGCGCGTCTGCGAAATGCGCGCCGTAGTCGGGATCGCCTTTCGAAAACGCTTGCTTCGCGCGGTCGTACGTCGCAGGCAGATGGTCGACGTTGCCCAGCATGGGGCCGAAGTTACGACGGTTCGCTGCGATGCCGCCCACCGACATGCCGCCGAAATTGGTGCCGTGATAGCCGCGCACGCGGCCGACGAGGCGCGTGCGATGCGCCTCGCCCTTCGCGCGCCAATAGCCGAGCGCGATTTTGAGCGCCGTGTCGGCGGCCTCCGATCCCGAATTGCAGAAAAAGACGTGATCGAGGCCCGCGGGCGCCATCGCCGACAAGCGGCCCGCGAGCTCGATGACGGCCGGATGCGCGAACTGGAATGTCGGCGCGAAGTCGAGTTCTTCCACCTGCCTCGCGACGGCCGCGGAGATTTCCTTGCGGCCGTGACCGGCGAGCGAGCACCAGAGGCCGGCGAGTCCGTCGAGCAGCTCGCGCCCTTGCGGGTCGTAGTAAAACATGCCGGCGCCGCGCGCGATGATGCGCGGTTCGCTCTTGAACTGGCGGTTGGCCGTGAACGGCAGCCAGAGCGCTTCGAGCGCATTGGCGTTGGAGATCGGTGACGTCATGAAAGTGCCGCGTTGACGGCCGGGCTTATAGCACGGGCGGGCGGACCAAAGTCACGCGCGCGACCGGCGACCAGATGCCCCGCACGGGTGGTGGTCGGACGGCGCCTGGTTTGCTAAGTTTGGCGCAACAAAAGCGAGGAATCGTGAGCCTCGATTGTCTGCATATTGCGCTGGGCGATACGGCGAGCGGCGCGCTCAAGGAAGCGTGCCGGCGCCTTGGGCTGCCGGGCGTGGCGTTCGCGATCCCCGACGACTTGAGCAATGGGCCCCTGCATGACGGGCGCGCACGGGCCGCATATTTCCGCGAGCCGATTGGCGAGTATCCGGCGCCGGAAGGCTGGCGGCGAAGGGCGATCAAAGCCAACTGCGAACGTTTCAAATTCGAAGGCCCGCGAACGGCTCATAACAAATCCCTGGTACCATTACTCTCCAGTCTTCTGTTGAATTGCTAACGACCCTGATTTCAATCTCGATCGCGACGGTAACGGCTTATTCTAACGCGCGATCGGCAATTTGGAGCCCGTGACATGTGGCGAATTCTTCGTTGGGTGCTTCTGGCGGTCGTCGTTCTCATCGTCATCGTGGTCGCGCTTCCCTTCTTCCTGCCCACGAGCGTCTACAAGGCGCAGATCATCGAGCAGGCCCGGCTGGCGACCGGGCGCGAGCTCAAGATCGACGGCGATTTGAAGATCTCTTTCTGGCCGACGCTGGGCGTCGAGGTGAACAAGGTGAGCTTCGCCAACGTGGCCGGCGCGCGGGAGCCGGAGATGGCGAGCATGGAGTCGCTCGTCGTCGGCGCGGAGCTGTGGCCGCTGCTGTCGGGCAATCTGAATGTCACCGAGGTCAAGCTCGTCAAGCCGGTCATCCATCTCGAGATCGACAAGGACGGCCGCGGGAATTGGCTGTTCAAACCTCAGGCGGCGGCGCCCGAGACTTCGAAACCGACGGCGGAAGGCGCGCCGCAGCCGCAGCCGGGCGCGATCGGCGATTTGAGTTTTCGCGATGTCGTGCTGTCGGGCGGCGTCTTGACCTATAGCGATGCGCGCACGGGCGTGGCCCAGCGCGTCGATGCGATCGACGCGTCGGTCAAATTGCCGAGCCTCGATGAGCCGATGGTGTTCGCGGGCGGGCTGACCTGGAACAAGGAAGCGATCAAGATCGACGCCGAAGTCGCGAAACCGCGCGCGCTGTCGACCGGCGGCAAGAGCGATCTCAAAGCGAAGATCGACGGCGAAGTGATGACCGCGTCGTTCGAGGGCGCGGTCGACGCGGCGGCGAACGCGGTTGCGGGCAAGATCGATTTCAAAACGAACTCCGCGCGGCGGCTGGCGGCGTGGGCCGGGATCGAGTTACCGAAGGTCAAAGGCTTTGCGGCCATGACGTTGACGGGCGACATGTCGTCGTCGAGCGATCGCATCGCGTTCAAGAACACGAAACTGTCGCTCGACGGGATGAACGGGTCGGGCAACCTTGCGCTCGAAACCGCAAAGGCGGCGCCGCATATCAAGGGCGACTTCACGCTCGATCATCTGGATCTGAATCCGTATATGGGCAGCAGCGGCGAGGCTACGCGCGGGCCAAGCGGCGGGCACGGTTCGGGGTGGAGCGATGCGCCGATCGATCTGTCCGCGTTGCGGTTGGTGGATGCCGATCTCGCCTTTGCGGTGAATGCGCTCACGGCGGGCGACATGAAGATCGGGCGCAGCGCGCTCGACATCGCGCTGTCGCGGGGCAAGCTCAGCGCGAACTTGAAGGAACTTGCGCTTTACGGCGGCAACGGCAAGGGCGTCATCTTGCTCGACGGTTCGAGCACGGTTCCGCAGGTCGGATTGGACCTGACGGTCGGCGGCGTGCAGGGTGAGCCGTTCCTGACGGACGCCGTCGGACTCACGCGGCTTTCGGGAACCGGATCCATCGTCACCAAATTGGCGGCCTCCGGCGGGTAGCAGCGCTCGTGGATGCGGTCGCTCAGCGGCGCTGCGAAAATCCGCTTCGAGGACGGGGCCATCAAGGGCGTCAATTTGGCGGAAATCGCGCGGACCATCGAATCCGCGCTCACGGGTTCGGCGATCGGGGGGGCGGCGAAAACCGACTTCGCGGAACTCAGCGGGTCGTTCGTCATCAAGGGCGGCATTGCCGCCAACAAGGATTTGCGGCTGCTCAATCCGTTCGTGCGGCTGAACGGCGCCGGGTTGATCGACATCGGGAACCAGACGCTCGATTATCGCGTCGAGCCGAAGGCGGTTTCCTCGCGCACGGGCCAGGGCGGGGCGTTCGACCTCGGCGGGATCGGGATTCCGTTCCGCATCAAGGGGCCGTGGAGCAACCCGTCTTACGAGCCTGACTTGTCGGGCGTGATGTCGTCGACGCTCGATTCCATCCTTAAGGGTGGAAATCCGCTCGATAGCCTTAAGAACGGCGGCGACGTCGGGGGGCTTTTGCAGGGGCTCGGCGGCCAACCTGAAGATGCAACGGACAAGAAAAACGACCAAAAGAAGAAGAAGAAAGACAATCCGCTCGATCCACTAAAAGGGTTATTCGGCGGCGGAAATTGATTCCAGGTTGTGCCTTTCAATTAACCGCAGTGTTGCCTAGGATCGCCCCCTTGCGGAGTTAGGGGGAAACGGCTTCGTCCGCATCATCATGGCGGCTGACACAAAAGATGCGCCTGCAAAAGCTCCATTGAAAGGCTTTTCGCTCAGATCGCGTTTGCTTGGAATTCCGGCCGGCGGCAAGCCCGGACCGGGATCGCTGATTGCTGCGCTCCAGCCGAGAGACGATCCGCCGATGCAGCCAGAGCCGGAGCAAACGCATCCCGAGGCGGACGCGAAACCGGAACACGCGGACGTTGTGGCCCCTGCGGCCATTGCCGAAGAGAAGGCGGCCGCCGCCGGCAAGCCTGCCCTCTCGGAAGACGCACCCGCCGCGCCTGAAGACAACGACGACGACGACCAAGACGACGACGGCGACGAGTCGCCCCGCGTCGGCATCGCGCTTCCGCCGCGCCGCAGCTCTCTGCTCTCCGTTGCGTTCGGATTTGGCGGCGAGCGCAAGCCGGCGGCGAAGGTCGAAAAGCCCGTCGAAGAGTCCGAGCCGGAAATCACCGCCGTCGAGGTTCCGCCGCCCGCACCCAAGATCGAGCGCAACGAGGTCGTGGTCGTCGCGAAAGCGAAAGACGAGCCCGAGACGCGCTACGTGAGCGCGGCGGTGCGCGAGGCCGAAGCCGAACCTGTCGCGCACGAACGCGTCGCGAAGGCGCCCCAAGTCGAAGAGAAGGAAGAAGAAACCCCGCCCGCCGTTACGCAGCGTCGGCGCGAAGAGGAGCCCGAAGAGACAGCGCAGGCCGATGCGGTTCCGGAAGGTCCGGTTCCGTTCGTGCGCTTCAGCGGCGTCAAGAAAACTTACGACGGCGTGCAGTTGGTCGTGAAGGATCTGAGCCTCGACATCGCGAAGGGCGAGTTCCTGACTTTGCTCGGGCCGTCGGGGTCGGGCAAGACGACGACGTTGATGATGCTCGCGGGCTTCGAACAGCCGACGTCGGGCGACATTCGGCTCAACGGCCAATCGCTGACGACGATGCCGCCGCACAAGCGCGGGCTCGGCTTCGTGTTCCAGAACTACGCGCTGTTTCCGCACATGACGGTGGCGGAGAACTTAGCTTTCCCGCTTGAAGTGCGCAAAGTCGGGCGCGGCGAGATCAAGGACCGCGTGGCCAAAGCGCTCGCCATGGTCGAGCTGCAAGGCTTCGAGAAACGCAAGCCGCATCAGCTTTCGGGCGGCCAGCAGCAGCGCGTCGCGGTGGCGCGCGCGCTCGTGTTCGATCCGGAGCTTGTCTTGATGGACGAGCCCTTGGGCGCGCTCGACAAGCATTTGCGCGAGCAGATGCAATACGAATTGAAGCGGCTGCATCGCGAGCTGGGCGTGACCGTCGTCTACGTCACGCACGATCAGGGCGAGGCCTTGACCCTGTCGGACCGCATCGCCGTGTTCCACGACGGCGCGATCCAGCAGCTCGACACGCCGGCGAACATCTACGACGCGCCGGCGAACGCGTTCGTCGCCGGCTTCATCGGCGAGAACAACGCGCTGCCCGGCAAGATCGTGGCGATCGACGAGAAGTACTGCACGATCGAGTTGATCGGCGGCGGCAAAGTGCGCGCGGCGAACGGCAATTGCGACGTCGTCGGGCGTTCGGGCGTCGTGTGCGTGCGGCCCGAGCATCTGATCGTGTCGGCGGAGACCACGCCCGGCGGCAATCACGTGGCGGCCCTGATCGAGGACTTCATTTTCCACGGCGATCATTTGCGGGTGAAACTCTCCGCGCCCGGCATGAACGAGATCATCGTCAAGGCGCCGGCCCGCGGCGCGCAATTCCCCGCCAAGGGCGTCGCCGTGACGTTGTCTTGGGAGCCCACCGCAGCGCGCGCTTTTGTATCCTGAGTGCCCGTTTCACGTTGATTCGAACTTCGAGGAATAGCCATGGGCCGCACGACCGCCATCGTCATTGCCGCCGCCGCCGCCATCGTCATCCTGGCGGGCG
>JBGOVA010000107.1:0-15965 GCA_041477875.1 Micropepsaceae bacterium | reverse complement strand
GGATCACCGGCCGAGTTGACGACGTGATCAACGTCGCCGGACATCGTCTCGGGACCGCCGAAGTCGAATCCGCGCTGGTGGCGCATCCCAAAGTGTCCGAAGCGGCGGTGGTCGGCTATCCGCACGACATCAAGGGCCAGGGGATTTATGCCTATGTGACGTTGACGGCCGGCGTCGAGCCCACCGAAGAGTTGCGCAAGGAACTGGCCGCGTGGGTCGGCAAGGAGATCGGCGCCATCGCCAAGCCGGACGTCATCCAGTGGGCGCCGAGTTTGCCCAAGACTCGCTCGGGCAAGATCATGCGGCGCATCCTGCGCAAGATCGCGGAGGGCGATACTTCAAATCTCGGCGATACGACGACGCTCGCGGATCCCGCCGTGGTGCAGGATTTGGTGGCGAACGCGAAGAAGTGAGCGTAGAACGCTCGTCCGCTGAACGAGGAGCTGACCATGCCCGCAAAGACGCAAAAGCTAGTCGTGCCTTATTTGACCGTCAGCAATGGAAACGGAGCGATCGCCTTCTACAAGAAAGGCCTGGGCGGAAAAGAAATCGCTCGCATGCCGGCAGAGGACGGCAAGCGGCTGATGCATGCCGAGGTCGAGATCAACGGCCATTCGCTCTATTTGTCCGACGACTTTCCCGAATTCTCAGCCGATTCCTCGGGCGGCGGAAAGACACCGGAAAAACTCGGCGGCACGCCCTGCTCGATGTTCGTGCAACTGAGCGCGCCCAAAGAAGTCGATCAGTGGATCGCCCGCGCGACCAAGGCCGGCGCGAAGATCACGATGCCCGCGGCCGATCAATTCTGGGGTGATCGCTTCGGCATGATCAGCGATCCGTTCGGACATTCGTGGTCGTTCGGGGCGCCGTTGCCCAAGCCGAAGACGAAGCCGGCGGCGAAGAAGAAAGCGAAGCGCAAATAATCTTCGCCAATCGACCGATCTGAGAGGGCGCCGTGTCGGCGCCCTCACCGTTCCAAGAGGTGCTGCCCCGCGATGCGCCGGTTTGACCTGATCATCGTCGGCGCGAGTTTCGCGGGGCTTGCATGCGCGCGCACCGCCGCGCTGCGCGGCCTGAAGGTCGCGGTTCTCGAGCGCAAATCCGATCCGGGCGCCGCCGTGCGTACCACGGGAATTCTCGTCAAAGAGGCGGCGGAAGAAACCGATTTTCCTTCGCACCTAACACGGCTCATCCGCGGCGTGCGCCTCTATGCGCCGAACGGTCAGTCGACCGATCATTCGGCACCCGGTTATTATTTCTTGGCGAGCGATACGCCAAACCTGTTGCGATGGATGGCGGACGAGGCGCGGCGGGCGGGCGCCGAGTTGATGCTAGGCACCGCGTTCAAGGGCGGTGCGCAAACGGGTGACGCGGTGATCCTGCCCGCCCTTGACATGAGTGCGCGGCTTTTGATCGGCGCGGACGGCGCGACGTCGACCGTGGGACGCGCGTTCGGCCTCGACGCCAATCAGAGATTTCTGGGCGGCGTCGAATTCGAGCTGGAGCCCGAGCCCGATCTCGACGACCGCTTCTTGCATTGCTTCTTGGACAGTACGCTCGCGCCCGGCTACATCGCCTGGGCGGTGCCGGGCGTCGGCGTCACGCAAGTCGGGCTTGCGGCGCGCCACGGCGTCAGACCCGATGCGCGCGCGTTCCTGCGCACCTATCAGCAGCGTTTGGGCTTGCCCGCGCGGCGCATCGTTGCGCGGCGCAGCGGACTCATTCCGGCGGGCGGGACTTTGAAGAACGTTTCGCTCGGGCGCGTCATGCTGATCGGCGATGCGGCGGGGCATGTTTCGCCGCTGACGGGCGGGGGGATCGTTCAGACATTGCGGCTCGGCCGACGGACCGCGCAGCTGGCGTCGGATTGGATCGATGCGGGCGGGGAGCACCCGGCGCGCGCATTGGCGCGCGAGGCGCCGCAGTTCCGTGCGAAGCTGTGGCTCAGGCGGGCGCTGGATTTGGCGCCGCCGAACTGGATGTGGAATCTAGCGTTCGGCACGGCGCCGTTCCGCTCGTTCGCGCAGAGCATCTACTTCCATCGCCGCGGCACGGGCGAAGACGTGCTTACGTCGGACCATCGCGGCGGCAAGGTCGACAAGAGCGAAGAGGTAACCAAGCATGAGCGCGCCTGAGTTCTTCAACCCCACCACCATCCACAAACCGCTCGGGCTCTACAGCCACGGCGGCGTGGCCAAGGCGGGATCGGATATCGTCTACATCGCGGGTCAGGTCGGCGTGCGGCCGGACGGAACGCTGCCTGCCACCGTCGGCGAGCAGGCGGACGAGGCATTTGCCAACGTCTTGCGCGTGCTCGCGGCCAAGAACATGACGGTCGCCAACCTGGTGAATTTGAATATCTACGCCGTGATGGGGCAGCCCGGGGAGCAAATCCGCGCGGCGCGGATGCGCCATTTGGCCGATCACAGACCCGCTTCGACGTTCGTTTACGTGCCGCAGCTCGTCGAGCCGAAATATCTGATCGAGGTCGAGGGCGTCGCCGTGCGCTGACGCCCCTAGGCGGAGGCTACATTTGCGAGGGCGAGCTTCCGGTCACCTTCTCGTGGATTTCGAATACGGCAAGGCAGATTTCGGCGCCGATCCGCAAACCCAGAACGCCAAAAACGACACCCAAGATCGAGGTGATCATGTCCCACACGCCGGTGAAAAAGCCGACGGTGAAGAGTTTGCCAAAGCCGGCAAAGAAGAAAATGACGCCACCCAGCACGATCAAAACGAGGCCGATCCAATAGATCGGCTTGATGATCATTGGCGCGACTTTCTTGTCGAAACTGAAGAGATCGCCGAATTCCATTGGAACCCCCGAGTTGGTGCCGAACGTCCGAATCACGCGCTCTAGAATAGCGCCCTAGCTAGGCCGCCCAAGTCCTTAAGGCAGTCGAAAGCGCAACACTCGGGCCGAAACCGGCCCCAGCCCTGCGGGCGCTTTATGCACGGCGCGAGAGCGATCCCGCAAGCGGGATCGACGGGGACGGTAAAGCATGAGCTTGCGACAGCCGGCGACTTTGACGTCGGTCCCGACGCGTCATTTAGGATGTGGCGGCTCTCCATCACTCATGGCTATAAGGGGCGCAATCCGCCCATTCCAGGTGTCAACGGCGAGAGACACGCATGCTTCGTTCGTTCGGTCTGCGCGAAAACTGTCTGCGCCGGAATTTGACATGCTCCGGCGAGTCCCTGGATGCCATTTCGATTCCGCCCGAGGCCTTGTGGGTCGACCTCTATGATCCGACGCCGCAGGAGCGAGAGGCCGTCAGGGCCATGTTCGGCATCGAGGCGCCTACCCAAGAGGACATGGGGGAGATCGAAATCTCGAGCAGGCTCTATCAGGAAGACGGCGCAATTTTCATGACCGCGCTCGTCCTGTCGAAGACCGAAACCGAAGAGCCCGAATGCCAAGGCGTGTGCTTCATTCTGGCCGGCGACCGCCTTCTGACCGTGCGCTACTCCGAACCGCAACCGTTCAACACGTTTGCCAACCGGTCGGAGCGTCAAGCGAATCTCTGGCTGCGCGGGGACATCATTCTTGCGGGGCTGATGGAAGCCATCATCGACCGAACCGCGGACGTTCTGGAGAAGGTGGGCGCGGAAGTCGACGGCTTGTCGAAGCAGATCTTCGGCAAGAACGGCAACAGCCCGACGCGCGACTACCAAAAAATCCTGATGCGCTTGGGCAGCCGGAACGACCTGACGTCCAAGGCGCGCGAGAGCTTGATCAGTTTGGGGCGCATGCTCGCCTTCCTGTCCCAGGTCATCGACCTCAAGACGACCAAGGATATGAAGGGTCACATCAAGATCATGACCCGCGACGTTCAGTCGCTCGCCGACCACACGACCTATTTGTCGAACACGATCACGTTTCTTCTCGATGCCGTCTTGGGCGTGGTCAATATCGAGCAGAGCCGCATCATCAAGATCTTCTCGGTCGTCGCCGTCGTGTTCCTGCCGCCGACGCTCGTCGCCAGCATCTACGGCATGAACTTCAATTTCATGCCGGAATTACACTGGTCCGTCGGATATCCGTTCTCATTGGTGCTCATGGTCATTTCGGCGGTCTTGCCGTATCTTTATTTCCGTTGGCGCGGCTGGATGTGACGCGACATAACGCTTCCGCAAGCGTCGACCTCAGCTCGTCGTCGAGACCGCTTCTGGGCATCGGTCTCAAGATCGCCGCGACGTTCGTCTTCACGTTGATGGCGGCGATCGCCAGAGGCCTGGGCGATACCTATCCGGTGGGGCAGATCGTTTTCTTCCGCTCGCTTTTTGCGTTCTTGCCGATAGCGGGACTGATGCTGATCGCGGGCCATGGGCTCTCGATGCTCACGACGAAGAACCCGCTGTCGCATGCGCGGCGCGCGTTCACCGGCGTCTTTGCGATGTTCACCTATTTCGGTGCGCTGACGTATCTGCCGCTCGCCGACGTCACGGCGATCAGCTTCGCCTCGCCGTTGATCGTCGTGGCGCTCGCGGCCGTCATGCTGGGCGAAGCCGTCCGGCTCTACCGCTGGAGCGCGGTTGCGTTGGGCTTCGTCGGCGTTTTGATCATGGTCTCGCCGCATCTGCAGACGGGCGCGGCCGAGCCGTCCTCCACGATCGGGCTTGGCCTTGCCGTTTCGAACGCGGTGTTGGTTGGCTTCACGATGATCTTCATCCGCATGATGTCGGGAACGGAATCGGCGCTTGCGATCGCATTCTACTTTCAACTTACGTCGACGATCGTAAGTCTGATGACGCTGCCGTTCGCGTGGGTCACGCCGGGGCCGGGCGACCTCGTGCTCTTGGTGCTTTTGGGTGTCTTGGGCGGGGTCGGGCAATTGTTCATGACCAACGGCTATCGTTTCGCGCAGGCCTCGACGCTTGCGAGCTTCGACTACGTCACGATGGTGTGGGCGATACTGTTCGGGTGGTTGTTCTTTTCCGAATTGCCGGCGACCGCGGTCTATCTGGGTGCCGCGATCGTCATCGCATCGGGGCTGTTCATCGCTTGGCGCGAGCGCAACCTCGGGCTTGGCCACGATCGTGAGCAGGCGGTGAAGCCCGTCTAGAGTTTTCGGCCGAAGAGCGCCTTGCCGTCGCCGTCGCGGTAGAAATCGACCAGTGTGCCCATGTGCGCGAAGCCCAGCGCCTCATAGAGCGCGCGAGCCGGTGCGTAGTCGGCGCGCGTCGAGGTGTCGATGAACATGTGCGTGGCGTCGAGAGCGCGCGCGGCCTTCATGGTCTCGGCCAGCAGGCGACGGCCCAGGCCTTTGCCCTGCGCGGACGGCGAGACCAGGATCCAATAGAGGTCGAAACGATTGTCGGTGCCGTCGATCGGACCAAAGCAGGTGAAACCCTCCAAGCCGTCACCGCCGTCGGCGAACAGAAAGTGATAGCCGGCCGCTTGGCCACGCGTGAGGGCCGCATCGATGATCTCGACCGTCCAACCGACTTCAACGGCTGAGAACACTTTGGTGTCGGTAGCAAGCCGCTGGAGGGCGTCGCGGTCGCTCGCGCGCGGTTCCGTCCGGAACAGGCGCGGCGTCATCAGCCCATCGCCGCACTGGTGATCATGCGGATCGCTTCGTGCGGGGTGATTTGTGCGCGGGCAGCCGCCGTCATGAAGCCCGCGTCAAGCGAAAGGTCGGGATTGGCGTTGACGTCGACGACGAAGGGCATGTTGTCCGCGTCGACGCGGTAGTCGATGCGCGCCCAGCCGCGCAGGTCGAACCCCGACCAAACTTTCAGGCTGATGTCTTCGAGCGCCTTCAGCAGGCGACGGTCGGAGGGCTGGAAGTCGTAGCGCCGGACCGTGTTTCGATATTCGAAGCTCTCCTCGTCCCATTTCGCCTTGTAGTCGATGATCTTGTGCAGGTCCTTGCCGTAGTTCTCGAACACGATCTCGGCCATGGGCAGCAGGCGCGGTCCGTTCGGGCTTTCGACCATCGAGACGTTGAACTCGCGGCCGTCGACGAATTCCTCGATCATCCAGTCGATCTTGTGTTCGACCTCGAGCTTGCGCGCCAGTTCCACCGCGGCGGTCGTGCCTTCGACGACGTTGCTTTGGCTCATGCCGAAGGAGGCGTGCTCGTGCTGGGCTTTGACGATCCAGATGCCGGGTTCGCCCGTCGCCATCGTTTTCGGCACACCCCAGCGCGGCGTCGGCACGTTCAGGAGCGAAAGGATGTGCTTGGCCAGCACCTTGTCGTTCGAAAGCTCGATCGCGTGCGCGGGACAGCCGGTGTAAGGCAGGCGCAGCTCTTCGAGATAGATCGGGGGTACGTGGATCAGGCGGCTGGTGCCCGAAACCGATTCCACCAGGTTGAAGACGCAATCGGGATTTTCGTTTTCGACCAAGGTCTTGAAGGCCGACGGCAGATAGTCGAAGTGGCGGATGACGTTCGGGTAGCCGAGGCGCGTGTAGTGGTCGGCAAGCTCGCGGGCGGTCGAAATCGTGGCGAGGTTGTCGTCCGGCTCGACCTCTTTGAGTTCGGGCACCAGGATCAGAATATGCGGCGCGTCGTGCATAGGCTCCTTGCCTGTTCGCCGCGCGAGCCGACAGAATGTTCCTTCGGCTCACTCGCGCGGCGTCTCGCCTTCGCTATTCCGCGGCTGCGACCGCGGGCTTTCTGCCCCGGCCAAGCGTGCCGCCGGGGTCGGGATAGCGATAAATCTTGCCTTCGAAGTTGCGCAGCAGCAGGTCGTCGCCCTCACGGCCGGCGACGGCGTCGGGTGCAAGCAGGATCTTTCCGCCGCCGCCCGGCGCGTCGACCACGAACATCGGACAGGCGTAGCCCGTCGTGTGGCCGCGCAGAGATTGGATGATCTCGATGCCCTTGTGCAC
Organism: Micropepsaceae bacterium; assembly: GCA_041477875.1. Taxonomy (GTDB): domain Bacteria; phylum Pseudomonadota; class Alphaproteobacteria; order Micropepsales; family Micropepsaceae; genus SZUA-430. The sequence continues at coordinate 9,124 of JBGOVA010000107.1, read as the reverse complement.
CGGCGTGCGAAAGTGGCCCGAACCTTTGATCGGGTCGCACTGATAAAGGTAATACGGCTTGATGCGCATGGTCAGAAGCCCGTGCATCAGGCGCTTCATGACGTGGACATCGTCGTTGACGTCCTTGAGCAACACGGTTTGCGAGCCGAGCGGGATGCCGGCGTCGGCAAGGCGTGCCGCGGCTTCGCGCGCTTCGGAGGTTATTTCGGCCGGATGGGTGAAGTGGACGCTCATCCACAGGGGATGGTGCTTGCGCAGCATCTTTACGAGATCGCGCGTGATCCGCTGAGGCAGGACCGCCGGGATCTTGCTGCCGATGCGGATGAACTCAATGTGCTTCATCTTGCGCAGGCGCGTCAGCAGCCAATCGAGCTTTTCGTCGCCGATCGACAGCGGATCGCCGCCCGAAAGCAGGACGTCGCGCACTTCGGTGTGCTTTTCGAGGTAGGCGAGCGCCTTTTCCCACTGCGAGGTCGAGAATTGGTACTCCCCGCCCGGGTTGCCGACCATGCGCGAGCGCGTGCAATAGCGGCAATAGGTCGAACAGAAGCCCGTCGTGAGGAACAAAACGCGATCAGGGTAGCGGTGGACGAGGCCCGGCGCGACCGTGTCGTGGTCTTCGCCCAGGGGATCGTCTTCTTCGCCGGGCAGACGCACATATTCGTCCGAAACCATGACGTGCGTGCGGCGCAAGGGCTCGGACGCGTCGGCATGGCCCATCAGGCTTGCATAATAAGGTGTGATGCCGACGGGCAGCGAGCCTTTGTGCTTCAACGCGGCGGCGCGTTCGTCCTTGGAGAGGTCGAACACGCGCTCAAGCTGTTCAAGCGTGCGGATTCGGCTGCGGGCCTGCCATCGCCAATCGTTCCAGTCGTCGGCGGTCGAGCCCGGATAATTCTTCTTGTAGAATTCGCGCGCTTCGGCAGAGACGGGAAAGCGATTGGCTTTGCGGATCGTCTGGCCGGGATCGGCGTTTTGGGCAGGAGAGGCGGGGGCGGTAGGAAAAAGAAGAGAGGTCTGCGTGCCGGCTTGCGCGTCGGCGCCCGGACTTCGTTCGACCATCTTGCGTTTTGTCGGAGGCCTTAAGTGCGCGGCCGTATTGGCGCCCTTTACGAAGGTATGCACTGTCATAGGCAGCTCTGACGCCCCTCGGTTGGTCGACTGCTTCCCCGAAAAGTCCGCGCGCAGCCCGCGCTTTCCCCAACGTCGCGAATCATGCAGCACGATTCGTTCAGCGTCAAATAGATCACGCGAGTAAAAAATGGATTAGCAAGGTCGAGCGCGTGATCGATGGTGTATTCGCGGACCGACTTAGTGAAGTAATCGCATATTGACAGGCATAGCGAGAATCTAATCGCGCAGTTCTTCTCTAGGCGAGTGTCCGTAATCGCATCGCCGAGCGAAGTGGCACTCACTCCCGATACTCATTTTGTTCCGCGCATGAATCGTACGCTTGCTTGCGCTTTGCGTTCATCATTTGCGAACTTCGCGCGAAGAGTGCGTGCGTGCAGTCATCGCACGCAACGAAGATTAGCGTCGAATCCGACTTATTCCGTAGACGGACGATTTAAAAATTTCGGGAAAAGAGTCGAATCGACCGGTCCCGAGAGCGCGTAGAGGAAAAAAACGCGCGTTCTTTTCGAATCGAGTCGCGTTTCGAGCGTCGCGACGCGCTCCGACGATGCGAACGCGGCGATCACGTCGCGCGCGTCGGCGCGGCGTGTGACGAAGAGCACTTTCGAGGTCTCTTTCGGCTGCAATGCGTAGGAGGCTTCGTACTCGTTGCCGATGTCTTGCTTGGGCCACATGCGCAAAGGCTGCGTCCGCGGGCGCGCGTAGTAGAAGAGCGAAGCCATGTCCTCGCGATCGTCGCTCAAGATCGCGTCGAAAGGCGCCGCGGCGGCGAGACTCGTGATCGAGCGGCCTGCTTCGTCCCATCCGCGCAGGCGTTTGACCGAATTTTCCTGCCCGACGGCGGCGACGAAGGCGGGGCTGACCGCAAGAGCGCCGAGCATCAGCGCAAGAATCGCGTTCAACGCGAGATTTGTTGCAAGAAGTTTAGCTTGATGACGTTGCAGCCCCCACGCGCAGACCAAAATCGACAGCGCCACGAAGCCCGGCGCCGCCCAATTCGCGTTCGCACGCGAGATGAACGCCTGCACCGCGATGACGGCGATGACCGGAAGCGAGAGCGACAGCAATAAGGTGTCCGCGCTGTCGTATTTTTTGTCGCGCCAGCCGCGGATCAAACCCCAAACGACGATGCCGGCGGCGATCGGACCGACGATTCCGACTTGGGCGGCGAGAAATTCGAGAAGCTTGCGCGTATTGAAGAGGTGTTCGGCGCCCCAGTTCGCGTTCGATACGGTGTGACTTACTGTCGCAAAGCCGTGAAATGCATTCCAGATGACGTTCGGCGCGAACGCGGCAGCGGCAGCGGCGAGTGCGATCAAGCTCCAACGGCTGAGGAGCAGCGAGCGGCCTGCGAGGGTCGGGAGAAAGGCGACGGCGATGCCGAGCGCGAAGTAGAGCATCGCGTATTTCGACAAGAGGCCCAGGCCTATCGCGGCGCCGAGCGTGATTGCCCACGCGACGTTCGGCGCGCGCCGCAACTCGGCAGTTGCGAGAAGCGCGAGCGTCCAGAAGAACAGCAGTGGAACATCGGTCGTGATCAGCAGCGAGGAGAAGCTCGTGCCGGGCATCGCTGCGTATGTGAGGCACGACCAAGTGCCGACGCGCACATCGTAGAGTGCGCGGCCTGCGAAGAAGACCAACAGGGCGGTTGCGCCGTGGAATAACGGCGCCGTGACGCGGATACACGCTTCGCCGTCGCCGCAGACGGCGGTCGATGCGCCGATCATCCATGCGATCATCGGCGGCTTCGAGAAATATCCGAACGCGGGCGTGAGGCTCCACGACCAGTATTGCGCTTCGTCCGGACCGAGGTTGAGCGGCGTCGCGATGAGGACGCCGATGCGGCACGCGGTGACGAGGACGACGAAGGCCGCGAGCCACACGAGCGGCGAAGTGCGCGTCAGCCCCTGTATGAAGGGTGTCACGGACCCGTTTTTCGCAACCGGTAGAGCGTGAGCGAGACCGGATCGCCGCGCGAGTAGTTCAGACCCTTCACGTTGCCGAGCGGTTCGGCGGTGAAGTTCTGCTGCGTCAGGCGCTGATGGAACTCGCTGTCGAAGCGCTGCTCGACCAAGGCGACGGAGTTCGGCGTCTTGGTCAGGAAGTCGGCGGCGTCGGCGGCACTTTGAGCGAGGGTGATCTTGGTGCCGACTTGAAAGACGATGCTGGGCTCATGGAAGCCGACCACCGTCGTGGCGGCGGGCAGCGCGCCGGATCTTGCAATGAGGTTGGCGGCCTGGCGGCTGATCATGACTTGCTCGAGGCGCGGCAGGACGCCCGCCAATGCGACCGCCGCGAAGACGGCACCGGTGACGACCGCGGCACCCGATGCGTTCTCGCCCTCGCCTCTCAAGAGGAACAGCACGGCAATGGCCGCCGCGCCGAGGATGGGCACAGCCAGGATCCAAAGGACGATGTTGGTGCCCGTGCCGTAGGTGCCGGGAACGTAGAAGAGCAACGCGCCGGTGAGCGCGATCGTCATCATCAACCAGAGCGCCGCACCGATCTTCACGGGGGCGTTGTCGAGAAAGCTCCGGCTTTCGCGTACGCCGGCCATGATCGCGGCGCCGCAAAGGAGCGCCAACGCCGGGTAGAGCGGCAGGGGATAGTGCGGCAATTTCGTCGGCGCGAGCTCGAGGAGCAGCCACGCCGGCACGAGCCACGACACAAGAAAGCGGACGGCGCCTTCGCGGCTGCGCGCGAAGGCGTAGACGATGCCCGCGCCCAAGAACAACCAGCCGGGCCAAAACCCGATAAGCAATGTCGCGAGGTAGTAACCCGGCGGACCCCAATGGCTTTCCTGCGCGCCGACGGCCTTGCCCAGAAAGTCTTGGCCGATGGCTTCACTGAAGTATGCGCCCTTGGTGACGAGGCCGATCGCGACGAGCCACGGCACGTTGATCAGGATGATGATGCCCAAGCCGAATATCGGCCGCATCGACATGATCCAATTCCAGCGGCGCTCCCACAGCGACAGCGCGATCACCGTCAATCCGACAAAAAACAGAACCATCGGCCCCTTGACCAAGATGCCGATGCCGAAGGCGAGACCCAGCAGAATCGAATATCGAAGCAGCGGCTGGGGGGCGCCTTGGCGCGCCTCGACAAAGAAATGCGCGACCAAGAGTTGCGCCGCCGTGACGCACGCGAGCAGGACGGCATCGGTCTTGGCGATGTGCGCTTCGCCCACGAGCAGAAGCGAAGACGCGAGCAACCCGCCGGCTATCAGCCCCGTTTCTTCGTCGAAGAGTTTGGCGCCGATGCCGAAGACGAAGAGCACGGCGAGAATTCCGCCGAGGACGGACGGTATGCGGTAAGCCCAGATCGAATTGTGCGGTTCGCCCGACAGCCAGCCGGCGGAGATCGCTTGCATCCAGTAGATGCCGATCGGCTTTTTGTTGCGCGCTTCGTCTTGGAAGCGGATCTCGATGAAGTCGCCGGTCTCGATCATCTGCTTCGTCGCTTGCGTGAAGCGCGACTCGTCGCGGTCGAGCGGCGGGATCGACGCCAAGCCGGGGACGAAGAGCAGCAGGCAGAGCGTGATCAGAACCGCGCGCGGGTGGGCGAGGGCCAGCGACCAGGGGCTTGATGCGTCATAAGCGGCTGCGGATCGGCGTGTGGGCATGGGCCAAGGGTTAACCATCGAACGACGTGCAACGCAATGTCCGAGCCTATCGCATTTCGCCTCGCCACCCGTCCATAGGGTGTCGATTTGCGACCCCTGGTGAGGCGGGATGTGCGCTTGTATAAGGCCCGCCACCCTTCATCCCGCGCCCGGACCGGGGCGTGCGCCGGACGCCTGGAGTTTAGAGGACTTTGTCACCCGAACTTTCCGTCGTTGTTCCCGTGAAGGACGAGGTCCTGAACGCCGTTCCGCTGCTCAACGAGATTTGCGCGGCGCTTCGGGGCAAGATCTCGTTCGAAGTGCTGTTCGTCGACGACGGCAGCTCCGACGGCACGGTCGAGGCCCTGCTCGGCGCGCGCAAGCAGACGCCGGAGCTCAGGGTCTTGCGGCACGCGAAGAATTCGGGACAGAGCCGCGCCGTGCGGAGCGGGGTGATCGCGGCGCGCGGCACGCTGATCGCGACGCTCGACGGCGACGGACAGAACGACCCGGCCGACATCCCAAGTCTGCTTTTGGCGTGGGACAAGGCACGTGACGGCTCGCCAACTTTGGGGCTTGTCGCCGGTCAACGGCGCAAGCGCGAGGACAATGCGATCAAGCGGCTCTCTTCACGCATCGCCAACGATGTTCGGCAGTGGCTTCTGGCGGACGGTACGCGCGACACGGGATGCGGGCTCAAGCTTTTCTCGCGCGAGGCGTTTTTGGCGCTGCCTTATTTCGATCACCTGCATCGCTTCATGCCCGCGCTGATGCTGCGCGAGGGCTATCGCATCGCACATGTCGACGTTCACCATCGCCCGCGCGCGCACGGCACATCGAAATACGGAACGCTGGATCGGTTGTTGGTCTCGCTTTCGGACTTGGTGGGCGTCAGATGGTTGAGGCGGCGGGCACGCAATCCCGTGCGCGTCGAGGAGCTTTGACATGTTCGATTGGCTGACGTGGGAGCATGTCTGGGTGCTGATCGGCTTCGGCGGTCAGGCGCTCTTCATGTCGCGCTTCCTGGTGCAGTGGTGGGCAAGCGAGCGCGCAAGGCGAAGCGTGGTTCCCGTGGCATTCTGGTACTTCAGCGTCGGCGGGGGTCTGATCCTGCTTGCCTATGCAATATATAAGAAGGACCCGGTTTTCATTTCCGGGCAGGCTTTGGGGCTGATCGTCTATGCCCGCAACCTCTACCTTATATATGCCGAGAAAGCCGAGGCCGGTCGGGAGGTTCCGCCGCCAAAAAACGGCCATTAATTGGGCCGAGCTTGGCGGGGGCGGCTGGGGCTGTTATCGTTAGAGGTGCGCCCGGCGCGGGCTTTTAACTGAGGTAACGAGGGTTCCATGGCACAGTCACGGGCGGCGGCGACCTACGTCACGCTGAATATCGTACCACTTCTGGTCTTTCCCCTTATTCTCTACAACATCGTCGTGTTCACGGCTGCGGGACCGTCGGGCGACGTCGACCACTGGATGACCGACGCGATCTTCAGGGTCGGCATGTTCTCGGGCGATGTGTGGGATGTGTCCTTCGCCGACATCTTCATGGGTCTGAGCCTTCTGCTCCTGTTCGTGGAGATCGTGAAATCGACGCGCACCGACGCGATGTCGATCATCAATCACGGATTGTCGATGTTGCTCAGCGTCGTTTGCATCATCCAATTCATCACGATGGCCGGGTTTTCGAACTCGGTGTTCTTCATGCTGACGCTGATGACGATCGTCGACGTCATCGCCGGGTTCACCGTCACGATCGTGGCCGCGAAGCGCGACTTCGGCGCGCCCGTAGGCATCGCCGGCACGAACTGAAGAACCTAAGTATTTTCGAATTGAAGGCGCGCCTCGCGGGGCGCGCCTTTTTTTACATGAACAGGAAGAAGACGAAGGTCAGCACGACCGAGAGGTCGAAGAGGCGGCGCCACATCGGATTCAGACGCCGGCGATAGGGCCTGCGTTCGGTCGTGAGCAGCAGATGCGCAAACCGCAATTCACCGAGTGACGGCGTCGCCATGAGAGTGACCTCGCTCGAGCCGGTGTTCCCAAACGGGACAACGGCGGTGGTGTTCGAGGTCAAAGGGGCAAGGCGCGTGCCTGTTAACCGCGCCGGCGCAACGTGGTTTCAGTCGGATTTACCAAGGCGCGTCGCGTCAACTTGCTACGGTCTGCGCATAGTAGAGGTGCACGGCCCGCGCCGCGTCGAAAACGCTATGGGCGATGATCACAGGCCATAGGTTTCGTCCGGCGGCGATGAACACGACGCCGAGGACCAGGCCGACGGCGCCGGTGAAGAGCATCCCTTCGAGGCCTTGATAGGCGTGGGCGAGGCCGAAGAGCACGGCTTGGCCTGGAACGGCGATGCTCAGCGCGAGCGCGCCGGTACCGAAGGCCTTGGCAATGCGATCCAACACAAAACCTCGGAAGACGAATTCTTCGACGAAGCCGACCATGATCAAGCTCAGCCCCGTACGCGCGAGCGTGAGCGCAATGTTGCCCTTCAACTCGGTTGCCATGTCGCCGAGGCGGGTTTCGCCCATCACGCCTATGCGCTGGAGCTCTTGGAGGCCCACGAAGATCAACGCCGCGACGGCGACGCCCAGCACAATCGCGCTTCGCATGCTCGCCGGCCTCTTGAGACCGATGTCGCGCACGGTCTCGTGGCGGAGCGCAAGCAGCGCGACGGCGGTGGCGATTAGACCTGCGAAAAGGACGGCGGTCGCTGCGATGCGGGGGAGGCCCGTCAGCGGAAGGCCAGCGGCAACCAACATCGTCTCCGCCAGCGGCGGCACGAAGATGAGATATGCCGCGACGACGGCGATGTCGGCCAGGCTCTTGAGCGGTGTCGGCCCGGTGTGGCGAGCGTTCATGATGTTTCGCTGCCGGCGGTCAGGTAGGCGGTCAACATGCGCGCGAGCTCGTGCGCCAAGGCCTTGTCGCTGAGTGCCGGCGCGCCGGGGAGGTTGCCGGGACGCAGTATGATCGCTTCGCGTGCGGCGGCCAGCACCGCCTGGAATCCGACGCGCATGGCAAGCGTCGGGTTGGCATGGCGGATTTCGTCGCGCGCGCCGAGCAAGAGCGCGTGGGCTTCGGCGATGACCGTGTCGACGCGCCGATGGGTGCGCGTGCTGATACCCGCGGGATCGCGCCAATGCCGCAAGATCAATGAGCGCAGGACGCCGCGGCGCGCGCGGAACAGCGCAACGATCGCTTGTGTTGCGGCAAGCGCGCGTGCGGCAAGACCGTTGCCCTCGGTGTCGGCCGCTGCGAAGGCTTTGGTCAAAAGCTCGACGCGCTCCGCTTCGTAGCGTTCGTGAAGGACGTCGAGGAGGGCCTCCTTCGAGGCGAAGCGCGTGTAGAAGCTGCCAACCTAAACCTCGGCTTCTTCCGCGATGTCGGCGATCGAGACGTCGTCGAACTCCTTGCGCATCAAAAGCCGCTCGGCGGCGTCCAGCATGCGCGCCAGCGAGCGATGGCTGCGCTCTTGCATAGGCTCGATCATCCGGTGAGCGGTGGGCATGGTTGTTTCAGAACATGAATTCAGGTTCATGTTTCTAGCTTCAACTCTGACGCGATGCAAGATGGCTCAGTACGGTGGGGCTGCTAGCTGCGCCAGCGCAGCGTGGTTTCAGGGACCGGGTTGACGAAGGCGCGCTTAGCGGCGGCGGCTTCGGCCCATTCCTTCTTCAAACGGTGGTACCACATGGCGGGTACGTCGGCGTCCTGGATGAGCATCAGGCGGGGGTTGAATTTGAGCCCTTCCTTCTGGAGCGTCACCATCTGGCGGTCCTGGCCCAGAAAGATACGGGCGACCTGTTGGGCGATGGGCTTGAACGGCGCCATCCAACTCATGTTCCAATAGAAGGTCTGGGTGACTTCGGTTTCCTCGTCGGTGAGCGGCGTGCAGGTGGTGAGACCCACCACCTCGTTGCGGCCCGCCTTGATGTGCTCGACGCGAATGCTGGGCAGCTGGAACGAGATTTCCGTCGTCATGTCGCCGCCGAGCACTTTGTAAAGGGCCGAATTGCTCGACGGCTTGTGCGTCACCATGGTGAAGCCGAGATGGGAGGGCGCGTATTTCTTGGCCTTGGCGTGGATCGATTTCTTCGAGCGCCACCACCACGCCTTATGGACAAAGGGCCCGTGCGCGGGATCCATCAAGCCGACGACGGCGTGGTCGATCGTGCACGGAAAAAGCTGCGCCTCGATCAGGGTCGGCCTTGCATCGGGGGTGAGGGGCAAATGCGGCGCATCGGTGAGGGCGTTCGCGCCCGCCTGCGCCTCTTCCGGCATGTAGACCCAGATCAGACCGTTTTTTTCGGAGACCGGGTATTTGCGCACGCTGATCTTCGAGGCGTCGACGCCCTCCTCGCCGACGAGCGAGGGGAT
>JBGOVA010000086.1:0-17088 GCA_041477875.1 Micropepsaceae bacterium | reverse complement strand
TGCGCGAGCTATCCGTTACGTCGAGTGCGATCGCGGTTGCACTACCACCTTTGGCTTCGATCTTCTTCTTCAGGTCACTCAATCGCGCGACGCGCCGCCCCGTAATAACCACCTTAGCGCCTGCATCGCTTAACACTTCCGCGAAGCGCGCGCCGAAACCACTTGTCGCGCCGGTGATTAGCGCCGTCTGTCCGTTGAGATCGAATGCGATTGGCGATGACATGAGTTACTCAATTGGGTTGCGGACAATTATCCTTAAACGCTAGCGTGCGTCTCACAAAAATGCGAAAATTTCTTTTCTGTTGCGCCCTTCCGTGGCTATCCTCATCTCCCATGCAAATCGACGTTATCTCCGACACGATCTGTCCGTGGTGCTACATCGGCAAGCGCCGCTTGGAGCGCGCGCTCAGGCTTCGCCCGCAGATTGCATTTGACGTGCGCTGGCGCCCGTTCCAGCTCGATCCCACGACGCCGGCGGAGGGCATCGACCGCAAAGCCTATATCGAGCGCAAATTCGGCGGCTCCGACAAGATCAAGTCGATCCACGCCGCGCTGCTTGAGGCCGGCGAGCATGAAGGCCTCGCCTTCGCTTTCGAAAAGATCGCCCGCACGCCCAACACGATCAACTCGCACCGCCTCATCCGCTGGTCCCACTCGATGGGCGTGCAGGACCAGGTCGTAGAACTTCTCTTCAAGAGCTATTTCATGGACGGCGCCGACATCGGCCAAATCGCCGTCTTGAAGCGCATCGGCGCGGAAGCCGGCATGGACGACGAATTGGTCGAAGAACTGCTGAATTCGGACGCCGACCGCGAACTGGTTGAACGCGAAGACAGCCTCGCGCGCAAAATCGGCATCAACGGCGTGCCGACCTACCTCGTCGGCGGCAAGGTCCTGGTCACGGGCGCCCAGGACGTCGATCATCTGGTCCACGTGATCGACCGCGTCGCCTCCGAGAGCGAAGGCGCCCTCGCCACCGCTTAGAGCCCCGCCCAGCGCGCCGTCCAATATGTCGCACCTGCCGCGATGTACGCCATTGCCAGCAGATAGCCCATCATGAACGCCGTCCAGCGCCACGAATTCATCTCGCGCCGCGCCACCGCGAGCGTCGCCATGCATTGCGGCGCGAACACGTACCAGGCAAGGAACGCCAGCGCCGTCGGCAACGACCACGCGCTCTGAAGCGCGTGCGCCAAGCCGTTGGTGTCGTTGCTCGATTGCAGTGCATAGACGGTGCCGAGCGCACCGACCGCCACCTCGCGCGCCGCGAAACCGGGGACGAGCGCAATCGCGATCTCGAGGTTGAACCCGATCGGCTTCAACAGCGGTTCGAGCCAGCTGCCCAGCATGCCCGCATAGGTTTCCCGAATGCCGGACGCCGAGCTTGGAAAGCTCGCCAGGAACCACAGCACCACAGAAACCGTGAATATGAACTTGCCCGCGCGCTTCAAGAACGCCCAGCCGCGCAGCCAAAGATTGATGACGAAGTCTTTCGGGTCCGGCAGCTTGTAGGTCGGCATCTCCATCAACAGCGGCTGCGGCCGCCCGCGCGTCAGCGTACGCTTGAGAAGGAACGCCACGACGACCGCACTGACGACGCCCGCGAGATAGAGCCCGAACATGACGAGGCCTTGAAGGCCGAACAAACCCACGGTCGTCGGCGGAATGAAGGCTGCGATGATCAGCGTATAGACCGGCAGCCGCGCCGAGCACGTCATCAACGGCGCCACCAGGATCGTGGTCAGCCGATCGTTCTCGTTCTCGATCGTGCGCGCCGACATCATGCCGGGGATCGCGCAGGCGAAACTCGACAACAACGGAATGAACGCGCGCCCGTTCAAGCCCACGCGCAGCATCAACTCGTCCATCATGAACGCGGCGCGCGCCATATAGCCCGACGCCTCGAGCAGCAGGATGAACGCGAACAAGATCAAGATCTGCGGCAGGAACACGATCACGCTGCCCACGCCGGCGATGACCCCGTCGACGATCAGCCCCTTGAGCAAACCGTCGGGCAGCGTCGTGCTGATCCAGGCGCCCAGTCCGGTAAACCCGGCATCGATTACGTCCATGGGCGCCTTCGCCCACGCAAACACCGCTTGGAACATCAGGAACAAGAGTGCGGCGAGTACGATCGGCCCCAACACGGGATGCAGCACGACGCGATCGATCGCCCGCGTCACCTTGTTCATCGCCGGTTCTTTGAGGATCGCCTCCTTGGCGATCGCGCGCGCCTCGCGTTGCACCGAGCGCAATCCCGCGATGGTCAGCGCGCCGTCGCCTGTGGGCGCCGCCTGCCCCGCCTCGACCAGTCCGTCCAAGCGCGCCAGCAGCGCCGCTCGACCCGCCTTGCGTGTCGCGCATGTCGCGACAACGGGAATGCCGAGCCGCGCCTCCAGCTTCGGAATGTCGATCACAACGCCGTCGCGCTCGGCCAAATCGATCATGTTGAGCGCGAGCAGCATCGGCCGCCCCAGCGCCTTCAGCTGCAGCGCCAAATGCAAGTGCGTGCGCAGGTCGGCGGCGTCGATGAGAACCAGCAACGCATCGGGCGCGCGGTCGACACCCTCGCGCCCCGAAATCACGTCGACCGCGATGCGCTCGTCGAGCGAGCGTGCGGTCAAGCCATAGATACCGGGAAGGTCGATCAGCTCCACGGAGCGCCCGGCCGGCGTGGCAAACGCGCCGCTTCGCCGCTCGACCGTGACGCCCGCGTAGTTCGCGACCTTCGCGCGCCCGCCCGTCAGCCCATTGAACAAGGTCGACTTGCCGCTGTTCGGCGCCCCGACAAGCGCCAGGCGAAACGCGTTCATGAGACGTCTTCGACCCGGATCGAGGCGGCTTCGGGCCCGCGCAACGCAATGATCGAGCGGTTGAGCCTGACGGCGAGCGTCCGCCCGCCGAACGGCCCATGCGTCAGCATCTCGACCTCATCGCCCTCGGAAAACCCGACTTCGCGCAGCTTCGCTTCGAGTTCCGCGGTGGCGTTGTCGATGCTGGCCACGCGCGCTCTTCGTCCCGGCGGTAATTCGCTGAGTTTCATGGTGCGAGCTTATTGCAAATCAGTCGCAACTACAATGTGACGAGCGCAGCCTACTGCGGCGGCCCCAGAAAACTGATGATCGCGTCGGCCGTTTTGTCCGGCGCCTCGAGCTGCGGAAAATGCCCCACACCGTCCAGCTTCACGAACGCATAGCTGTTTGTGAAAGCGGGACGCGCCTTCTCGAACCATCCGCCCTCGATCGGTCCGTCTTCCGCGCCGACGATGACGAGTGCCGGCATCGTGATCGACTTCGCCGCCGCGGCTCCCGATTGCGCGGGATCGGCGCGCAAGAGCGCCCAATAATAACTGAGCGTGCTTTCCGTCGCGCCCGGCGCCCTCAGCGTGGCTTTGACGTCTTCCAGCACCTCGTCCGGCGGATCGTAGCTCGGCGCCCAGGTGCGATAGATGCGCTTCACGTGCGCAAAATCATGGCTCCACAACAGCCGCTCCGCCCACGGCAGCTGGTAGTAGAGGAAGTGCGGCGCATCGAGGAAGATGCTCGGGTTGCCGACAAATCCGCGTGGATGGGGAATCGAAATCGCAACAATTTTGGTGATCTTCGCGGGGTTCTCGCCCGCCGCCGAATAGACGGCGGCCGCACCCCAATCATGCCCGACCACAACGGCGCTCTGCGCGCCCAACGCGTCGATCAGGGCGAGGACGTCATGCCCCAACGCGGGTACGGAATAGTCGGTGGCGAACGATGTCGGTGGATACCCGCGCATGTAGGGCGCAACCACGTGGTAGCCCGCCGCCGCAATGCGCTGCTGCACGACTTTCCACGACCGCGCCGTCTCCGGATAGCCGTGGAACAACAGAACGAGCGGACCCTGCCCTTCCTCGACATACGCAAAGCGAACGCCGTTCGCCTCGATGAACTTGATGTCGGAAGCGATCTCGATCGGCTTGAGCGATTCGGCCGGCCGCGACCCGAACTCGATCCCGACCCAAGACGCATAGCCCACGCCCGCACTGGCCAGAATTACAAGCGTGATTATCAGCCGCCTTATCCAGCGCATCGCAGCCCCCTCAAACGTTCCGCGTTCCCCGTGTCGCGTTCTTATACACGCCTTTGGTCAGAAACTTCCGTCCGGCCGGCTCTCGCTTCACGGCCGTTCGCGCCGGCTGCGTGGCTGGCACCAGCTGGTGCTGTCCGGACCCGATCAAATCGGCGCGCCCCATCGTCTTCAGAGCTTCGCGCAGCACCGGCCAGTTCTCCGGATCGTGATAACGCAAGAACGCCTTGTGCAGCCGTCGCTGACGCAAACCCTTCACGCTGTCGACGCGCTCCGATGCGCCCCGCCGCACCGCGCGCAAAGGGCTGACGCCCGAGTGATACATCGCCGTCGCCACCGCCATCGGCGACGGCAGGAACGTCTGCACCTGATCGGCGCGATAACGGTTCTTCTTCAGCCACAACGCCAGACGCATCATGTCTTCGTCGGTCGTGCCGGGATGCGCCGCGATGAAATAGGGGATCAAAAAGTACTTCTTGCCCGCTTTCTGCGCCGCCTTGTCGAACAGTTCCTTGAACCGGTCATAGGTGCCGATGCCGGGCTTCAGCATCTTCGACAGCGGGCCTTCCTCGGTGTGCTCCGGCGCGATCTTTAGATACCCGCCGACGTGATGCGTGACGAGCTCCTCGACATATTCCGGGCTCTCGACCGCAAGATCGTAGCGCACGCCCGACGCGACCATCACCTTCTTCACGCCGGGCACCGCGCGCGCCTTGCGATAGAGCCCGATGAGCGCCTCGTGGCTCGTGTTCAAGTTCGGGCAGATGCCGGGGAACACGCATGACGGCCGCCGACACAGCGCCTCGGTGCGCGCATCCTTGCACGCCATGCGATACATATTCGCCGTCGGCCCGCCGATGTCCGAGATGATGCCCGTAAAGCCCGGGGTCTTGTCGCGAATGCGCTCGATCTCTTGCAGAACGGATTCTTCCGAGCGGTTCTGAATGATCCGCCCTTCGTGCTCGGTGATCGAGCAAAACGTGCAGCCGCCGAAACAGCCGCGCATGATCGTCACCGAGAACTTGATCATCTCCCACGCGGGAATCTTCTCGTTGCCATACGAGGGATGCGGCGCCCGCGCATAGGGCAGGCCGTAGATCGCGTCCATCTCGGGCGTCGTCAGCGGGATCGGCGGCGGGCTCAGCCACAGCTCGCGATCGCCGTGCCGTTGCACCAAAGCGCGCGCATTGCCCGGATTGCTCTCGCGATGCAGCACGCGCGAGGCGCGCGCATAGGCCTCGCTGTCCTCAAGCACCTGTTCGAGCGCCGGCAGCCGCACGACGGTCTTCGCGTCGCCGATGCGCGCGCCCTCGTCCGCGCCGTCGAGATCGTTCGCCGGCGCTTCGACCCAACCCTCCGGCACGCGCCCTTTCATAACTGCAACGCCGCGAATATCGTCGAGATCTTGCGCCCGTTCGCCCGCCGCCACGCGATGCGCGACCTCCACGATCGCGCGCTCGGCGTTGCCGTAGAGAAGAATGTCGGCCTTTGCGTCCGCCAAGATGGATCGCCGCACCTTGTCGGACCAATAGTCGTAGTGCGCGATGCGCCGTAGCGACGCCTCGATCCCGCCCAGCACGATCGGCACGTCGCGATAGGCCTCGCGGGCGCGCTGCGCATAGACGATCGTGGAACGGTCCGGGCGCTTCCCGCCTTCGCCCTTCGGCGTGTAGCTGTCGTTGTGCCGCAAACGCCGGTCCGACGTGTAACGGTTCACCATCGAATCCATGTTGCCGCCCGTCACGCCGAAGAAGAGCGCGGGGCGGCCCAGGGCCTTGAACGGTTCCGCGCTCCGCCAATCGGGCTGCGCGATGATACCGACGCGAAACCCTTGCGCCTCGAGCAGACGCCCGATGATCGCCATCCCGAAACTCGGATGATCGACATAGGCATCGCCCGTGACCAGCACGACGTCGCACGCGTCCCAACCGAGCGCTGCCATTTCGGCCCGCGACATCGGCAGAAACGGTGCCCGCCGATGGGGCCTGGCCGCGTGCGTCGGATATGAAAAAAGTAGCCGAGCGGCTTCCATGAGCCGGCATGTGCGCGAACCGTCTGGGGTAGTCAATGGCGGCGAGACATCGGACTTTTAACCCTGATCCCGCGCTCTTTGCTGCGGCTGCACAACGTCGGCACGAAGAAAAACCTTCCTGCGCGTGTCCTCCAGGCACTGCACCCGTTATGCGCGAAGTGCAATTGTATCGTTACCAATGTCTTCGCCTGGGGGGGCGTGATGGCGGGGGCCGAAATTTCCAGCTTTCCGGCGGAGGACGATGTCGCCGGACGATTGAAATTGCATGGGTCGGAGGGACTGGGTCCCAATCCGTGGACCGCGCGGCGTCCGACCGCCGACGCGCTCGGCCTAACAGCGGCCGACCTCGACGAGGATCGGTTCCAGAAATCGCGCCGCGCGATCCAGATCGAACTGCGGCAGTTTTCCGCGCGCTTCGTCTCGTCGTTTCTGTTGCCGCTCGCTGCGGTCGGCGGCGCCTACTATTTCCTAGTCGGCAAATTCGACATCAACACGCCGCCGGCATTCGATTGGGTCGCGTATCTCGGCGCGTCGCTGATCCTCGCCGCGATCACCGCGCATCTGCAGACCCTTCACCACCGCGCCGCCAAAAGCGCACACGCAGACCACGTGAGCGTCGGCGACCGCCGCGTCGCCCTCCGCGCGGCCGAGCGCAACTGGCTCGACGAACAGCGCCGGCGCACCACGACCGCGTTCTGGCTCGACGGCGTCAAGAGGATCGCCGCCGACACCGCGACCGACCAAAGCGACGTCTTTGCCCATGAGGTCGCGAAGCTCTTCGTCGCCTGGGGCTGGGACGTCAAACTCAACCAGCGCAGCCACGACTACGGCGTCGACATCTTCGCGAGCGGCAAGGACGGCAGCGCCGTCATCCAATGCAAGCACGTCGCCGATTCAGGCCCGGCCGCCGCGGAAGTGCGCGACTTGGCCGGCAGCCGGCACGCGTTCGGCGCCGATTACGGGCTTTTGATCTCGATCCGCCCGCCCACAACCTCGCGCCAAAACGAATTCTTTTCCGACAAGGGCCAACTCGAGTTCTGGCATCTGGGCCACGTGTTGGAGCAATGCGTCGCACTCTACAAAAAGCGCACGGACGAGGACGCGCCACCCGACGACAGCCGCACCGCGTTCCTGAACCCCGACGGCACGCCGATCCTGTGGCAGGCGGCGGAACGCGAGGCGGCGGAGTAGTCGCCCAAAAAAAACGGCGGGACCACGCCCGCCGCAAGTCGGTGCAATGAAGTCGCCGATGCGAAGCCGTCAGTTCAGATCGACGGTCGCCCGGCGGTTCTGAGGCTCTTTCACCCCGTCACCGGTCTGAACCATGAGTTCGCTCTCGCCTTTGCCGGAGGTCGAGATCGCGCCGTCGGCGATGCCCTTGCCGACGAGATTCGTCTTCGCGGCATTCGCGCGGCACTCGGAGAGTTTTTGATTGTACGCATCCGACCCCACCGTGTCGGTGTGGCCCACGACGCGCACGGACGCGGCGCCCGTGGACTTTGCGGCGGCGGCTGCTTCGCTCAACACCGCATCGGCTTCGGCCGTGATGTTGCACTTGTTGAAGCCGAAGAAAATGATGAACTGCTTGGCGACCGGCGGTGGAGGCGGTGGTGGTGGCGGCGCGGGAGCAGGCGGTGGCGGCGGCTCGTCGTAGCCATAGCGGAAGCCCAGGGACACCGTATGCTTGGTCACATCCAGATCGTTGTTCGGCGGCAGAAAGAGTTCCGGTTGATCCACCCACAGATAGCGATACGTCAACGCCAGATCCCAATGGTCGCTCAGACGGTGAGTGAGGCCCACGATGCCCTGGGCCGCGATCTTTACGTCGCTGTCGGCCAAGCCTCCGATTTCGCGGTCGAGGCGCACCTCGTCGAACCCGACGCCCACGCCGATGTCGAAGAGCCAGCGGCTGGAGATCCGCTCGTCGTAGAGGACATTGAGCATGCCCGTCCAATCGGTGATATCGCCGTCCGTCACGTTGACGTTGTTCACTTGGCCGAGGTCGTTGTTGCGGTAGCCGACCTCGAGCTCGAGACGCATATTGTTGTCGAATGCATGACCAAAGGTCGCGAGCGCACCCCAGCGGTTCTCGAATTCAAAGCGCGTGGGGCCGAGATTTGTGTCGTTCACATGCACCCAGGCGCCTTCGAGCCCCACATACCAACCGTGGCGCGCTGCATCGGCCGACGCCGTGCTCGCGAGCCCCAAACCAAAAACCGTTCCCAACAGAACCGCACGTAGTTTCACGTTGAAATCTCCCCATCGCAGCTTGCCGAAGGTTGCATCGCCCCCCGGTCGCACGCCGTCGTCGCCCCAACGATCAGCCGCGATTGCACTTATCCCGCCCCGGCGGTGCCGACGCCCCCCGCAGTTGGAGGGGGTCACGACACATTCGCGACGCCGCGCACCGGTTTGACGCGCGGGTGATGCAGGGGGGCAACGATTGGGTGCCGAGGCAAGCAGCATCCGAAAAGCAAACGGCCCCGGATCATCCGGGGCCGTTGCGTGGATGGGTTAAAGCCTGCGCCCGCTTACTCTTCCGAGTAGCGATAGCTGTCGAGATCGCAAACGTTCACGCGATACTTCTCAAGCGCGTCCCCGTCGTCGAAGATCGCCTTGAAATCGTAAACGCAATAGTCGCCCGTGCCGAAATTGATCGTGACGCTCTGGCCGATGCCCAGCACGTCCTCGCCCAGAATGTCCTCTTCCCAATCCTTCGTCCCCACGCGCGAGGCGTAGAAGCGCACGATCTTGTGGCGTGTTTCGTTGATGATTTTGATCTTCTTGTTCTCGTCCGCCGTCGCGGTTGCATAGGCCGACACCATCGCCGCGGCGGCGATCAGCGCCCCCATCACCACCATCACAACCTTGCGCATGCTCGCTTTTCTCCCCTGCTGAGATGACGCCGTCCGGCAAATCAGCGCCTTTCAGCCGAGTTTCGCGGCGCGACCCCGCATGGTGCCATCACCCGGATTGGGTATATTTGGGTCTGGAGGGGAACGAAGCGTGCTCAAGCCAAACATACGAGTGACGGGACCGCGCGCGGTCGCAGATCCTGCATCCGAACTGGTCGACGCGCTCTACGCCTTCGCGGAGCATCCGGAGAATTGGCTCCAGGCGATGGAGGCGATCGAGCGCCTTCCTCCGGTTGAAGACGCGGACGAGGCAACGACGGAGCGCCTGGCCGCGCACGCCGCCCGCGCAGCGGCGCTGGCGGAGCGTTTGGCTGACGCTCGCTCCACAGCAGTAAACGCGCGTGCGCGCTGGGACGCGTTGCTGCTGTCCGCCGACGGTGGTGTGCGAACGATCCTGGGCGACGCCGACCAGCGGCTGCAGCCTTACCTCGCCGCACCGCTCGTGCCGTTGCGACGCCCGGAGTTTCGCCCCGATTTGCGCGCCGGCTTCAAATGCGTTCTCGAAACGGCACGCGAAGGCCGTCACGCGGGCTTCGCGCACTGGACACTTGATCGCGCGGACGGCGACGGGCGCTGCCTCGCGGTCTTGATCGCGCGCGCCGCGTTCCCGAGCGATCTGTCGCGTGCGTTCGGATTGAGTGACGCAGGACCCGAGCCGCTGTTCGCGCTCGTGCTGTTGAAGTCTGACGATGGCGCGAATAGCCAGCGCACGCACGGGGGCCTCGGCCTCACGCGCGCAGAGTGGCGCCTCGCGCAAGCGCTGAAGACCGGCGTCGCGATGGCCGAAGCCGCGAGCCGCCTCGGCATCTCGATCAACACCGCGCGCACGCAAGTGAAATCGATCTTTGCCAAGCTCGGCGTCGCGCGCCAAAGCGAATTGGTGAGCCGCCTGACGCTTGCCGAGCAGCTCGACCTTGCCCATGCACCGGTGGTGCAGCCGCGCCCCGAAATCCCGCCCCGCCGCATCATCGCACTCGACGACGGCCGCCGCCTCGCTTATCGCGAATATGGCGATCCGCGCGGCAAGCCCGTCATCGTGTTCCACCAATGGTTCGCGGCAAGCATGCTGTCGCTCGGCGCCGCCGAGGCTGCGAAAGAGTCCGCCCTGCGCATCGTGGTCTTGGACCGCCCCGGCTTCGGCCAATCGACGCCGGTTGCCCCCTACACATTCGAAGGCGTCGCGCGCGACGCCTTCACCCTCGCCGACCGTCTGCAGATGACGCGTCTGCGCGTACTCGGCATGGCACCCGGCGTGTGGTTCGCAATCGCCGCCGCCGCGCTTAGCCCGGCGCGCGTGGAGAAGGTCGCGCTCGCCGCGCCGCGTTTTCCGACCGTGCCCGGCACGCATCAGCGCACGAGCATGCAGCGCTACTATCTCGCCCTGCTGCGCAATCCCTGGATCATGCGCTCGCTCTTCACCACGATGAAAAGCGGCGCCGGCGAACGCATTGCCGCCGCCATCCTCCGTCACGGCACGTCGGACTCGCCCTCCGACCGCGCGCAAGTGGCAAAGCCCACCGTCGCCCGCGCGATCCTCGCCCAAGCCTTCGACGCCCACGAGACCAGCACCGAAGGCCTCACCGCGGAACTCGAGCTTTTCGCCGAAAACAACGTCCCCAATGCGCACTCTCTTACCTGCCCTCTTGCCGTTTGGCACGGTGCGGAAGACCCGGTCACGCCGGTGGCGCAATGCCGGCAAGCCTTCGCTCACATTCCAGACGAGGACTTTCACGTGGTGCCCAATGCGGGCGTGGTGGCCAGCGCCGAGACATTCCGTCCGATCTTCGCCTGGCTCGCGAGTTAAGCGGCGAGTTCTGCCAGCTTCCCCAGCACCTGCTGCGCACCGACCAGCCGCTCTTCCGGCGTCGCCCAGTCGCGCATGATGACGAGTTTCTGATCGGGCCTCACCTTCGCCGTCTTGGCGTTGGTCGCGATCCAGCCGATGAGTTTCGTCGGCTCTGGGAACGCGTTGTTGCGGAAGCTGATCGTGGCGCCTTTCGGGCCGGCGTCGATTTTTTCCACTTGCGCGGTGCGGCAGAGTTGCTTGATCGCCACGATTTTCAACAGTGACTTCACCTCCGCCGGCAGCGGGCCGAAGCGGTCGATCAATTCCGCGGCGAAGGCTTCGATGCCGTCGTTGTTGTCGAGCTCCGACAAACGGCGGTAGAGGGCCAGCCGCACATTCAGGTCGGCGACGTAGCCCTCGGGGATCAGCACGGCCGAGCCCACGTTGATCTGGGGCGACCAGGCTTCATCGGCCTCGCGCGCGACAGTGCCGCGCAACGACGCCACGGCCTCCTCCAGCATGTCTTGATAGAGTTCGATGCCGACCTCGCGCACCTGGCCGGATTGTTCCTCGCCCAAGAGGTTGCCCGCGCCGCGGATGTCGAGGTCGTGGCTCGCGAGCGAAAAGCCCGCGCCCAGCGTATCGAGCGCCTGGAGCACTTTCAGCCGCCGGTCGGCATTGTCGGTCAGCGTGCGGTCGCCGGGCACGGTGAAATAGGCGTAGGCCCGCGCCTTCGACCGCCCGATGCGCCCGCGCAATTGATAAAGCTGCGCCAAGCCGAAAATGCTCGCGCGGTGCACGATCAGCGTGTTCGCGGTCGGGATATCGAGGCCGCTCTCGACGATCGGCGTCGACAGCAGCACGTCGAACTTCCCGTCATAGAACGCCGCCATGATGTCTTCGAGCCGCGTCGGCGCCATCTGCCCGTGCGCGACGCCGACCTTCACCTCGGGAACCGTGACCTTCAAGAACTCCTCGGCGTCCGCCAGATCGGAAATGCGCGGACAGACATAAAAGCTCTGCCCGCCGCGATAGTGTTCGCGCAGCAGCGCCTCGCGGATCGTCACCGGGTCGAACGGCGACACGAACGTGCGCACGGCGAGCCGGTCGATCGGCGGCGTCGCGATCACCGACAAATCCTTCACCCCCGACAGCGCCAGCTGCAGCGTGCGCGGGATCGGCGTCGCCGTCAGCGTCAGCACATGCACTTCCGCGCGCAATTGCTTCAGCCGTTCTTTGTGCGCCACGCCGAAATGCTGCTCCTCGTCGACAACAAGAAGACCAAGATCGCGGAACGAAATCGACTTGGCGAGCAAGGCATGCGTGCCGATCACGATGTCGACCTCGCCTTGGGCGACGAGATTGCGCGTTTCCGCCGCTTCGCGCGCCGCCACCATGCGCGACAGTTGGCGCAGCTTCACCGGCCATCCGGCAAAGCGATCCTTGAACGTCTTGTAGTGCTGGCGCGCGAGCAATGTCGTCGGCACGATGACCGCGACCTGGCGCCCTGTCATTGCGACGACGAAGGCCGCGCGCAACGCCACCTCCGTCTTGCCAAAGCCCACATCACCGC
Source organism: Micropepsaceae bacterium (assembly GCA_041477875.1). Lineage (GTDB taxonomy): Bacteria > Pseudomonadota > Alphaproteobacteria > Micropepsales > Micropepsaceae > SZUA-430. The sequence goes on along the minus strand of JBGOVA010000086.1, from coordinate 4,723 downwards.
AGATCAAGCGATCCATCGGCCGCCCGCGCGCCAGGTCTTCGAGGACGTCGCCGATGGCTTTCTCTTGATCCTCCGTTTCTTCGTAAGGGAACCGCGCGCAGAACTCCTCGTAGACGCCGTGCGGCGCGTCGATCACGGGACCGGTGCGCAACTCGCGCTCGGCCGCCACCTTGATCAGCTGCTCGGCAATATCGCGGATGCGGTTCTTGAGCTTCGCCTTGCGCGACTGCCACCCCGCACCGCCCAGCCGGTCGAGCACAACGCCTTCATCGTCCGAGCCGTAACGCGACAGCAGCTCGATGTTCTCGACGGGCAGGAACAGCTTGCCGCCGTCATATTGAATCTCGAGGCAATCATGCGGCGCGCCCGCCGCCTCGATCGTCTTCAGGCCGAGGTAGCGCCCAATGCCGTGATCGACATGCACCACAAGGTCGTTCGTATTGACCGCCGCTGCCTCGGCAATGAAATTCGCCGCGCGCTTGGCGCGACCTTGGCGGCGCACCAGGCGGTCGCCCAAAATATCTTGCTCTGAAAAGACGGCGAGCGAGGCGGTCTCAAATCCATGATCGAGCCCGAGCACCGCAACGGCGACCGCGCCGGGGTGCAGCCCTTGCGCCTCTGCCCAGCTGCGCGTGAGCGTGATCGGCGACACGCCATGATCGGCGAGCACGCCGCCCATGCGGTCCGCGGAACCTTCGGACCAGCAAGCGACCACGACGCGCTTCTTCGCCCCGATCAGCGCGGCAATCGTGGCGGCAACGCTGTCGAAAACATTCTTCGACGCCGCGACGCGCTCCGGCGCGAAGTCACGCCCGCGCACGGCGCCAGCGTCCTCGCTGCCCGACATCTCCGGCGCCTTGAACGGCGAGAACTGCTTGACGTCGTGATCGGCAAGGCGCGCGCGCCAATCCTCTTCGCTGAGATAGAGCGCGCCCGGCGCCAAGGGCTTGTACGGCGGCGCCATGCCGGCGAACTTGCCCTTCGTCTGCTCGCGCGCCTGAACGCGTGCATCATAATAGTCGGCGATCAGCGCGAGGCGCGCCGCATGCGACTCCTCGACCTGATGGTCGAGCGTAATCGGTGCATCGCCTGTGTAGTCGAACAGCGTCTCGAGCTTCGCATGGAACAGCGGCAGCCAATGTTCCATGCCCGCATGCTTGCGCCCGGCGCTCACCGCCTCGTAGAGCGGATCGTCGTTCAAGACCGCACCGAACGTCGCTACATAACCCGAGCGGAAGCGCTGAATGGACCCGGTGTCGAGCGGCGTCTCGCTGACCGGCGTCAACACGATCTCGGCGACTTCACCTACAGACTTTTGCGTCTCGGCTTCGAACCGGCGGATCGATTCCAAGGTGTCGCCGAAAAGATCCAACCTCAGAGGCATCTCCACGCCCGGCGGGAAGATGTCGACGATGCCGCCCCTGACCGCATAGTCGCCGGGCTCGACCACCGAACCGGCGCGCGAAAATCCGTTGCGATTGAGGAACGCGAGCAGCTCTTCAAGATTGACGCTGCCGCCCTTGCGCGCCGTGAAATTCGCCGCCGAAACGGCAGCGCGCGGCGGCACGCGCTGAAGCGCGGCATTGACCGTCGTGATCAGCACCACCGGCGCGTTGCCGGTGCGTTTGGCAAGCCGCGTCAGCACCGCCATCCGCGCGCCGGCGATCTCGGCCTTCGGCGACACGCGGTCGTAAGGCAGGCAATCCCACGCCGGAAAATTCAGCACCGCGAGATCCGGATCGAAGAACTTGAGCGCGTCCTCGAGCTCGCTCGCGCGCGCGTCGTCGCGCGCGATGTGGAGATGCAGCCCACCCGCCTTGCGCGTCGTCCGCGCGATCAGGAGGGCGTCAAACCCCTCGGGCGCGCCGGCTAAAGTCGTGAATTTGGTCATAGAGTTTCGTGCGAAAGCGGTCGGGGGGCGTGCTTCGTTCGCACAACCAGTCATAGAGGTCGTTGTCGGGCACGCTCAACAGCAGTTCGAATGTGTCCAACTCTTCATTATTCATCCCGTTAATTCGGGCATCGGCGAAGGGCCCCAAGATCAGGTCGACTTCCTTCATCCCCCGGTACCACGCGCGGAACTTGAGGCGCTTGCGCCGGATTTCATCGACCTCTCGGGACATCGCTTTCCTATAGGACGAACCGGCCCCAGGAACCAGACGCCGTAACCGGAGTCCGTCACCAGAGTTTGCCTTGCGTCGCGGCCCGGGCATCCCACATTAATGCGGACCTGAACGACGAGTCCGTGCATGAACGCCAACCTTCCCCTCCGCCTTTCGCGCGGCAAGCCTGACGGCGCGCTGGCGCGCTCCATGCAGAGCCTGAAGCTCAAGAGCGGACGGCAGCTCGGCTTCGCGCAATTCGGACCGGACGCGGCGTTTCCGGTCTTCTATTTCCACGGCTGGCCGGGCTCTCGGCTGGAGGCGGGCTTCTTCAACGTGCCGGGCGTCCAAATGGTCGGTCTCGATCGCCCCGGCTATGGCCTCTCTGACCCGCAGCCCAAACGCCGGCTGGCCGATTGGCCCGGCGATGTCGAAGCGCTGGCCGACCGTCTGGGATTCGAGAAATTCGCCATCGTCGGCATGTCCGGCGGCGGACCTTATGCCGCGGCATGCGCCCACGCGCTCAAGAACCGCGTGACGCGCGTCGCGATCATCGCAGGGCTCGGCCCGCCCGAAGCGCCCGGCATGAGCGCCAGCCGCGTCGGCTTCCTGCTCGACATCGGTCAGCGCCCGATGACCTCCGCCGTTCTCACCAACGTCATGCGCACCGTGATCCGCGACCGCCGCGCCGAGCAGCACATCGAGCGCCTTCGCCGCCGGATGCCGCGCGCCTCCAAGGATGTGGAGGCGATGACTCCCGACTTCATGCAGATGCTGGTGTCCAGCTTCCGCGAAGGCCTACGCACATCGGCCAAGGGACCTTCGTCGGACGCGCGCATCTATGGCGAGCCCTGGCCCTTCACTCTGGGCGACATCAAAGTCCCCGTGCGCGTCTGGCACGGCACGGCGGACTCGCAAGTGCCGGTTTCGATCGGCCGCCACTACGCCAAGCACATTCCCGGCGCCATCGGCCACTTTCCGGAAGACGAAGGCCACGTCTCGATCGTGACCAACTATCTCGAAGCGATCGTCGCCGACTTGCGCCGCCCGTGAGCTCCATTTCCCTGGCCGCGCGATTCCGCGTAAACCGCGCTGGATGCGCCCGGAGATTCTGTTTCCCCTCTTCGCCGATGTCGGCGCCCTGCCCGGCATCGGCCCGCGCTTTGCCAAACTGATCGCCAAGGTCGCCGGCCCGCGCCTTGTCGACCTGCTGTGGCACCGGCCGATTTCGCTCCTGGATTGGCGCCGCCGCTCGACGATCGCCGACGCGCCGGAAGGCGTCGTCACCACGCTGAAACTGACCGCGGTCGAACACACGCCGCCGCGCATCCAGCGCCTGCCCTACAAGATCCGCGCCGGCGACGAGACCGGCTTCATCGACCTCGTCTTCTTCCGCGCGCACAAGGACTATCTCAAGAACACGCTGCCCATCGGCGAAGTGCGCTACGTCAGCGGCAAGGTCGAGCACTTCAACGAGCGCCCGCAAATGGCGCACCCCGACCGCATCTTCACCGAAGAAGCGTTCGCCGACGCCCCCGCGATAGAGCCCGTCTACGCCAGCACCGAAGGCATGCCCCAACGCACCCTCACGCGCGCCGTATCGCAAGCCGTCGACAAGGCACCCGACCTGCCCGAGTGGCAAGACGAAGCCTGGCTCCGCAAACAAGCCTGGCCGCCCTGGCACGCGGCCCTGAAGAAATTGCACGCTCCGCAATCCGCGGCCGACCTCGAACCGAACACGCCGGAGCGCAAACGCCTTGCCTACGACGAGCTCCTCGCAAGCCAGCTCGCGCTAAGCCTTGCCCGCGCCCGCATGCGCCGCGTCAAGGGCCGCGCCCTTAAGGGCGACGGCCGCCTTCGCGCGAAGGCGATCGCTACGCTGCCCTTCAAACTCACGAATTCGCAAGTCGCCGCACTCGCCGAGATCGATGCCGACATGGCGATGCCTCAGCGCATGCTGCGCCTGCTTCAGGGCGACGTCGGCGCCGGAAAGACTTTGGTCGCTTTCCTCGCCATGCTGAGCGCCATCGAAAGCGGCGCGCAGGCCGCGTTGATGGCGCCGACCGAGGTCCTCGCGCGCCAGCACGCCGCCGTCCTGGCGCCCTTGGCGGAGTCCGCCGGCGTCTCGCTTGCCCTCCTGACCGGTCGCGAACGCGGCCGCGAGCGCGACGCGATCCTCGAAAACCTCAAATCGGGCGAACTGAAAATCCTGATCGGCACGCACGCTCTGATCACGGAAACCGTCGTGTTCGACGACCTTGGCGTGGTCGTCGTCGACGAACAGCATCGCTTCGGCGTGCATCAGCGCCTGGCGCTGTCGGGCAAAGGCGATCAGCCCGCCGACATTCTGGTGATGACCGCAACGCCGATCCCGCGCACGCTGGCGCTCACGGCCTACGGCGACATGGACATGTCGCGCCTGACCGAGAAGCCCGCCGGCCGAAAGCCCATCACGACGCGCGCGATCCCGTTGACCCGCCTCGAGGAGGTCATCGACGCCACCGAGCGCGCGATCAAACAAGGCGACCGCGTCTTCTGGGTCTGCCCGCTCGTCGAAGAAAACGAGGACCTCGACCTGACCGCCGCGGAGGAACGCTTCGACCACCTGTCGAGCACCTTCG
>JBGOVA010000069.1:0-18719 GCA_041477875.1 Micropepsaceae bacterium | reverse complement strand
GGGGGACGACTGTGTTCGAAGGCGCCAGTTTGCTCAAGGCCCCGCTCAAAACCTTGGCCGCGGTCGCGGCGGGCAGATCGCCCAACGGCGCCGGCGCGACGCGGACCCGCGCGATCAGGCGCGCCGCCGCGTCTTCGCCCTCGGGCGGTTCGAGTACGTGCAGCCCGACCTCGTGGACAAGACAGCCGTGCGCGCCGAACCCGGAAATGGCCAGGATCGGGCCCGCATCGCCGGACGCGTACTCGACCACCTGCATGCCGCGTTTGGCCGCCCATGCTTTGTACATCTGCAAGATCTGCGTCGACCACATCCGCCCTTCGGTCGTTTCGCCCGAGCCCTCGAGCGCGGCCTCCACGGTCACCGCACATTCGACGGGCGCATTCGTCAAGGCGTCGCCGACGCCGTTGCGGACGACAAGAACTTGCCGTGCCAGCCGTCCCATGACTTCCGGCGAATAGCCGCCGTTCTTGTTCCGGCTCTTGTCCAGGCGTTCGCGCAATGAGTCCGCAGTCTTGAACGCCGCTTTCACGCGATCCATCAGCGCATAGCGCGACAACACCTCATACCTGTCCGGCCGCGACCAGATGGAAGGATCCGCCATTTGGTCGGCGAATTGCGCTGCAAGCGCTTCCCATTCCGCGCCGCCGATGCGCTCTTTGGTCTGGCGGAACCCCGCCTCGACGGCGGCGCGCTCCTCGCTCGTGCCGTTGGCACTCAGGATGATTTCCTCAAGGGCCGGCAGGGCGGAAGCTGACGCCACGCCGCGTTGCGACGTGCCGGCGTGCTCGGAGTCCGGATCGACGAACTCGACCTGAATGCCTTTTCCGTCGCTGCGCACGAACAAGAATTGATCGCCTTCCGGAAACCGGTGCTCGACGATCGTGGCGGCCAGCGGCGCGAGCACATATTGATCGATCGCGCGCTTCAGCGGCCGCGCGCCGAGCTCGACGGTGAAGCCCTTGTCCAGCAGGAATTCCAGCGCCGAGCTCTCCCATTCGACGGCCCATTCGCGATTGCGCAAGCCGCGGCGGTCGAGCACTTGCCGCAATTCCTTCTGCAGGATCTGTTTCATGAGCTCGCGCTTCAGCGGCTGAAACACGATGACGTTGTCGAGCCGGTTGATGAACTCCGGCCGGAACGCCTGGCTGATCGCCCGCATGATTTGATCGGACGAGAACGAGGCGGCCTTGGCGCCGAAGCCGAGCCCGCCCGAGCCTTGATGCGCCGTCGCGCCCAAATTCGACGTCAGGATGATGATGCAGTGCCGGAAGTCGGCGACGTTCCCCGCCGCATCGCTGAGCCGCCCGTCGTCGAACACCTGCAGAAACAAGTCCCAGACGTTCACGTGAGCCTTCTCGAATTCGTCGAGCAGCACGACAGAGAAGGGTTGCTTGCGCACCCGGTTGATCAGCGACTCCGCCGATTGCCCGACGCCGGGCTCGCCGATGATTTTGCTCAGCGACTCCGGCGTCTTGAGTTCGCTCATGTCGAGCCGGATCAAACGGTCCCCCGAACCGAACAGAAACGCCGCCAGCGTCTTCGCAAGCTCCGTCTTGCCCGTGCCCGTGGGTCCGGCAAACAGGAATACGCCGATCGGCTTCCCCGGATCGGTCAGCCCCGCCTTCAGCATCGCGATGCGATCGACGACGGTCTTCACGGCCTCGGCCTGACCCATCACGCGCTCGCCGAAAAAGCGATGCACGCTGTCGAGTTCGACGCGCTCCTTGCTGTCGAGGATGGCGACCGGCAGGCCCGTGACCTGCGAGAGCGTCAACACGATGTCGGCGGGCACGATCTTCTTGGCGGCCTCGCTGACGCGGCGATTGAATGTCAGCTTCAGCAGGTCGAGAACGATACCCGGCAACTGCGACGAACTCAGATATTGGCGCGCGAGCTGCATCGCCATCTGGCCCGCGCCCGGCTCGAACGTGACGCCCGACTTTTGCCCAAGCTTCTCGAGATATGTTTGAATCAGCCGCAACGCGCGATCCTCGGGCAGCGCACTGATGGCAACGATCTCGAACACGCCTTTAAGATTGGGCCGCAGCTGAAGCAACTGAGTCGTCCGCGTCGGCGACGCCTCGCTCACGATGATCAACCGGCCCGAAACGATCGCCGGCAGAACCTGGTCGAGAATGCTCGCCGTCTGTCCATGATGCGTGCCGCTGACCGCGATCTGCAAGATGTCGGGCACGTACCACAAGGCACGCTTGTCCGAAGACAACTCGGCCGCCATCCGTCGCACGCGTTCTTCGAGCTGACCGATGTAAGCTTGCCCAGCCTGGAGTTCCGGCCCGCCGGCCTCGAAGATCGTCCACCCCTTTTTGAGAAGCCGCTCGCCGAGAAGCCGCAAGAACGCGCTCTTGCCAACCTTCGCCTCGCCGCGAACCAGAAGCGACCGTGCCGGCGACTGCGCCAGCGCATTCTCCGCGGCATTGAGAAGGTCGCGCCATTCGTCGGGCTCGACCAACGGCTCGTCTTGCGGCGTTGTCGTCCAGAACCGCCCGAACCCTTCAAGATAGCTGGTGTCGATCTTCGCGGAGCGCGCACTGCGCAAGTCCGCGATCAGCGACGTCGCGAACGGATGATCGAGGCTCTTCAAGAACCCCTCGATCTGGCCCGGCTCGGATGCATAGGACGCGTTCACCACCCCGCCGAACTTCGCCTGATCGCCCAATTCCTGAAGCCTGGTGAAGTAATTCCGGAACAGTCCCGGAATGATGAGATTCTCCGCCCACCACTCTTGCGCCGATGCAGCCGGAGCGCCCGCCGGCTGCCGCTTCCTAAGTGCGAGAAAATACTCTAACGCATAATGCATCGCCCACGGCCGGAGGCGGCCGAAATTGGCGACGATTTGCTGCACGACCTTGCCCCCGTCGGCGCGCTTGCCGAGTGCCGCAAACGCCGCGCACGACAACGTCCAATTCGCGCCCAGCGCATACTGCGCCACGATATCGGTTGAAACGTCGTTCTGGCAGAACAGCGCGACCGCATCGGTGAACTCGGCGCGGTCGGCGAGTTCGCGCGGATGCGCCGTGTTGTCGCCGAAGGATTCGAGCGGCTGACTCAAGCGATGAAGCTTCGCGCTCAAAGGCTCGGGTGGCGTTTCGGGCTGAGGCTCGACGACGGGTGCCGCAACCGCGTCCGGCCGCGCCGGCGCGGGGACGCTTGCAGGTTTTGAAACTTTGCGTCCGCGCAGCACCAAGACAAATGCAGCGCCTGTCACGAACCCCACAAGCAGCAGGAAATAGTCCATGAGTCCCGTCACGCAGCCTTGGGCGCGGCGCCTGCGACGCTGGTGCGGAACATCTCGCGCCGCTGACCGGCATAGTCGTTGAGCGCGTTGTGCTGCGTCGCGCGATTGTCCCAGATCGTCAGCGTACCTTTCGCCCAGCGCACGCGGCAGGTCAGGTTCTCGTTCGTCGCGTGGCGATAGAGATGCTGCAGCAGCGCCTGGGAATCCGCCGGCGACCAGCCTTCGAACCGCTGCGTATAGACGGCGTTCAGATAGAGCGCCGCGTGCCCGCTCTCCGGATGTCGGATGACGGCCGGATGCACGCATTCGCGAAACGCCTCGTCGGACGGCGCGATCGCCGTCGACATTTGATGTTTCACCCGGTCGAGATACCCGCCCGTGCCGTAAGCCGGCCCCGCCGAATGCACCGCGCGCAATCCCCGCAACGTCGCTTTCAATCCGTCCGACAACGTCTCGTAGGCGAGATATTGATTCTGAAACAGCGTGTCGCCGCCAAAATCGGGAACGTCATGCGCATAGAGCAAGGTGAAGCTCGGCGGCTCGGGCAAATACGAAAGGTCGGAATGCCACGCGTTGGCGAAGTTGAGCTTGTCCTCGCGCTCCTTCACCACGCGGATGACGTATGGCCGCTCCGGCATCGGCTTGACGAACGGCGTGACCGCCCGTCCGCCCAACTGATCGGTCAACCGCTCAAGATCGTCGAGCGACATCGCCTGATCCGGCACGCTCACCACCAAGTGGTCGATCAGCGCTCTTCGCAACTCCGAAAGCTGCGCGTCCGGCAGGCGTCGCGACACGTCGATGCCGCGCACTTCCGCACCCAGCGCGCCCGACAGGCGAGATATCCTTAGACCCGCCATCACATACCTCTACGGTGCAGGTTCGATCTTGAGCACGCGCCCATTTGAATCATCCGTCGTGACATAGAGATAGCCGTCTGGGCTCGCGCGCACATCGCGAATCCGTGCCCCGAGATCGTTCAGCAACTCTTCCTGCCCCACCACATTGCCGGCCTCGTCGAGGTCGACGCGGCGCAAATGCTTGAACGCGAGGGCGCCCACGAACAGATCGCCCTGCCACGCCGGAAACTTGTCGCCGCGATAGATGGCAAGCCCCGACGGCGCGATCGACGGCGTCCATTGGATGACCGGCTGCACCAAGCCTTTCCATGCCGTGTAGGGCGAGACGTAAGCGCCCGAATAATCCATGCCGTAGGTGATGATCGGCCAGCCGTAATTCATGCCCGGTTCGATGATGTTCAGTTCATCGCCGCCGCGCGGCCCGTGCTCGGTCTCGTAGAGGCGCCCCGACAGGCTGTCGAACACAAGCCCCTGCTCGTTGCGGTGACCGAGCGACAAGACCTCATGGCGGTTGTTCGGACCGGCGCTGGCGACGAACGGATTGTCCTGCGGCACGCTGCCGTCCTCGTTGAGGCGCACGATCTTGCCGAGATCGCTGGTGAGATCCTGCGCCTTCTCTCGATATTCGAAGCCGTCGCCGATCGTGAGCGCGAACGTGCCGTCGGCGAGGAACGCCATGCGCGCGCCGTAGTGATTGTTGGTGTCCTTCGCCGGCGTCGCCGTGAAGATGACCTTCAGGTCCTTGAGCGCGCCGCCGTCGAACTGCGCTCGCGCGACATTCGTGGCGTTCGCCTGGTCCGTTCCGGCGGCATACGTCAGGTAGACAATGCTGTTCTGCGCATAGTTCGGATGCAGCACGACGTCGAAGAGCCCGGCCTGGCTGCCCGTGTGCACCGCCGGCACGCCGCCGATGGGCGGCGCCTGAAGCTTGCCGTCCTTGATGAGGCGCAAGCGTCCCGCGCGCTCGGTGACCAGCATCGATCCGTCGGGCAGGAAGGCCATCGACCACGGATGGTCGAGACCCGCGGCGACTTCGGTGACTTTGTACCCCGCCTTCACGACCTTCGCCGGCGCGGGCGGCGGAGGAGGCGGCCGCACCGAATCCGGCGCGACGTCGGCCAGCGCCCCGCCGGGCACCGTCATCGCCAAAGCGACGGCCACAACCTTCAAGCCAGCGCGCATTCGTCTTCTCCCCGGTCTCTTTATAGGATGGAGACATCTGACCCTATTTCGGGGCATAAGAAAATGGCTGAGCAGGGGAGGCTCCAATGGTGCGCAGGATTGTTGCTTTTGTCGTCGCCGCCGTCGTGATGGTGGTGCTGGGCTCGCTCGCCCATTCCTTGTTCGTGCAGGAGGCCTGGTCGCAGGCGGCCGCGCAGATCGAAGGCACGGACCCCGTGGCGATCCCCATGGCCGATCGCGTGAACTGGATCACGCACGATCTCATCAGCATGGAATCGATCCAGCCCGCCTATGGCGAGATAACCACCATCGCGCTTCTGGTCGCCTTCCTGGTCGCGGGCCTCGTCGCGAGGTTCGTCGGCCTGCGCACGGTGGTGTTTGCCGTCGCGGGCGCCGTCGCCATTTTCGTGATGTTCACCGCGCTCAAGATGTCGCTTGGGACCGTCGGCATCTTCGGCGCGCGCGGCACCATGGGCTTGGCCGCGCAGATGGCCGCAGGGCTCGTCGCCGGTCTTGTGTTCGCCGCGCTGACGCCGCCGCGAACGAGTTGACGCAATGTCGGAGGCCGACACGCCGCGCGCCAAGTTCATCAGCACGCTGAAGATCGGCGCGGTCTTCGTCGTCGTCTCGTTTGGCGGCTTCGGGTTGGCGCGCTACCTGGAAGTCGGCAAGCGTTTCGATTTCGGTTCATGGGTGGTGATCGGCGTGCTGGCGGTCGCGGTCGTGATCACCGCCGCCGTCCGCGCCTTCGTCGCAAGCCTCAAGAAGAAATAGTCTTACACCTCCAGAGTTCCGGCCATTCTCTCCCGCAACTACCTCCTCTTCCTGATCAGCAGGTTCTTCTCGACCGCGGCCATGCAGGTCATGTCCGTGGCCGTCGGTTGGCAGGTTTATGAGATCACGCGCGATCCCTTGGCGCTGGGCTTCGTGGGCCTTGCGCAGTTCGGCCCGATGTTCGCCTTGACGCTTTACGCCGGCGATGTCGCCGACCGCTATGAGCGGCGCGTCATCCTCGCGCTCGCCTATTTGGTGTCGGGCGTGTGCGCCGCGCTGTTCCTCTGCCTCAGCTATTGGAATGTCACGAACCCGACGGCCTTTTACGCGGTGCTGATTCTCTTCGGCATCGCGCGCGCATTCTCAGGTCCGGCCGGCCAGTCGCTGCTGCCGCAACTCGTGCCGCAACAGGATTTGCCGCAAGCGATCGCGTGGAGTTCGTCGACGTTTCAGGTCGCGGTGATTTCGGGACCGGCGCTCGGCGGCGCAGCGCTGGCGTTGGGCGCAATGTTGGCTTACGCGCTCTCCGCCGCGTTGTTTGCATTGGTGGTGATCGGCCTCTTCGCGATCCGCGTTACGACGCCCAAGCGCGAAGGCGCCGAAGGCAGGGCGCTCGATCGCCTGCTCGCCGGCATCGCCTATGTCCGCAACAAACGGATCCTGTTCGGCGCGATCTCGCTTGACCTGTTCGCGGTTCTGCTCGGCGGCGCCACGGGCCTTCTCCCCATCTACGCCAAGGACATTTTGCACGTCGGCCCCGACGGCCTGGGTTGGCTGCGCGCCGGCCCCGCGTTTGGTGCGGCGGTGACGTCGCTCGCCTTGGGCATCTGGCCGATGACCCGCAGCGCCGGTTGGAAAATGTTCCTCTGCGTCGCCCTTTTCGGCATTGCAACAATCGTCTTTGGCCTGTCGCAGAGCTTCTTGCTTTCGCTTCTCGCGCTAATTGTCTTAGGCGCATCCGACATGGTCAGTGTAAACGTGCGCCATTCGCTGACCCAGCTGACGACGCCCGACCACATGCGCGGCCGGGTCAGCGCGGTGAGCATGCTCTTCATCGGCGCGTCGAACGAACTGGGCGAGTTCGAATCCGGCGTCACCGCCCGCTGGTGGGGCACGGTGCCTGCCGTGGTGGTCGGCGGCCTTGGCACATTGGGCATCGTGGCCCTTTGGGCTTATTGGTTCCCCGAACTGAGGAAAGTCGATCGCCTGACCGAACTGAAAGCCGACTGAGGGAAAGAAGCCATGGAACGGACAGCGATGTGTTGCTGCGGCGGCTTGCGCCTTCGCGTGAGAGGCGAACCCAATCGCGTCGTCACCTGCCACTGCCAGCAATGCCAGCGGCGCACCGGCAGTGTATTCGGCGACAACGCGTATTTCCCTCGCGCCGCTCTCCTGTCGATCGAAGGCGAGGCGCGCGAATTCTCCCGCGCGACCGAACGCGGCGGGCGCATCACCTTCCGGTTCTGCCCCAGATGCGGCTCTTCGGTTTACTGGGACGTGTCGGCCGAATCCGAGATTGTCGGCGTCGCCGTCGGCGCCTTCGCCGACCCCGGGTTCACCAAACCGTCGCGTTCCGTATTCGGCGTGACCCGCCACCACTGGGTCGCGCAAATCGAAGGAATAGAAGCCTTCATGGCCGATCAGTTCGGTCCCCGAGAATAGGCTCCTTACGAAACCGGACGCTCCTCGCTTGCCACCTGGGCGCGGAATCGGTCACACTATACTTCAGATTGCGTAAACTGTTGTTACGAGCGGGGACCAGCTGGTGCGAAATTGGCTTCTCGGCTGTGCGCTGTCGATTGCAGCGTCGGCCCTCACGGCATTTGCGTCTCAAGCAGGTGTTTCGGAAATTCGCTTCGGCGTGTTGGCGCACGATCCTTTAGGCCAGAAGGAAGACGGCGTGGATCTCAACGCCGAGCTGTTCTTCAACAGCTGGACGAGCGGCTCTTGGCAATTGCGTCCGACCATCGGCGGGACCGTGAATTTGAACGGCGACACGAGCCAAGCCTATATCGGCCTGGTCTACGGCGGCCCGATTTCGGACTCGTGGTTCTTCGAATTGGGCGGCGGCGGTTCGGTCCACAACGGCAAGGTCGACACGACGGACCCCGATCGCAAGGAGCTGGGCAGCCGCGTTCTCTTCCACGTTGAAGCGTCGCTCGGCGTGATGTTGACGGACACGACGTCGCTCTCGCTCTACGCCGATCACATCTCGAACGCCGGCATCGAAGAGCACAACGAAGGCCTCGAGACTGCGGGCCTGCGCGTAGGTTTCCGCCTCTAACCGATCACGATCGCGGCGATCCGTTCGTTCTGCATCTCGGTAGAACCGTCGGTGTAGCTCGCGACCCGCGCCGAAGCGAGGTGCCGCAAGAACGGATGCTCCTCGCGCAATCCGGCAGCTCCCATCAACTGACACGCGTCCGAAATGCGCCCGACCGCCATGCGCGTCGCGAACTTCTTGGCATGCGCGGAGGCGAGCGCCGCGTCTTCTCGCCGCTCGATCAAATCCGCCGCCTTCGCCGCGAGCAGACGCCCGGCTTCGACATCCGTCGCAATGTCGGCCGCCATCCAGCGCCACCCTTGCTTCGCGCTGAGCGGCGAACCGAACGCGTGCCGATCTTTGCCGTAGGCGATCGCCGTCTCAAGACACGCATCGACCATCGCGCAGCACATCGCGGCGACATATGTGCGCGCCTGATTGACGCCCGACATCGCGCGACGGAACGCTTGCCCCGGCGGTGAAACGATTTCGTCCGCACGCACGCGGTAATTCTTGAGCGTGAACCCGCCCGCGCCGATCACCCCGCCGCCGGCAAGAGCCTCCGGCGCCGTGCGCGCAAAGCCTTCGCGTCGCCCGTCGACCAGAAAACTCCCGATGCCGCGCCAGCCTTGGGCGGGATCCGTCTGCGCATAGGCAATGAACACGTCGCCGAACGCTGCGTTGGTGATCCAGCCCTTTTCGCCGTTCAGCACCCAATCGTCGCCGTCCTTGACCGCGCGCGTTTTGATCGCCGCGAAGTCGCTGCCGGCGCCCGGCTCGCTGAGCGCGCTGCCGCCGAAGCGTTCGCCCTTGAGCATTGCGGGAACATAACGCTCGGCGACTGCGCGCGGCATTTCTTGCGCAATGCGCGCCGCGCATCCCGCGGTGTTCGTCAAGCTGAACGCGAAGTCGTAGGAATGCCGCGACAGCACCTCCAGCAAACGAAGCTTCTCGTGAAACCCGATCTCGCTCCCGCCCCACTCGCGCGACGTTTGGAACGCGAGCAGTCCTTGGTCCGCCGCCGCCTTCAGCGCGTCGACCGCCATGCGCCCTTCGCGCGCCCACCGCGCCGCATTCGGCGCCACGTGTTCGGCCGCGAATGCCTTCGCTCGCTCGACGACCTCGCTCACGCGATCCCCAGCCGGCTCTTGGCGTAGGCGGTCGTCGCGGCGTAGTCGGCCTTGCCGTTCGGCGCGCGGAACAAGCGTTCGATCGCGACGATGCGCTTGGGCGTCTTGTAGCCGGCAAGGGCTGCACGCACGTGTTTGCGCAAGGCCTCCTCGTCGAACCGCGCGCCGGGCGCGATCTCGACGACACCCGTCACCGCGCTGCCCCATTTCTCATCCGGTACGCCGACGACCAGCGCATCCTCGACTGCTGCGTGCTGCTTCAACACCTCTTCGACTTCCTCCGGATAAACCTTCTCGCCCGCGGTGTTGATGCAGACGCTGCCGCGTCCGAGCAAGGTGATCGACCCGTCTTCGTGCAGTAAGCAATAGTCGCCGGGGATCGACCAGCGCTGGCCGTCGATCACGGGAAACGTTTTGGCGGTCTTTTCCGGATCCTTCCAATAACCGACGGGAATATTGCCGCCGCGCGCGATGAATCCGGGCACCGTCGATCCCGGCGCGACGGGCTTGTGGTCCGTCGTGAACACCGCGACATCGGTGCCCATCATGAACTTCGCGGTCGGCACTTCGCCGTCCTTCGTCGTCGCGGAGAGCGCAAACCCGACCGCTTCCGACGACCCGAACGAATCGAGCAGCGCCACCTGCGGAATGTGGCCGAGCAGCCCGTGCTTCACCTCCTGGCTCCACATGACGCCCGAGGAGATGATCATCACCAGCGACGACAAGTCCCACCGCCCGGGGTTCTCGTCGAGCGCACGCAACATCGGCTTGGCGAACGCGTCGCCCACGATCGCGATCTGTTGGCCCTTGTGGCGTGCGGTGACGTCCCACAATTCGACCGGTTCGAAGCTCGGCGCGTCGAGCGTGATCACGCACCCGCCCATGAGGAGCGCCGCGAACGAGGTCAACAATCCTGTGCCGTGCATCTGCGGACAGGCCGGAATGAAGCGGTTGCCCGGCCCCTGTTCGCGCACGATCTCGGCATGCTCGGCGATATTCGTCGGCACTTTCGCCATCAGCGCCGGGTTGAGCTGCGTCTGGCGCAAGTCGCCGTGCCGCCACATCACGCCCTTCGGCATGCCCGTCGTGCCGCCGGTATAGAGAAAGAACAAATCGTCGGGTGAGCGTGTGATCGCCAAATCGGCGCCGCTCTCGCGCGCGATGAAGGCTTCGTAGTCCATGGCGAAGGCGGGCAGGGGCGTGCGATCGACCTCGACCTGCAGCCACGTGCGCACACCGGGAAGGCGGTCCTTGATCGAGGCGACGATCGGCGCAAATTCGCTGCCGTAGACGACGATGCGCGCATCGGAATTGTCGAAGATGTAGGCGAGTTCGTCCGCCTTGTAACGATAGTTCACGTTCACATGGACGAACCGCCCTGTGAACGAGGCGATGGTCGCCTCCATGTATTCCGGCCGGTTGCGGATCAGGATGGCAAGCTTGTCGTCCGGCTGATGGCCAGCCGCGATCAACCCCCGCGCCAGCGCGTTCGTGCGCGCGTGAAAGTCGCGCCAGTTGGTAACCCGGTCGCCATGGATCAGCGCCGGCGCCTCGGGAGGCACGACCTTCGCCACGGCATCGATGATGTCGCCGAAATTCCAAACCATGCCATTTCCTCCAATATCTTTTGAAGGTGAGCCTAACCGAATTCCGCCGGCGCACAAATCACGCCTCCGCTCTCCCTTCTCCCCTTGCAGGAAAGGGCATGCTCCGCGATCATTCCCGAAACAGAACCCGGGAGGCCCGCCCATGCCCTACGTCGCGAACCGCATCGTCCACGATGCCGACTCGCATCTGATGGAGTTGGCGGATTGCCTGGACACCTTCATCGACCCGAAATTTCGCGCGCGCTATGACGACCTGCCGAAACTGAAAGCCTGGCCGCGCGACGGCAAATGGGTGAAGGCCGCGCGCTTCAAGCAAAGCAATCCGGAATTCCGCGCCGGCGCCGAGGAGAACATCCTCCTGCGCAAGAACTACGAAGCGCTGGGCGCGTTCGAACGTGCGGACCGCCCACGCGCGCTCGACCTGCTGGGCTTCTCGAGCCAGCTCGTTTTCACCACCTGGTGCCTCGGCAATTTCGGCCTCGACCAATCGCACGAACTCGATCTCGCCTATGCCACGGCGCAAGCACACAACCGCATGATGACCGCATTCTGTTCGGTCGACCGCCGCTTCCTCGGCACCGGTTACGTGCCCCTCGCCGATTCCGAGCGTGCGCGAGCCACGGCGCACGAGGCGATCGATCTGGGATTGAAGGCGTTGCTCATCCCGTCGCGCTGCCCGAACGGTCATTCGCCGAGCCACATCGCGTTCGATCCCATTTGGGCGATGGCTGAGGAGGCGGGCCTTCCCATCGCCTTCCATGTCGGCGGCGAGGAGAAACTGAATCCCGACTACTTCACCAACGGTCTGCCGAAGGTGAAGGACTTCCACGGCGGCGAGGAAAACTTCACCTCCGTCAGCTTCATGGCCATCCCCCATTCGGTGATGCTGACCTTGGCCGCGCTGATTTTCGACGGTGTGCTCGACCGCTTCCCGCGCCTCAAATTCGGCGCGATCGAACTCGGCGCTTCATGGCTGCCGAGCTGGATGCGCTACATGGATGCGGGCTACGGCGCGTTCTACAAAGGTGAGGAGCGCCTGCAGAAACTCTCGATGAAGCCGAGCGAGTTCGTAAAGCGCCAAGTGCGCGTGACGCCCTATCCCCATGAAGACGCCGGCTGGATCATCGCCAATTCGGGCGAGGAGGTGTGCCTCTTCTCCTCCGACTTCCCCCACGTCGAAGGCGGCCGCAACCCGGTGAAGCGCTTCGACGACAGTCTCGTCGGCCTGTCGCCCATCGCGCGCGAGCGCTTCTATGCGGAGAACTT
The DNA here is from genome assembly GCA_041477875.1 of Micropepsaceae bacterium. Lineage (GTDB taxonomy): Bacteria > Pseudomonadota > Alphaproteobacteria > Micropepsales > Micropepsaceae > SZUA-430. The sequence goes on along the minus strand of JBGOVA010000069.1, from coordinate 6,381 downwards.
CATCGACCTGATGGGCGAAGGCCTCGCGGCCGACCTGCGCCGCCCGAAGGCGCGCACCGCCGCTTGAGGGAGGCAAAAACATGTTGAAACACGCGAGCCCTCTAGCAAAGGTCAATCTAGTCGTGGCGTGCTCAGCCTTCGGCGGATCATTCGTGGCGATAGGGTTGCGCCTTAGCGGTCGACCCGTCGATGTAGTCGAGATGGGGCTATGGTGGTTCATCACGTACATGTTGCTCTTTGGGTATCTCTTGTTCCGAGGTAGTCGGCAGTAGCGCTTGAGGAGGATCAACCCGTGATCGCCAAGCCTCTAGCCATTCGCCAGGCGCCGACCGCATGGGAAAACTCTCGATGACACGAGACATGCTCAAACCCATCGCGATCTACGCCCTGGTCCTGGCGGGCGGGGCGTTCGTGCTGCAATGGCTAGAATACAAGTATCTCGCCCGCGCCTTCGCCCCGGAGATCTACATCGCTCTGATCGCGCTCGGCTTCACCGCGCTCGGGGTCTGGGTCGGTCACCGCCTGACGCCGAAAACCGTAGCCCCAGCGTTTGAGAGAAATTTGGCGGCCCTCAAGTCACTCGGCGTCACTGACCGAGAGCTCGGCGTCCTCGAACTCCTCGCCGCCGGCCGCTCGAACAAGGAGATCGCCCGCAGCCTCGAGATCTCGCCCAACACGGTGAAAACCCACATCGCGAACCTGTTCGCAAAACTCGAAGTCGAGCGTCGCACGCAAGCCGTCCAAAAGGCGCGGGAGCTCAGCATCGTGCCCTGACGTGCCTTCCGAACGGCTGAATCCGGCCGTTTCACCCTTTCGTACGATATCCAATTCGTCCGTTCTGACGTATCCGAACACCCTCACCGACGAGGAGGTGACCTTGCCCCAACGCGGAGCCGGGAAAGACGCAGACGGAGTGGACGGAATGATGCAAGCGGAAGATTTCACGCGCCGCGCGGCGCTTGGATTGGCGGCCGGAGCGGGGACGCTCGCTCAGGCGAATGCGATGGGTATCGAGCTGAAGGGAGAAAAGGCGATGGAACGCGTTCTTGGAATCGGCGGCTTCTTCTTTCGGGCGAAAGACCCGAAAGCAGTCGCCCAATGGTACGCCGACAATCTCGGCGTCACGATGACGCCGCAGGACTACGGCGCGACGCCCTGGCGCCAGGAGGCGGGAACGACCGTCTTTGAGCCGTTCAAGCAGGACACGACCTATTTCGGCGACATGCGCCTGCAATGGATGATCAATTTCCGCGTGCGCGATCTGGACAAGATGGCGGCGCAATTGCGGGCGAACGGCGTGACCGTGGAGATCGACCCGGAGACCTACCCGAACGGCCGCTTCGCCAAACTCGTCGATCCGGAGGGCAACCCGATCCAGCTTTGGCAACCGGAAGACGAGGATCGGGGATAGGGCACAACTATGATCAGAACCGCACTCGTCTTCGGCACGCTCTCGGGCGTCGTCATCATCGCCGGCATGATCGCCGCCTTCACTCTCGCGCACGACGCGGGCAGCCAATCGTCCGTGTTCCTCGGTTACCTGATCATGATCGTGGCCTTGTCCATGATCTTCTTCGGGGTGAAGCGCTACCGTGACCGCGACCTGGGCGGCGTGATCAAATTCCTGCCGGCCTTCGGCATGGGGCTCGCGATCGCCACGGTCGCGAGTCTCGCCTACGTGGCGACGTGGGAGGTCTATTCTGCCCTCACGAACTACGCCTACATGGACACCTACACGAACGCCGTGATCGAGGCGAAGCGGGCGGCCGGCGTGACCGGCCCCGCCCTCGACGCCGTGATCGCCGAAATGAAGACGCTGAAAGAGCAGTACGCCAACCCGCTCTTCCGCCTGCCGATGACTTTCGTGGAGATTTTCCCCGTCGGCCTCATCATCGCATTGATTTCCGCGGCCCTGCTGCGCAACTCGAAACTCCTGCCGGACCGCGGTTAGGCAATTGGCTGGACGAAGGCGGGCGGTCTAAATCAAATCCCCGCCCGCCGCCGACGCCGTCGTACCGTGCGCCTTGAACGCCTTGATCACGTTGCGCCCCGTCGTCCAGCGATGGACTTCGTCGGGCCCGTCGACCAAACGCTGCGAGCGGATATGCGTGTACCACGCGGCGAGCGGCGTATCGCGGCTGTAGCCGAGCGCGCCGTGCAGCTGGATCGCCGTATCGACGACCTTGTGCACCATATGCGCCAGGAACACCTTCGCGATCCCGTTCTCCTGGCGCAGATCCAGGCCCTTCTCGGCCTTGTAGGCGATGTGCAGCAGCATCAGCCGCGCGATGTAGAGTTCGCTCGCGCAGTCGGCCAGCATGAACTGCACAGCCTGGCGCTCGTCGAGCTTTTTGCCGAACGTCGTGCGCGTCGTGACATGCGCGACCGCCATATCGAGCGCGCGTTGCGCCATCGCGACGTTGTGCATGCCGTGACGCAGCCGTCCGTAGGCCAGGCGATGCTGGCCCATGCTGAAGCCCTTGCCTTCGCCGCCAAGTAGATTCTCCGCCGGCACTTCGAGGTTCTTGATCTCCACCTCCGCATGCCCGCCGCCCAAAATGTGCGACAGCGGCCCTTCGAGCGCCATGGTCGCAATGTTGCGTTTGATGTTGTAGCCGGGGTTGGGCAGCTCGACGAGGAAGGTCGAGAACTGCTGATGGCGCGGCGCGTCCGGATCGGTCTTGGCCATGACGAGCGCGATGTCCGCGACGCTCGCCGCACTTGAAAACCACTTCTCGCCGTTCAGCACATATTTGTCGTTGCCGGACTTCTCCGCCCGCGTCTGCATGCCGGTCGCATCCGCGCCCGCGGCCTTCTCCGTCATCGAATAACAGATGCGCTTTTCGCCGTTGAGCAGCGGCTTCAAAAACTTCTCCTTCTGAAACTCCGTCCCGTGCTCGAGCAGCGTCAGCATCGTCGCGTCGTCGGGGCCTTGCGTGTTCATCGACAAGGCGCCGACATAACTCTCCCCCAACTCCATCTGCACCAGCGCGTTGGCGAGCGGCCCAAGCCCCATGCCGCCATGCTTCTTCGGGATGAACGGACACCACAGCCCCTGCGCGCGCGCCTTCTTGCGCAGCTCGCCCAGCGTCGCCTTGTAGTCGGCGCCCGCCAGCAACTTCTTCTCCGCCGGCACGCACTCGTCGTGCACCCACTGGCGCACCTTCTCGCGGATGGCCTTCGCCTCCGCCGGAATTTCAAAATCGATCGCCATGACGTTTCCTTCGGTTTCAATTTTGCGCTAGGCGACCAATAACCACGATCGAGCCCAGTTGAAAGCTTGAATCAGGAACTCCGCGCTTTTCTGCACGACGGAGGCCAGTGTTGCGAGGGCAGGGTCGCCCATCAGCGCGTCCTTGTTCATATAGAGCGCTGCGCCGGCGGCCCCGATGCTCAAAACCATCAAGATCACGAGGGCGCGCGCCGCGCGCGGCGACAGGGCGCGAAGCCAGAGGATGACGAGCTGAATGGCGACCGCGACGCCAAGCGCCTCGTAGAAGTAAATTCTCGGGACCATCAAGCCGAAGGCTTCGGCGACGAGCAGCGAGCCGACCAGGGTCAGGAAGTTGAGCGCGACCAGCTTCACGACCGGATACCGGTCGATGAAGTTCGAAATCGGGTTCACGAGGAAGAGCATGACCAAGGCCGCCGTGACGACCGCGGCGATCATGACCTGAACGTGCTGCGCGATGCCGATCGCGGCGATCACGCTGTCGAGCGAAAACACGATGTCGAAGAGCGCAATCTGAAGGATCGTCAGCGCGAAGGCATGGCGCCAAACATGCACCCTGCTCGGGTCGATCGCCGTGTCGCGCGCGCCGAAGATCGCCCAAATCTCCGCGAGCGACTTCCAGATCAGGAACAAGCCGCCGAGGCCGAGCACGATCTCGCGCGGCGTGACCTTGAGCGCGGCCCCGTCGGGCAACGGGATCGCGATCGGCGCTTCCAGGTGCGCGAGCCAGAACAGCGAGACGAGCAATCCGAGGCGCGTCACCACCGCCGCGATGAGCCCGATCTGCCGCCCGAGCGGCCGCTGCCGTTCGGGCAGCTTGCCGGCCAGAATGGCGATCAGGACCAGATTGTCGCCGGCCAGCACGATTTCGAGGAACGTCAGCGTCAGATAGCTCGCGATATGCTCGGGCGCGAGAAAATCGAGTACCGGCATTGCGTTCCACCTCGGGCAGTATTGGGCGTGCCGGCGCCATCAAGCCACACATTCGAGGCGTTCGCCAAGGCGCGGAGCCCGTTTCCCCCGTCAGGTGCGCGCCGCCCATTCGATCGCGTATTGGGCGACGCCCTCCCAACCGAGTTCCGCGATCAGGAAGTGCGAGAGGCCGGGGAACAGCTTGAATTCCGTCGGCGCACGCGCGCGCTTCTGCCTGTTGTAGGCCGCACGCGCGACATAGGGCGTCACCGTGCGATCTTTTTCGCCGACCGCTATCAGCAAAGGCTGCGTGCGCCGCATCGGCGCGACGATGCGCTCGACCGACAGCGCGCCCAGCCCCGCGGGCGGCTTCTCCCGCAGCGCGCCTTCTCGAACGCCCCGCGAAAACTATCCCACGACGCGGGCGTCATCCACGCCCGGGGATGAAGACCACGGTTTTGGTGCGCGCATTTGGCATGGAGTTGCTCCTTTCATCCGCGCTACGTATCAGTCGATGCATTCTCGCAACGCAACCCACTCGAGACAATGACGGTCGGTTAATGCCCCACTTCACCGCAAACAACACATTTGGCTACGAACCCGCGGGCATCAAGCTGCTCAACAAGGTGTTCGACAAGGTCGCCGAACTGGATCCCGGCGCCAAGTCGCGCGAAGACAAGATCGCCCAGGCGATCCTCGACGTTGTCTACGACGACAGCGGCAACATCGACGTGGCCGACCTCGCCCGGCAGGTCCTCGCCAAGCTTGGCGCGCCGGGGTGAGCCCCGCTCGCGTATGACGATCCCAGTATGCTGCGCCTGACCGAACTCAAACTGCCGCTCGGCCATGACGACGACGCGTTGCGCGCCGCGCTGTTGAAGCGCCTCGCCGTCGGCGCGGGTGATCTGATCGAGTTCAAAATCTTCCGCCGCGGCGTCGACGCGCGCAAACCTGCGGCCATCGTCCTCACCTACACGCTCGACGTTGCCGTGAAGAACGAGGCGGCCGTTCTCAAACGCTTCGCGCGCGATCGCAACGTCGCCCAAGCGCCGGACATGGACTACCGCTTCGTCACGCACGCGCCAAAGCCGCCCGCGCGCCGGCCCGTCGTGATCGGCGCAGGCCCTTGCGGGCTCTTCGCCGCCCTCATCCTTGCGTAGATGGGCATGGCCCCCATCATCCTCGAGCGCGGCAAGATCGTCCGTGAGCGGACGAAGGACACGTTCGGCTTCTGGCGCCGGCGCATCCTCAACCCCGAATCGAACGCGCAGTTCGGCGAGGGCGGGGCAGGCACCTTCTCCGACGGCAAGCTCTACAGCCAGGTCAAAGACCCGCGCTTTCTCGGCCGCAAAGTCTTGACCGAGTTCGTCAAGGCGGGCGCGCCGCCCGAAATCCTCTACGTCTCGAAGCCGCACATCGGCACCTTCCGCCTGGTCTCGATGGTCGAGCGCATGCGCGCCACGATCGAAGGCTTGGGCGGCGAATTCCGCTTCCAAACCCGGGTCGAACGCATCGTCATCGGCAAAACCCCAACCGGTGAACGGCGCGTCGAAGGCCTCATCCTCGCGGACGGCTCGTCGCTCGAGGCCGATCACGTCGTCCTCGCCGTCGGCCATAGCGCGCGCGACACGTTCCAGATGCTCCACGACGAAGGCGTGTATCTGGAGGCCAAACCCTTCTCGATCGGCTTCCGCATAGAACATCCGCAATCGCTCATCGACCGCGCGCGCTTCGGCCCGAACGCGGGCGACAAGCGCCTCGGCGCCGCCGACTACAAGGTCGTGCACCACTGCGCGAACGGGCGCTCGGTCTACAGTTTCTGCATGTGCCCCGGCGGCACGGTCGTGGCGACGGCGTCCGAGCCCGGGCGCGTCGTCACCAACGGCATGAGCCAGTATTCGCGCAACGAGCGCAACGCCAACGCCGGCATCGTCGTCGGCATCACGCCCGCCGATTACCCCGGCCACCCGCTCGCCGGCATCGAATTCCAGCGCCATTGGGAAGAACGCGCCTTCGAAGCCGGCGGCGGCGATTATTCCGCCCCCGGCCAACGCGTCGAAGACTTCATCGCCGCAAGACCCTCGCCCGAACTCGGCACGGTCATCCCGTCATACAGACCCTCGGTGCGCGCGACCGACCTCTCGACCTGCCTGCCGGACTACGCGATCGAAGCGATCCGCGAAGCGCTCCCCGCCTTCGACCGCCAAGTCAAAGGCTTCGCCATGCCCGACGCGGTG